>DJVG01000048.1 GCA_002441095.1 Elusimicrobia bacterium UBA6262
ATATCTGGTTAAAATACGCATGTATTTATTATATACTATTTTAGGCCTGTTTAGCAATTAGAAAGATGCGTGGAAGGAATAGAGGGAAATAAGTATTTGTGTTGAAAAAAAGCGCTTTTTAAGCTATACTTATATAAATATATATTTTTTATTCTATGACTATCCTGGGGAAAAGCTTGCGGAAATTTATTGCCATTATCCTGATTGTCGTTTTATCCTGGTTGACGCTGGGGACAAATATCCTGGCTCAAACGCCTAAAATGCGACTGCGTCAAACCAACACTGATCCTGTAGTAGAGCATAATTATAATGTAAACCTAAGCACTTTTACCTTTCTGTCCCCGGCGCAAAGCGCCAGCCCGGCAGCAATAACCGCACCAAAAATAATGTCTTTCAGTCACGACCAGTGGCTAAAAGTCAAAAATAACCTGGAACAGATACAGGAAGAGCAAACTAAATTAGCTGAAGGAATTGAGTTTAACCTGCCTTATGAATCCAAACTTAATATTGCCGGCCGGAAGATGATCAATATTAAAACCGGGAAAGTCAAATATGCCCATCCTGACGAAAAGACCATCACCGGCACTCCGGAAGGAGTCACTGACCGGCTGGAAATGCAGCAGGAACTGCAAGTAAAGATCAAAGGCATGGTCGGGCCTAAGATCTCCGTCAATATTGACTATGATGATACCAAAGAGGATAAAAGGGATATTTCAGTTATCTATAAAGGTGAGCCTGAAGAGGTGGTGCAGGAAGCGGCTTTCGGCGATATTGACCTGACTTTGCCGCAGACCGAGTTCGTGTCATATAATAAAAAACTTTTCGGCGGCAAGATCGATACCCTGCCGGTCTCAACAGAAAAAAATAAAATACGGGTCATGGGTATCGGCAGCCGCACCAAGGGGATCACCGAGACTAAGCGTTTTAAAGGCAATACTACGTTTGAAAAAAAACAATTATCTGATTACGATTATATAAAGCGCAAGTATTACAAACTATATCCTGCTGAAAGCGCTGCCGCTACCGACCTGCCAATTGCCGCCGGCACAGTGGTTGTTTATCTTTGGGATCAGTTTTCCAGCAATAATAATACGGCTATACTTACTACATTGCATGATGTGGGTGGTAATCCCTACGAAGGATATTTTGTCAAGCAAAATGCCGGGCTGGATTATACGGTAGATTATGCTAAAGGTATCATTACCTTTAATAAAACGATCGGCGATAATTATGTGATCGCGGTCAATTATAGGAGGCCGAACGGTACCAGCCTTTCCGCTGAAATGGGCATGGTAATTAAAGGCCCGAGAGGAAGCCAGACTAACCGGGAGATGAAGAACTACTACAACCTGGGCGGGACCAAGCTGATCAATGACCCGAATAAATTCATTGTCAAGATCCTGGACTCTACCCTCAACGAAATTAATTCCAGCTCTTATCCTTATGATGTGGATTATGATTTTGGCACACTGAAGTTCCAGGCTGAACTTCCTTTTCACCCTGAAGCCTACCTGGATATACCCGTTCTTCATAATTATGTTTATGTTGAATACCGGCATAGTGTCAAGACCTATAACCTCCGGCCAGGGTTAGTGCAGAAAAGCGAGAAAGTCAAGTTGAATGGAGTCGAATTAACCAGGGATGAAGATTATTTTATTGACTATGATATTGGCCTGCTGACCTTCCTGCAAGAAGCGGTTATTACTGATGACACAGAGATAGAAGTGGATTATGAATACATGCCTTTTGGCGGCCAATTCCAGCAAACCATTGTCGGGGCCAGGACAGAATATGAATATGGCGACAGGTTTACCTTGGGATCCACCGTGCTATATAACTGGGCGACATCACCCGGCAATGTACCGGACGTACGTTCCACGCCGGAAAGTATCCTGGTGATAGAAGGTGACTCAAAATTAAAATTACGGCCGGAGGAAATTTGGAAATTTGATCTGGCAGGATTAAACATAGATCTCGGGGCAGAAATAGCCCAAAGTAAATATAATCCGAATATTTTTGGCAAATCCATGGTTGACAATATGGAGGGGGCAGAAATTGCCGATGGTTTCTCGACAGATAAAACCTTATGGCAATTGGGCAGCGCCAGGCAATCCCTGGATCCGACTCAGAAAGGGACCCTGGAATGGGCTAATGGAGATGAGGAAAAAAGAACTATTAATGACAAAACAACAGAAGAGGGCCGGGACCAAACCCTGGACCTGACCTATAATTTGCCGGCTCTTGATTCCTGGGTGTCTATTGTGTATCCGATCTCTAAAACCGGGGTGGATTACAGCAAACATAATTATTTGCAATTTTGGGTTTATGGTGAAGGCGTAGGCGAACAACTTCATGTGGACCTGGGACGGTTTAGTGAAGATGCCGACGGACAAGGCGGCTTTGCCAGTAATGTAGTGGTAGATGGTATTTTAAGATGGCAAAAAGGTGCACCGAAAACTGAGGATTTAAATAATAACGGGTTGTTGGACATCGGAGAGGATGTGGGTTGGGAGTTTGTGAATCCTGATGGCAGCATCACCAGGGTGGGTAACAGGAATGGCCGGCTGGATACTGAAGACCTGGATGGTGATGGTATTTTAAACACCGCCGAAAGCATAGCTAATGCCGATAGTGTGATCGATGTTAATTGGCAGGGCTGGAGGCAGGTAGTTATCCCGATAGTTGTTGATTCCAGTAATTTGACTGCCTGGCAGAATATCAAGCATATACGTTTCTGGCTGAACAGGGGGAGTGAAACATATCACACTATCAGGATAGCCAGGATGGAAATTGTCGGTAACCGCTGGGATAAGCCGATAGTCACCGGGACCGGGAGCATGGATGTTTCGGTTATAAACCAGGATGATAACAGTGCTGTTTCTTTGGAGGATAATGGCGATTATCGCTGGCTTTACCGGGATACTGTTAATAAAGATCTGGATAAGAATAGCACCTTAGTGCTGAAATACGCTAATTTTGCTAATGGGGAAGAAGGATATACCAAGCGGCAATTGTCCAAATCGCTGGATTTTTCGAAGCATAGGAAAATGCGATTTTTTGTGTATGGGGATGGTAAAGGCGAAGATTTCTATCTGCGTATCGGGTCAGATGACAACAATTATTATGAATACCGCAGGACCATTACCTGGACCGGCTGGGAAATGATCAGCATAGATATGCCAGGGGAATTTGCCCAGCCACCCACTGGAGCCCCAAGCTTAACCAATATTTTAATGATCCGCCTGGGGATTTTTGGCGTGGGAGCTGCCGGTGAAAACGAGATCTGGGTAGATGAGATCCACTTAATAGAGCCGATCGAGGAGATCGGCCAGGCCAGGAAATATACTGTCGACTCATCATATAAAGACCTGGTGACGCTGAATGCCAAGCATCGTTCGATCAATGATAAGTTCAGCATGGTAGGTGTGCCTAAGATCAACCAGGATATTACCGCAGAAAACGTGGAAGGCGCATTGCATAAACTTCATGTAAAACAGGTGAATCTGCCAACCAAATTTGCCTGGAATAAAAATACTACGGTCACGCCAAATACGTTCCGGACAGAGCTATCCAGCCTGGCTGAAGGCAAGGTGATCGCTGATAATTTTAATGTGCAAACAACCATTAGTCAAGCAGACTCACCTGTACTGGGGCTTAGTTTCACCCGTGCTAATATCGACTCTAATTTGCTGCAGAAGATTAACAAGACCCATACGTATGGTTCTACTCTAAATTACAACAATAAACCGCAGGTTTGGAAACCCCTGAGCCTGACCCTGCCGGACGCCTTTGCTGGTTTTTACAACCGTATTCATGGATATACATATTATGACCAGGGCAAGAAGACGACTCCAGGATATGAGAACCTCTTTGAACAAACTGATGATTGGTCGGTAAATCCGACATATATATTCCAGTTTAAGGCCAAGTCAGCAGCTAAAGCAAAAGCTGCCGCTCCGGTGGCGGTTGATGCAGTTACCACGATCAATACCGGCATTTTGGGAGCGCGAAATACTGCCGTATCTCCTGAGTATGTCCACCGGTTGACCCTGAGCCCTTATTATAAACGCCGTAAAACAGCTGAAAAGAAAACATTTTATGATGATCTTACTTTTAACCGCAAAAAGTCAGATGCACAAACAGTGCGCCTAAATGCAACTTTTGAGCTGTTTAAATGGCTGAACCCGACTTTTAGATATAATATTGATACCAATGAAACCTACAATGTCGATGCTTCCAGCAAACAAATCAACCGGTCATCGACTACCGAAGTCTTTAATGCGCTGAAGATGAAGGATCTCTGGTCCTGGCGCCCGCTGGACTCGTTAAATATAAATAACCGTTATAAGATCGATGAAGGCGATATTTACGATAATGCCGCTGCCTCCTACCAGGCGATGAATCAATTATTCGTTAAAAAGCAATTGGCAGCAGGAGAACTAAAATCAACCAACCGGCTTATTACCTTTGAAAATACGGTACGCTGGCTCCCCTTTGATTTCCTTAACCTGACCGGCGGTTGGCGGCCGGTCAAAACCATTGATACGACGACAAAATACACCAAGATCAATGAACACAGAACCACCACCGGGACCCCGTATAATTCGTTTACCAAGACTTTTCCGGATATTAATTTGATTATCAGGGAGCTGGAAAAATTCCCGGGGATGTCGGTTTTCCTGGAAGCCAGCCAGGTGGACCTGAAATATTACCTAAAAACCACTGACCGGGTCGATATCGCCCTGGGCCACGAGGATTCCTGGGGAGCAAAATGGCGCGGCAAGTTATTCAAGAAATATACTTTGCTATTAAATGGAGATTTGACTAAAATAAAAGAAACCGATCCTGCCGGGGCCATCCTGCGCGATGCTTTAACTAAAAATATAGGGACACAGGTTAATTTCCGTACGGCCAGGGATTATATTTTTATTTTAAGCTATGATGACCGGAAGCAATCAGAGAAAGACCGCTATGGCGCGGTCCTGAGGCAGGAAAATACCCGCACCCCGGCGCTAAAAATGGAAAAAGACTTATCTTTTCCCAATGGAGTAAGGATACCATTTACCAAAAAAATATGGGACCTGAAAAACCAGGTCAAGTTATCCACTACCCTTAAAACCATTATGCTGCGCAGTAATATCGCCGACAAGAACAGCGATACCTATTTTGCTTCGACCAGCGCAGATTACACGGTCAGCTATAATTTTGTGATTACTCTGGGTATAGATGGCAGCATGGTCAAGAATAAGGAACTTGATATAAACGATTATTATACCTATGGCGCGAATTTCAAATTACTGATCAGGTTTTAGACCGTTCATGGTTCGTCGTCAATCGTTCGTGGCAAAAACAATATGAAAAAATGCTTAAATATAATCATTAATACGATTTTCCCGTTGAAGTGTGAAGTATGCCGGCAGCCATTACCACTCACTGCCGGATCAAGGATCTGCCCTGCTTGCTGCGGCAAAGTATTGGCCATAGGTGATTACTTTTGCCGGAAGTGCGGAAAATCACTGCAGATCGATACTGCTTATTGTGTTGATTGTGCCGGCCAGGAGGCACGGTATTATGACAGCATCCGGTCAGCAGGGATTTATCATGGGGTGCTCAGGGAAGCCATTCAAGCTTTCAAATACAACCAGCGGAGCTGTCTCGGCAGGGAATTGGGAGAGTTCATGCTCAGTTCTTATCGGCAGCATTTCCCGGGGATGGCCCCCGATGTTTTGGTGCCAGTCCCCTTGCATAAAAAGCAATTTGCTAAAAGGCAATATAACCAATCAGCGGTATTAGCCGCGCATTTAAACAAGGCTACAGGCATACCGTCTGCTCCAAAGATCCTGGCCAGGATCAGGGAAACCAGGCCACAGTATACGCTAAACAAGCAGGAAAGAGCAGAAAATATTAAACATGCCTTTCAGGTGAAAGACGGTTACCCGTTGCCGGGAGCCAAGATCCTGGTCATTGATGATATCTGTACTACCGGTAGTACTATTAATGAATGTGCCCGGGTTCTCAAGCAAGCCGGGGCCAGCGAGGTACATGGATTGGTCCTGGCTCATGGCTAATATTGGCTTAAAGAAATAAAATAGAAAGTTGCAGGAAATAGCTAAATGAAAAGATGGTCCATGACTCTTCTTGCCATTCTACTAACTTTTACGGCGCTGAATGTTCAGTCGAGGGGCTTACATTTCGGGATAATTTCAGCAGTGAAGGATAAGGTAAAAGAAATTGTAGAAGTACAGGAAGAAAGAATAAGACAGGAAGCCATACTCACTATAAGTATCACTGCGCCGGCAGACAGTGCCGTAGTTACCGGGATAATAACCATAGCCGCGGCGGCCAGTGACCACAAAGGTATCAGCAAAGTAGAGTTTTATATAGATGGTACGCTTAAGGCCCAAGATACCTCGTCACCATATGCCTATTCCTGGAATACGGCACAATACAGCGCCGGTCTGCATACTATAAAAGCAATTGCTTATGATACGGATAATCAGACAGCAAGTGACCAGCACACCGTTACTTCTTACTCAATAGCGAGCGGCTGGCAAAACAGGCTTGTTGATTCCGTGGGAGGGACTGCTTCGGGAACCTCCCTGGCCTTGGACAGCAATAATAATCCCCAAATCGCTTATGCTTTTGCTAATGAAGATTGGACGCAGAGTGATTTGAAATACGCCCAATGGACAGGTTCATCCTGGCAGGTCACAACTATCGATTCATCAGGCGCTGTGGGGTGGTGGGCTTCTTTGGTGTTAGACAGCAATAATAATCCCGGCATCGCCTATTATGATGCGACAAATAGTGACCTGAAATACGCCAAAAGGACCGGGGCGTCTTGGGAAATAACCACGGTGGATTCAACAGGGAGTCTCGGTAGTGGTACTTCCCTGGCCTTCGACAGTAATAATCATCCCCATATATCATACGCGGATTACACCAAGGGATACTATAATTTAAAATACGCACAATGGACCGGGACATCCTGGAGTACCTCAACAGTAGATACATCAGTGGATGTTGGCTGGAGTACTTCCTTGGCCTTAGATAGCAATAATGATCCCCATATAGCCTATACAGACGATGTAAATAATACGGTAAAGTATGCGCACCGGACCGGATCATCGTGGGCTATACAAACGGTTAATTCAACTGAAGTAATCGACGGGCATGTTTCCCTGGCCTTAGATACCAGTAATAATCCCCATATAGCCTATGCAGCTTATGGAGCCTTTCTTCAGGATTTGCGCTACGCTCATTGGAACGGGTCAGCTTGGGATATAACCTCTGTTGATGTAGACATATTCGGTTGGTACGTTTCCCTGAAATTGGACCGCAATAATAGCCCCTATATTGCCTATTCGAACGATGTAAGTAATAATTATAGTCTGAAATACGCTCACATGACAGGCGCATCCTGGGAAATAACCACAGTAGATTCTACCCAGAGTGCCGGAGTATCTATTTCTTTAGCCTTAGACTTTAGCAGTCATCCCCGCATAGCCTATTGTAATGAAGCAGGGGACCTGAAATACGCGACTTGGAATCCATAAAATGGCAAAAACATTTTCCAGAATATTAATTATTGTGTTGTTAATGATCTTACTTTGTCCTATGGCGCTCCGGGCAGAGGCCAGCCGTTTTGCTCTTGGGCTGGGATATCCATATTTTTTGGTTAGATATAATCCAGTAGAACTAAAATATGCCACAGGAGACGGGATAAATGTCTTTGCCGGACGGCTCTATCTGAACTTTTATGAAGGCAGCAGGATAAAAGCATTCACCGGGATTGAAGGAGGATACATCAAGTTCAATACCTTTAATATCAGGGGTACAGGCTATGAAGGGGCTGTTTTTATTGGTGGAGAATATTTTATTACCGAACATATTACTCTGGCCATGGATCTGTCACCTACATATATCGGATTGAAATCAACGGATAATGATAAGGCTGATGGGTATGAACTAGTGGCTAATGCGGCGATATATTACTATTTTGCGCCAGTCATGAAAACTAACGGGGCCAAAGAAGGAATGATCGATACTGATACCCGGAGAGAGTCTAAAAAGGAAGACCTAATTGAAAAATACAAAGCAAAAGCAGCCCAGCACAACGATGTCGGGGAATACGATAAGGTAATATCA
>DJVG01000018.1:0-10149 GCA_002441095.1 Elusimicrobia bacterium UBA6262
TTGCCTTCCACTACTGCCTGGGCGGCGGCTAACCTGGCGATCGGGACCCTGAAGGGGGAACAACTGACATAGTTCATTCCAACCCGGTGACAGAACTTGACGCTTTCTGCATCACCGCCATGTTCACCGCAGATACCGATCTTCAAGTCTTTCTTAGTCTTGCGGCCACGGTCTATGCCCATCTTTATTAATTCGCCAACACCGTCCTGGTCGATGGTCTGGAACGGATCATCCGGCAGGATCTTTTTCTCCAGGTAATCCGGTAAGAAACCACCCATATCATCACGCGAGAAACCGAAGCTCATCTGGGTGAGGTCATTGGTCCCAAAGGAGAAGAATTGAGCGACTTCAGCTATTTTGCCGCTGACCACGCAGGCTCTCGGGATCTCGATCATGGTACCGACTAAATGATCAATTTTCTTTAAACCATATTTATTCAGGACTTCCTGGTAAACTCTGGTAACGATCTCTTTCTGGTTGACGATTTCCGCTACCAGGCTGACCACGGGTATCATGATCTCCGGCATTACTTTCTTTCCGGCTTTCAGTAATTCCGCTGCTGACTCAAATATCGCCCGCACTTGCATTTCAGTCACTTCCGGATAGGTGATACCCAGTCTGACCCCGCGGTGCCCCATCATCGGATTGGACTCACGCAGCACCGAGGCGCGTTTGGACAATTCTTCCATGCTGATATTAAGACTGGCCGCCAGGTCCTGCAGTTTTTCTTTTTCATGAGGAACGAATTCATGCAATGGCGGATCCAGCAACCTGATAGTTACCGGTAATCCTTCCATCGCTTCCAGCGTCGCTTTGATATCACTCTTGACATGCGGGAAGAGTTCGGCTAAAGCCGCCCTTCTTTCTGCCACAGTCTTGGAAACGATCATCTTGCGCAACTTAAATAATGGCTGTTCGCTGTTTTTACCATAGAACATATGCTCGGTACGGAACAAGCCAATACCTTCAGCACCAAAAGCGCGCGCTTTGGCCGCGTCATCAGGCGTGTCTGCATTGGTCCTGACCTTAAGTTTCCTGACCGCATCGCAAACTTTCAGGAATTCATTAAGAACCGCATTTTCTTCCGATGCGTCTACCATCGGCAGCTGCCCTTCATAGACATAACCTTTGGTCCCATTCAAGGTGATCCAATCGCCTTCTTTGAGAGTCTTACCGTTGACGATCACAGTCTTGGCATGATGATCTACTTGTAATGCTCCGCAGCCGACGATACAGCATTTGCCCCAACCGCGCGCCACCAGGGCTGCATGTGAAGTCATACCGCCGCGGGCAGTCAAAATAGCCTGGGCCGCTCTCATTCCCTCAACATCTTCCGGATTGGTCTCCTCGCGCACCAGGATGACTTTCTTGCCTTCCTTGTACCAGTTCACCGCGTCAGCGGCATTGAAAACGATCATGCCTTTTGCTCCACCGGGACCAGCTGGCAATCCTTTGGCCAGCGGGGTGTAGGTTTTTTCCGCTTTGGGATCGATGATCGGATGCAATAATTCATCAAGCTGGGCTGCGGTCACCCTGGTTACGGCGATCTCCTTGGTGATCAATTTTTCTTTAACCATATCCGCAGCCATTCTTACCGCTGCCGGACCGTTCCTCTTACCGATGCGGCATTGCAGCATGTACAGTACACCTTTTTCAATGGTAAATTCTATATCCAGCATATCGTGATAGTGTTTTTCCAGTCTTTTCTGGATATCATCCAGTTCTTTATATATTCTGGGCATGCCCTTGGCCAGGATCACCAGGTCTTTGTTGTGCTCGCTTTGGCTGTATTCATTGATCGGCGCCGGGGTACGTGTACCGGCGACTACGTCTTCACCCTGGGCATTGACCAGGTATTCACCGTAGAATTTGTTGGTGCCATTACCAGGATCACGGGTAAAAGCTACGCCAGTCGCGCTGGTATCGCCCATATTACCGAAGACCATAGCTTGTACGTTTACCGCGGTACCCCATTCATCCGGGATCCTCTCGATACGGCGGTAGCTGATCGCCCTCTTGCCGTTCCAGGAAGCGAACACTGCGCCGACACCGCCCCACAATTGCTTCATCGGATCATCAGGAAAACTGCTGCCCAGAACTTGTTGTATCTTGGCTTTGAATTGCGCACACAGATCCTTAAGATCATTGGCATCAAGGTCTGTATCAGCAGTTGCGCCTCTTTGGCGTTTCTTTTCAGCCATTAGTCCTTCCAACTGCTTCCGGATGCCTGTTTCTCCTACCGGTTCAATACCGGCTGCTTTTTCCATAACTACGTCAGAATACATCATGATCAGGCGGCGGTAAGCGTCGTACACAAAACGCTCGTTGCCATTGGTTTGTTTGATCATTCCCGGGATGGTTTTTTCAGTTAAGCCGACATTCAGGACAGTTTCCATCATGCCCGGCATAGACTTGCGGGCGCCCGACCGTACTGATACGAGCAGCGGATTTTCCGGGTCACCGAATTTCTTGCCCATAAGTTTTTCTATTCTGGTCAACGCTGTCTGCACTTCTTTGGCCAAACTTTTAGGATAAGTCCTCTTATTATCATAATAATAAGTACAGACTTCCGTAGTAATAGTAAATCCTGGAGGTACCGGGAGTCTTAGCTTGGGATGGCCGGCCATTTCTGCCAGGTTAGCTCCTTTGCCACCGAGCAGGTTCTTCATGCTTTCATTGCCGTCACCCTTACCGCCTCCAAAAAAATAAACATACTTCTTGCCCTTTGCTGCCATTGCTTCTGTTCCTCCTTGTTTTTAGCGTATAGCGGGTAGCGGATAGCGTCTAGGATGCATTTCCGTATTCCTGCTAAATGTAATTTTAATAATATAGCATAATTTTGTAATGCTGTAAAGACTTATCAGGTATTGCTGATCACCAGCTTAGAGATATCCGCTATCCGCTGGAACAACCCGACTATTTCTTTCAGCAGCATGAGGCGGTTAGTCATCAGCTGGCGATCTTCTACCATAACCATCACTTGATCAAAGAACGTATCTATATCCGGCCGCAGAGTTACCAGCCGGCGCAAGGCTTCAGTATAATTACCTTTACTCAGGTACTGCTCTGCTTCTGTCTTGATCTCCACAAATTTATGATACAATTTTTTTTCTGCTTCCTCAACCAGCCGGCTTTCATCCAATTTTTCACCTTCACCAAGCAGTTTCTTATCCCTGGCCTGCTTCAGGATGTTATTGGCACGTTTGAACCCGGCTGTGATCGGCTCAAAATCAGGTAAAGGCCGCAGGTCATGCAGGGACTGCGCCCTTTTCAGGGTATTATATACTTCACTATACCCAATATCTAAGGCCGCGTCTATTTCATCATAAGCCAGTTTATACGGCTCAAAGCCAAAAATATATTCTATCCTTTCCCGGAAAAATTTCCAGGCTTTGTTCAGCAATTCCCCGGTATCAACTACTGGAATCCCGCTTTCCTTAAGTATCCTGATCTCCTTTTGAATCAACTCAAACAAAGAGAAATTCCAATGATTATCGAGCAAAATACGGATTATTCCCTGGGCCTGGCGGCGCAAGCCATAAGGATCGCCGCTGGAATCAGGGACCAGGCCAATAGCAAAGTCACTGATAATGGTGTCCATTTTATCAGCTATACCGACGATAGAACCATTGGTCGTTTTAGGCAAGGGACCGGTGATGGACAGAGGCAAGTAATGCTCATAGATTCCCCGCGCTACCTCGTCTTTTTCATTATATTTGAGCGCATATTCACGGCCGATGACCCCCTGCAGTTCCGGGAACTCCTTGACCATTTCAGTGACCAGGTCAGCCTTGCTGAGCAAGGCAGTACGCTGTACGTCTGCCAGGTTATAACTGGTAAAAGGCAATTGCGAAGAGATATGCTCGCTTAATTTTATGACCCGTTCTGATTTACTATACAAGCTGCCCAGTTTTTCCTGGAACACTACGCCTTTGAGCTTTTCCACTTTTTCTGCCAGGGAACTTTCAGTATCTACTTTATAAAAAAATTCAGCATCTTCCAACCGGGCAGACAGCACCCGTTCATAACCCTCCCTGACTACTCCGGCAGCCTTAGGATCGCCATTGGAAATGCCGACAAAATATGGCAAGAGGTTCCCCTGGCTATCCTGCAAGGTGAAATATTTCTGGTGATGACGCATACACGTGACCAGTACTTCCGCCGGCAAATTGAGATAACGCTGGTCAAATTTACCCAGGATAGCAGTAGGATATTCGGTCAGGTTAGTAACTATCGACAATAAGATCTCATCGGCATGAAGTTGCCCCTTACCCTTGGTTACCCGTTCCAGTTCAGACTTGATCCTGGCTTGTCTCTTTAACGGATCAACAATTACTTTCAGCTGGTTCAGGGTCTTTTCGTAACCGGTATTATTCTTCACCACTGCTTCTTTGTTGCCGGTCAAAATCAGATGTCCCCTGGTTTTGTTGCCGGTGGATAATTCTCCCAGCTTAAACTTGAGCACTTGTTTGCCCCATAAGCATAACAACCAGCGCACGGGCCGGGCAAACCGTACCTGCCTGTTTTCCCAGCGCATGGTTTTAGGAAAGTATATAGACGTGATAAACTGGGGCAGGAAAGCCGCCAGTATTTTATCGGTATTTTGTCCTTTTTGCGAGAGTACTGCGCAGAGATACTCGCCTTTTTCGGTTTTTTTGATCGACAGTGCCTGGGGTTTGATATTCTGTTTCTTGGCAAATCCCAATCCCGCCGGGGTCAGATTGCCATTAGCATCATAAGCCACCTGTTTCGGCGGCCCGGTTATTTCAGTTTTTTGGTCCTGTTGTTTTTCGGACATCCCTCGGATCATGATCACCAGGCGGCGGGGTGTGCCCCAAACCTTGATATCTTCAACAGCGATCCTGCTGGTCAATAAAAATGATTTAAAATCTTTTTCTACCAGCGGCAAGGCTTCAGCAATATAGCCGGCCGGTATCTCTTCTGTCCCGATCTCCAATAAAAATTCTTTAGCCATTCAGAACTCCAGTTTTTAGTCGCTAGTTTCTAGTCGCTGGTATCTAAAGTCAGTTTCTAGTCGCTGGTCTCTGGTTAAAAACCATTAAGAACCAGTAACTAGAAACTAGAGACTATATACTAGCGACTGTGTTTTTTTAAAAGCGGATATCCTAATTCTTTGCGCAGTTTCAGGAATCCTTCAGCGCAAGCCTTGGCCAGGTTACGCACCCGGGCGATATAATTGGTCCTTTCCGAAACGCTGATCGCGCCCCTGGCCTCCAGTAAATTAAACGTATGCGAACACTTTAATACATAATCATAAGCCGGCAAGATCAGGCTCTTGTCCGCCAGCCGCAGGCATTCTTTTTCATATTGTTCAAAAAGACGGGACAGCATTTTGATATCTGCTTCTTCAAAGTTATGCTTGGAATACTGGATCTCATTCTGGTGATAAATTTCGCCATATGAAATCCCGTTGCCCCATTCCACATCATAAACATTTTTCTTTTTCTGGATATACATGGCGATCCGTTCCAGCCCATACGTGATCTCGGCAGTGATAGGATCAAGTTCGATCCCTCCTACTTGCTGGAAATAAGTGAATTGGGTTATTTCCAATCCATCCAGCCACACTTCCCAGCCCAACCCGCTGGCTCCCAGCGTCGGGGATTCCCAATCATCCTCGACGAACCTGATATCATGCTGCTTAGGGATGACCCCCAGGGCTTTCAGGCTGCCCAAATACATCTCCTGGATCTTTTCCGGTGCCGGCTTAATGATCACCTGGAATTGAAAATAATGCTGCAAGCGGTTAGGATTTTCCCCATACCTGCCGTCCGTCGGACGGCGGCTTGGTTCAACATAGCATACAGACCAGGGCTCAGGACCAAGGGAGCGGAGAAAAGTAGCAGGATTAAAGGTCCCGGCTCCTACTTCCAAACCATAAGGCTGGACCAGCAAACAGCCCTTTTCCATCCAGTATTTTTGAAGTGTAGTGACGATCTGCTGAAAATTCATGAAGAACCTTTCCCTATCAACTTTTATTAGCTGCTGTATAAAAGAATTCCTGGCAATTAAATGAGTGCCCGGAGATAAATTGCAAATATTTTTCAAGCAGGATCTTGATGGCTAACTTGGTTTCGACAGCCAGGTCAATATCCAGTAATTGTGGCAGCGCGCTTTTTTGCAGCAGCCGTAGTTTGGTCCAAACTTCCGTATTGAGTTCAAATAAATAATCCTGGCTTTTCAGGCACGCCCGGCAGGTAATACCGCCATCCGGCAAGCTGAACACCACGGGTTTATTTAGGGCCGGTTTTTCCTTGCATTGGATACAAGATTCGAGTGATATCTTATAACCGCTGTAATCAAGGATCTTCAAGACAAACCAATTCCAAAGCGAGAGATAATTCTCCCTGGTCTGCAATACACCTGCATCCATCAAACTAAAACTTTTGCCCAATAAATTAAAAATGTCCTGGTTGGCCTCGCGATATTCGCTGAACTTGTCCACCAGTTCCAGCAGGTAGGAAGCCATACCGTATTTAAAATAACTCTCCCGCAAAGAATAAAAAGGATGCATGACCTGGCAGCCGGTCAACCGGGCCATATCCTTGTCAGTTTTAGAGAACAGCATTACCTGGTTATGGGTAAACATCTCCAGGCTGGCGCCATACCTGGCTTTTACCTTGCGCAAACCTTTAGCCACTACCTGCACCTTGCCCCAGTCCCTGGTATAAAGCGTGATCAAAGAATCTGCTTCGCGGAGCTCTTTGGTCCGCAGGACAATGGCTTCAGTTTTAGTAAAACCCATATTTACCTCGGTGGATAGCGGATAGCGTATAGTTTTTAACCCCTGTGTTCTCCTCTACGCTCCACGCCATACGCTTAACGCTATTCTAATTTAACCTATGAAACTGACGACTACCAGAATAACCGACAGCAACACTAACATACCGGTAATGATCCAGGCAATCCAATTATATAATTTACTGTTGACATATTTACCCATGATCCGGCGATTATTGATCAACAACATCATAAAGATCATGATCACGGGCAGTAACAAGCCATTGACCGCCTGGGACAGGATCATGATCGTGATCAACGGCGCTTTGGGCCAGAGGATCAATATCCCGCCGACAAAGATCATACCGGTATAAATACTGATGAATTCAGGAGCTTGTTTGTAGGTCCGGTCGACCCCCTGCTCCCAGCCAAAAGCCTCGCATACTGCATAGGCGGTAGAGAGCGGGATAATGCAAACAGAAAAAATACCGGCATTTAAAAGCCCGAGGGCAAACATGATAGACGCATACTTGCCCGCCAGTGGCGCTAAGGCTACCGCGGCATCAGCCGCGGTTTCAACCCGGATATTATGAATGAATAAAGTAGAAGCACAGGCTACAATGATAAAAAAAGCGACTATATCGGTAACTGCCGTGCCAAAGATAATATCTATTTTTTCATAAAAATAATCTTTTATTTTTAATTTCTTATCCACTACGGCGGATTGTTGATAAAACTGCATCCAGGGGGCAATAGTCGTCCCGATCACGGCGATAGCCAGGAAAACATAATCTTTATTAAGTTGCGGTTTAGGGATAACTACGTTCTGTAAGGCCAGGCCCCAGTTTGGTTTGGCCATAAACCCGGAAATGATATAGGTAATATATAAAAAACAGGCGAAGAGAAATATTTTTTCTACCGTCTTATATGTTCCCTTTAAGATCAAATACCAGGCGAAGAACCCGGACAGGGGCACGGAAATATAGCGGCTGATACCGAATATTTCCAGACTGGCCGCCACTCCGGCAAAATCGCCGACCGTATTGGCCAGGTTGGCGATGATCAGTACGATCATGGCAAAAAAAGTGATCCTAAGCCCGTACGCCGCCCGGATCAGGGAAGCCAATCCTTTCCCAGTAACAATGCCCATTCTGGCGCACATTTCCTGTACCATATAAAGACAAATAGCAATAACCGGCAGGAGCCAGAGCAATCCATACCCGTAATGAGCTCCGGCTACAGAATAGGTGGCAATGCCATTGGCGTCATTATCAACGCTGGCAGTGATAATACCAGGCCCCATTACAGCCAGGAACAAGGCTATTTTTGTCTTAAAATTCAACTGCCCGTTTTTTTTAGCAACAACCTGTTCTACCATATACTCCCACTACTTTTAACTGCTGTTCGATTTGACTGGCAACTGCCCTTCGTTTTGACTGATTTTAGCAGTTACTAGTTTCTATAAATTATACAGATATTTGACCAATTTTTTGGAGATATCCAGTTTTAGGTGTTTCATTTTCTTGTCATACTGTTTAATATGGTCCCACATGATTATGTTTTCTACGATCTTGCGCCGGAAAAGATTGACCAGTTTAAAGACCTCCCGTTCCGGTCCCAGGCGCTGCAGCATGCTGTTGATATCTGCCTGCACGCCAATAATGCGCAATTTTCCCCGCTGGATGCGCAGGGCCACATCATTGACCCGGAATAAATGTTTGCCATACCGATCCACGATCTCTTCATCCATAATATCCCGGTAGATAAAAAGCTCATTAGACTCAATAGAACTGGCAACCATTTCCTCTAAAAAAACATTCAGGTAGATCGCTTTTTTTGAAAGGCAGGCTACGTCGTCCCAGGGAATGACCAGCAACTCCTTCGCTCGGAATGGATTAAAGCCCCGTTTCCTTTTGGTGGGGATCACTACTAAATGCTTCACCGGGGGAAACTCCTCCCCCATCTGGATGGTCATATCCTTGATTTTACCAATAGTGATATTACCGGCGCTGATCACCGGCTTCCCGACAAAATCAGCATAGAAACTGGATGATCTTTTCATATCTTAGGCCCCTCGGCTGCTTCTTTTTTCACTTTCAGGGTGATAATGCGGCGGCGATTGGTTTCCACAATCGTAAATTTCAGGTCTTTGTATTTTATTTCTTCATCTTTATGGGGTACTCTCCCCAGCAGATCTACGATAAAGCCGCTGACTGTATTAAAATCTTCACTGGGCAAATTAATTTTGAGCTTTTCATTAACTTCATAGATATTCATTTTGCCGTCGAGCTGCACCGAACCGTCTCCCATCGGCTCGACACCAAGGTCTTCAATATCGTATTCATCCAGGATGTCCCCGACGATCTGCTCGACCAGGTCTTCCATAGTGATCAGGCCGCTGGGCACACCATATTCATTCACTACGACGGCCATATGCAGGCGCCCCTTCTGCATTTGCCGCAGCAGGTTGTTCACCTTTTGGGTTTCCGGCACAAAATAAACCGGGCGAATAAGGTCCTGGATCACGATCAGCTCATTACAGCGCCAGGCATTGAGCAGGTCCTTGACATGAATAATACCGATAATATTATCCAGATTACCTTGATAGATAGGGACGCGGGAATGGCCGGCCTCCACTACCAGGTCAATAAACTTCTCTTTTTCCAGGGTGATATCCACACACTCCATGTCTATCCTCGGGATCATGATATCCCGGGCCACCTTATCGCCAAATTCCAATACCCCGTGGATCATTTCTTTCTGGTCCTTGCCCAATACTCCTTCCCGTACCCCTTCTGATACCAGGAAACGGATCTCCTCATCCTTGTCAAAAAGCATATCCCGCTTAATATTACCACCCAGCAGCTTGACCAGCGGATTAGTAATAAAGATCAGGCCCCTGATCAAAGGGGCCAGCAGGTAATGTACCAGCAGGATTAATTTTATCGTCCATACGGCTACGACTTCCGGTAAGAGCTTGGCAAAAGTCTTAGGAGTGATCTCCCCCAGGACTAAAATAAATAAAGTTATAAGGATCGTAGCCAAAACAGCCGCCCAAACTTCCGTAAGATGCAAGCTGCTGGAAAAATGTACCGCCATGTATGTGGTCAAAGCTGCGGCAGCCAGATTCACGATAGTGTTGCCGACTAAGATAGCGGCTAAGATTTTATTGGGGTGGTCCACCCACATCTGCAGGGATTTGACTTTCTTTTCTTCGATCAGGGTCTTGATCCGGTAACGGTCCAGGCTGGTCAAAGCAGTCTCCGTAGCAGAGAAAAAGCAGCTGCCCAACAAAAGAATAATTAGAATAATAAAACTGATAAGCATATGTCTCCTTATTAAATCTCGTCTAACGGAGTACGGTTACGAGGCCCGATTACAAACTTCGGTTGTCGGTTACGGTTTCGA
>DJVG01000018.1:10223-10407 GCA_002441095.1 Elusimicrobia bacterium UBA6262
GCTACTTCCCACCAGGTATGGATCTTGGCCCTGACCCGGCTGTGCGCGACCATAAAAGCCAGCAGGAAAGTCAGCAAGGTAACGAAACTGTTTTCTGTAGTCAGGGCGATAGCCGTACAGACACTAAAAGCTACGGCGCTATGCCCACTGGGCATACCTCCCCACAGCGGCCGTCCTTTGCCAA
>DJVG01000004.1 GCA_002441095.1 Elusimicrobia bacterium UBA6262
CATCAAATATCACTGCTGGAACTCTACTTTTAGGTGGAGCAACTGCTGGATTGGCAGCAAAAACAGGGCCTGTTATATCCTGGAGTGGCATGGTAGGGATAATAAATGCCATAATGTATAAAACAATTATCACCCCAAGGTCAACTCTTGGAGCTGATGGTGGAATAAGTCAAATGGTACATACTGTAAATAGATTTACCGGTGCAACTATTAAAGTTGTTCATCAGGTAATAAAAAATGGGAAAATAATTCATAGCGATGTGAAATTCCCTTGATATGAGGTGCTTATGTTAACAAGAAGCGATGTTGTGAAGAAAATAGAAGAGTATATAGATAATAAAATTAAACGAGAAGATATTTCTTCCTGGGCTTTAAAAATAGTTATTACAAAAGAGTATGAAGAGATTAAAAAAAAGGATAAACTATTAAGTGAAGCAATCCATGCTTTGTTTGATTTACATCATGAAGATGGCTCTCAATTTAATCCATCTATAGAAGAATTAAAAATCTATAAAGATAAATTATGTAAGGTGTAGTAGTTAGGCACAGACAATTTAATTTCGAAACAACGAATTAATAGGGGGCGTAGTTGCATAGTTTCCTATTCAGCGTGGTAAAGGTATGGAGTTAAGTAATTAAGTATTGATATAAATAAATTAGGACACCTTAAAAAGGTGTCCTTTTTATTATTCCTACGATCCAGTAGGCAACCGGAATCCCATAACTCAAACCTATGATTCAGGTAATAGACTGCTGGAAGATGACACCTATATCTACACCTATGACCTTGATGGCAATATGACCAGCAAGGTTAAGAAGGCAGGAGGAGAGACAACAACCTACAACTACAATTCTGAGGATCAGCTCATTGGGATAGTTACACCAACGCAAACAATCAGCTACAAGTACGACGCTCTTGGCAGAAGAATAGAGAAGAACGTCAGTGGCACGATCACTCGCTATATCTACGATGGCGAAGATATCATCCAGGAATACGATGGCAACAATGCTCTCCTTACCACCTACACTCATGGCCCTGGAATCGATGAACCGATTTTAGTTGAAAAGAATGGCCAAAAGTATTATTATATCCAAGATGGCTTGGGAAGTATTACCGCCCTCGTTGACCAGAATGGAAATATCGCTCAGACATACAGATATGACAGCTTTGGGAATATCATCAACAGCAGCGGGACCATAACCCAACCGTTTACATATACAGGCAGGGAGTATGACTCGGAAACAGGGCTGTACTACTACAGGGCGCGCTATATGGATCCCAAGGCCGGTGGGTTCCTGCAAGAAGATCCGATCTGGGATACAAATGCATATGCCTACTGTTACAATAACCCGTTAAATCTTGTTGATCCAAATGGAGATATACCACTAGTTTTTGTAATTATTGGAACTGGAGGCTTAATAAGCGGAGGTGTTGACGCTTATTCATCTTATTTAGCCGGTGGAAATTATCATGATGTAGCTTTTGCTTTCGGACGAGGTTTTATTTCAGGGGTTGTTGGTACTACGGTAGGTATTGGTGTCGGGCTGGCAACTTTGAACCCTATTTTAACAGGTGCCTCTGCAGGATTAAGCGGCAACTTAGTTGATCAGTACATTTCTAACGGAGGAAACCTTGGGTGTCTAGATCCTCTATCTGCTGCTCAATCTACAGTTGTGGGTGGAATATTAGGATCTGTCCCTAGCAGGATCACCGGGCTAAAAACAATAGGACGTAAACCCAATTTATTTGTTTCAAGGAGTTTTAGTAATTATGGTAAGAATTCTCATCGAATGATTGGGCAGAAAGCGGTTGGTGGTGTTTTAAGTAAAAACGTTAATAGCTTTATAAATCGTCTAAAAGGGAATTAAAATGATGAAAAGTAACCATAAGGAGTCTTTGTACTTCTTTTTTTGGGGTATTGGAGTACTTGGTATTTTATGGGTTTTATTTTCATTAGTTGAAATTGCCAGATATTTGATTTATAGCAAAACGATTCTTTGGAACAGAGTTATAATTGGTTTTTTGTTAGGCATAGGTCTATTTTTGCTTGGCAGAAAACACTCAAAGAAATATGAATAAATATCACTTAGTTTATGGGGACGTTTAAGGGGACGGAGTCAGGTAATAAGGTTATTAAAATATTAAGCTACACGTAAAATGACTCGTTTCCTACGACATCAACCGCAATCTGTCCATGATCGTCACTCCCAAAGGAGCGCAGATCAAGCTGTATAACAATGCGGTTAACCTGGTAACCAAGAAGTTCCTGCCTCCTCGAAGGGGATAGGGGACGTAGTTAGATATTAAGATATTGACATAGAAAACAGATTGTGATAAATTAAGGCATGCCCAGACAAGGAAGAATAAATGTAGAAGCAGGAATATATCACGTCATCCAACGCGGTCTTGAACGCCGTGCTATTTTTACCGAAGATGTCGAAAGGCAAGAATTTATAGACCGATTAGCAAAAGGATTAGAGCATACCGGTCATCAGTGTTATGGTTGGGTATTAATGCCCAACCATTTTCATTTATTGGTCAGAACAAGTACTAAGCCTATAAGTGATCTTATGAGGAAGTTGCTGACCGGATACGCTCTTTATTTCAATAAAAAACACAAACGCAGCGGCTATTTATATCAAGGTAGGTATAAATCAATATTATGCCAGGAAGAATCATATCTGCTAGAGCTAATCCGTTATATCCATTTGAATCCCTTAAGAGCGAACATAGTTTCTGATCTCAGAGGCTTAAGCGTTTACCCATGGAGCGGACACGCAGTATTGTTAGGAAAGAGAAAAGTGCCTTGGCAGACTACGGGAGAGGTTTTAGAACGATTTGGGAAAAGTAAAGCAGAAGCGATCAGACAGTATGAAGCCTTTGTAGCAGAAGGCAAAGATATGGGCAGAAGGGAAGATCTAAGCGGCGGGGGACTCATCAGAAGCGCCGGAGGCTGGAGAGGAATCCACCAATTAAGGCGATCCAAGGAAAAATGGCTGGCTGACGAGCGGATACTTGGGGATGGAGATTTTGTCAGGCAGACCCTTAAAGAAGCTGAAGAAGAAATGAACAGGCAAGAGAAGCTCAAGAAAGAGGGCTGGGATATAAACAAAGTGGCTAAAAAAGTATGTGACTTATTGGGTGTAGACATTAAGGATATAAAGAATATGAGTAAACGGAGCAAAATAGCTCAGGCTAAGAGCCTGACGGCTTATTTCGCTTACAAGGAGTTAAAGGTTACAGGGGTAGAGCTATCCAACTATTTTGGCATAACACGATCTTCAATAAGTTCTGCCATAAATCGAGGTAAGAAAATAGCTGAGGAAAAAGAATATCGTATTATCTAACTACGTCCCTAATTCCCAATTTTACCGAGCCGGAGATCGCTATTGTCGCTACTGTGGCTGCCGAGGCGGCCATGGTGATCGAGCAGCATGGACTACTGGCAAGATCCCGGTCTATCCAGGAAGAACTGGAGACACGCAAATTAGTGGAACGAGCCAAAGATATGCTGGCCAGTGATGCTCATGTCACCGGGGAGGAGGCGTACCGGCGGATGCAGAAGCAGAGTATGAATGCCCGCAAAAGCATGCGCGAAATAGCTGAAGCCGTCATCCTTTCCAAGTCCGTTAAAAGATAAAAATAAATTGACATAAGGCAATATTTGTGCTACAAATCCAGTAATAAATCAGCGGCACAATGGCGTGCCAAATGTTTTGTACAGGACAAGGAAGTCCGGGACAAAAGACCAGGTTTTTTTATGGTCTTTTTTTTGTTTTATCGGTGATAATTAATGAATGCTTTTAATCTGTGTAATCTGTTTTAGGAATCTGTGTAATCGTTTTTATTTGCAAAGGAGCAAAAGATGTCTAAAAAAGTTGACGATTTTATGAAGTTAGTGACAAGCAAGAATCCCAATGAACCAGAATTCCACCAGGCAGTGCAGGAAGTAGTAGAATCCGTAATGCCCTTCATCGAAAAAAATCCTAAATACCAAAAGCATAAGATCCTCGAAAGAATGATCGAACCTGAAAGGACCATTATCTTCCGCGTACCCTGGCTGGATGATAAAGGCGAGATCCAGATCAATCGCGGGTACCGCATCGAAATGAACAGCGCGATCGGCCCGTATAAGGGCGGGCTGCGTTTGCACCCCAGTGTAACCTTGAGTATCCTGAAGTTTTTGGCTTTCGAGCAAGTCTTTAAAAACAGCCTGACCACGCTGCCTATGGGCGGCGGTAAGGGTGGCTCTGATTTTGACCCGAAAGGCAAGACTGATAATGAAGTAATGAGATTTTGCCAGAGCTTTATGACTGAATTACAGAGACATATCGGGCCGGATACAGATGTGCCGGCTGGAGATATAGGAGTAGGCGGACGTGAAATTGGTTTCATGTTCGGACAATATAAAAGACTGCGCAATGAGTTTACCGGCGTCTTGACCGGTAAAGGCCTCAACTGGGGCGGCAGTTTGATCAGGCCGGAAGCAACTGGTTATGGCGCGACCTATTTTGCCCAGGAAATGCTCAAGACCCGCGGCGAATCAATGGAAGGAAAAGTTGTGGCAGTGAGCGGTTCCGGTAACGTAGCCCAGTATACCGTGGAAAAAGTGAATGAATTAGGCGGCAAGTGCGTGACCCTGTCTGATTCGGACGGCTATATTTATGACGCTGACGGGATCGATGCCCAGAAGCTGGCCTATGTCATGGAATTAAAGAATGTGAAGCGCGGCCGGATCAAAGAATATGCAGCCAAATATGGCTGCAAGTTCGTTCAGGGCAAGCGTCCCTGGGATGTAAAATGCGATGTAGCTTTCCCCTCAGCGACCCAGAATGAGATCAATGAAGCAGATGCCAGGAAACTGGTGAAGAATGGCTGTATCTGCGTATCAGAAGGCGCTAATATGCCTTCTACCCCGGAAGCAGTCAAGGTATTCCTGCAGGCTAAGATCCTCTATGGACCTGGCAAAGCTGCCAATGCCGGTGGTGTTGCTACCAGCGGCCTGGAAATGTCCCAGAACAGCGAACGGTTGTCCTGGACCAGGGAACAAGTTGATGAGATGCTGCACAATATTATGATCAATATCCATAAGTCCTGTGTTAAGTATGGCAAAGAAGGGGACTTTGTAAATTATGTAAAAGGCGCGAATATTGCCGGGTTTGTGAAAGTAGCTGAGGCGATGATCGATCAGGGCTTGGTATAGCGCAAAAAGCAGGTTAATGATAAATGGGTTGGGCTCCTTTGGTGCCTAACCCATTTTTATTTAGGATTCCGTCTTGACTTATGGCTACCAGACAGACTATAATAAATAAACTCATAATTAGGAATACCACGCCCTAATGGCGGGAAGGATAACAAAGTGAAAAGAACCTTTGTAAGTATGATTTTGTCCATAGCTTTGCTTGGTTTAACCAGTCTCTCTAATTTGGTATATGCGGCAGAAGTGGATAATGCCGCAGTTTATTATAGTAAAGCTTTTGACTTGCAAAAGTATAATGAAAGCGCTGAAATGAAAGAAAGGATACAGAAAATCATCCGCAAAGGGTGGTCTGGCCAGGATCCTGAATTGGAGCAATTCATACTGGATAATGAAGCAGCACTCAAGGAAGTAGTAGAAGGACTAAAACTGGGGAAGTGCGATTTTGATTATGGCCGCCGCTATTCATATATAGTCGAAAAGAAGACCCCTCCTTTAACTAAAATTATGCGCCTGTCTACTTTATTCCTGTTACGCGGGAGGTATCTGGAGAGCCAGGATAGAGCCAGTGCCGCTGTTAAAGACTATTTCTATTCCCTGCAAATAGCCCAGCAATTAGCCCTGGACATGGCGACCATTTCCAAACTTTCCGCACTGCAGATAGAAGAACGCACTACGCCAGTTATACGTGACTTTGTCAATAGAAGAGCAAATAAGAAAGACGCTGAAGATGTTGTCAATTTCTTAAAAAGGTATTTAAAAAATCATTTTACCATGCGGCAAGTGGTCAAAGATGAAAAAGCCATGTTCCTCTCTACGGTCAAAACAGTTACTGATAAACTGGCCCTGGATTCAGTTTTTAGGAAAGAATTCGTGAAAGAAGCCAATATGCTGGCGGATAAATACTACAACTTGATCGCTGATGCCACTGACCCCGGCAACCAGGACCTTTTTGCTGCTGTCGAGCGGGAAATTAGCAGCTTACGCCAAGAGTTAAAAGGGATCGACCGGCAATATCTTGAACGGATCATCAAAAATGAAGAAAAAGACTTAAGTAAGATCACTGCCGCTCAGGTAGTCAAGTATTTACTGGTGATCGGCCTGCCTGACTTGAAAAAAATATCAGCTTATTACCATGGCCGGCTTTTTGACCTAAAGGCATTGACAGAAGCAGCGGAAAAGAAGCAGCAAGCATTGGCCACAGTGGCATCTCAGACCGTGAGCAATACTAGTAATAAAAAGGAAGAATAGATGAAAAAACTATTACTTTTAATTATAGTATCAGCAATGAGTTTCTTGATGACTTGTACCGCACTAGCCGAACCATGGAAGGTGACCATTGAGGACAATCTGATGGTTACGCAAAATGCTTACAGTGATAACTGGGCCGGCAGCGAGTCAGGGTCTCTTTCCTGGGCAGCGAATTCCAATACCCTGGCGGAAAAACAAATGACCCCCAAAACGAACAGCCGGAATACAGTCAAATTAGCCTACGGCATGACTTATTCGCAGGACGAGATTACCAATAAATGGGGAGCTCCGGTAAAGTCTACTGACCTGATCGATGCCGAATCCGTCCTCAGGTTCACCCTGGGCAAGTTCTTTGATCCGTTTGCCGCACTTCGATTTGAATCGCAATTCTATGATTCCTCTGATGCCGCAAAAAAGCGCTATATTAATCCGACTACTTTTACGGAAAGTGCCGGTATTGCTAAACAACTGATCAAGCAAGACAAGAGGGAATGGCTTACCAGATTGGGATTAGCTCTCAAACAAAGAACAGACCGTGACCGTCTTGATCCAGTTACCTTAGAGCGCAGGAATAAAACCCAAAGCAGCGCAGGGATACTCTTTACCAGCAATTTTACCTCTCCTTATTCTGAAAACAAGATAACCTACGCTAACAATCTGACTGTTTATCAGGCTTTAGTGAACTCTGAAGCTAATAGTCTACTGGGCCAGCCTAATGAAGACTATTGGCGGGCAGTGGATGTGAACTGGGAACATATCCTCTCGGTCAGTATCAGCAAGTATGTCATGGTTAATTTTTATGCCCAATGGCTCTATGATAAAGAAATTGCTTTAGGCGGCCGGTTTAAAGAAACTATGGCTCTTGGTTTAACTTATAAAGTATCTTATTAAAAATTAAATGAGGGAGCTTGTCATGTCCATGCTCAAGGAGTTCAAGGATTTTGCGGTTAAAGGCAATGTCGTAGATATGGCAGTAGGTATTATCGTTGGCGCTTCATTCGGCACCATCGTCACTTCACTAGTGGCAGATGTACTCATGCCGCCGATAGGATTATTAATGGGCCGGGTGGATTTTTCTAACTTATTCTTTGTGCTCAAAGATGGGCTTACTACTCCAGGCCCGTACAATTCAGTGGCGGCAGCTAAAACCGCCGGGGCAGTCACTATGAATTACGGTTTATTCATAAACCAGATCATTAGTTTTGTCATTGTAGCTTTTGCCGTATTTATCCTGGTCCATAATATTAATAAGCTTAAAAAACAACCGGTAGCAGCTGCGCCTAATACCAAAGAATGCCCTTTCTGCGCCTCAAATATACCGATCAAGGCAACCCGTTGCCCAAATTGTACCTCTGAGCTTAAATAAGAAGTTGTTGCCGGACAAAAGAAGCAGGTGACTAAGATGTTTAAGTGGATTTTAGGGCTATTAGCTATTCCGTTAATCCTGGGATTAGTGTTTCTTTTGCTGATGGGTAATCCGCAATCAGAGTTTGAGCCTGAAAGACTGCGCCAATTCCGTCTTACCATGACCGGGGAATATCTGGGCTATGTCGGACATGGCTTGTGGCATCCGCACTTACTGGTTTCCGGGGCGAACAACGCTGAACATACTTTACCCTTGCCAGGTGATAAGCTTATCCTCAACCCTAAAATGCAGATGACGAGGGCTATTACTATTGATGCGCCGGCCAAGGACATCTGGCCCTGGCTGCTGCAAATGGGATATGGCCGGGGCGGCTGGTACGCTTGGTCACCATTGGGCAAGGATAGGGAATATGGCGAGAAAATTACCAGTGCTGATAAGATCCTGCCTGAATATCAACAGCTAAATATTGGCCATATTCTGCTTGAAGGCCCTGACAGCGATAAAAGAAAAGGTATCTGGATAGTTAAAATGCTATATCAGGACCGGGCTTTGGTGCTCTATTCAGCCCGGGAGATATATTCAGGAAAAGAAATTGATCCTAAAGGCCCAAAGCCGACAGTAGAATATATTGTCCGTAGCCGGGCCTTTTTGCTTGAACCAATTGACGCCAGAAAGACTCGCCTGGTTTTGCGGACCAGGATAGATACTGGACCGGCTCCTTCATTCAGGTTAAATAATTTCATTCTTAGGTTAGGAGACACAGCCAGGGAGCGGTCCATCTTGGATGGTATTAAAGAGCGTGTAGAGCTGGCCAATAAGGCACCCACCATCTTTACCCCTGGCCCGGATCACGAATAAAATACACAGGAGTGAAAAATGCAGATTTTCAGGTTACTGGGAATATATACCGTTATCCCGGCTACGGTATTCTTAACCCTTAGTTACTTTGTGATGTTGACCCTGCGCAAAGTAGAAAACCGGGGATTTAGGATCTTTGGCAATTTAGTAGTTTTTTTGCTTTGGGTTTGTGCTTTGGTAATATTCTTATCAGGCGTATATGCGCTGGTGACCGGGCGGCATCCGCTAGTCATGATCATTCACCAGGCGATTAAGACACCTCTGTGAGGCAAAGGGAAAAATAATGAGATTAAAAAGCGATGCTGGATTTACCCTGGTCGAGCTGTTGATCGTGATTGTCATCCTGGGTATACTATCGGCTGTAGTCATTGCCAGGTTTGGCGGGGCTACCAGGGAAACCAGGGAGGCCAGCCTGAAAGGCAATTTAAAAACAATGCGCTCTTCCCTGGAAGCCTATAAAGCTAATTCCCAAAGCAATAATTATCCTGCGATTCTCGATGACTTATGGAATGGGACAGCTGCTGATGTGGACAGTAAAACCTTCCTGGAAAGGATCCCGGTTGACCCGTTTTTCCGCAAAAAAGACGTATATCAGGTAACTGCTGTTTCCCCCATGGATCCATCTGACTCAGTCAGTGTCAGGGACAGCAAGATCTCTGGCGGGGGCGGTTGGGCTTTTGATTCCCGGGTTGGGCGGGTTTGCGCTAATTATCACTCGACGATTGATCACTCGATCATCGGCGACGCACCGGAAGATACCAGCTGGGGAGAACGTTACAATATTTGGTAAGACGCGATATAGCCTGAAAGGAGCAATATGTATGCATAAAGCCTTTATCCTTTTTCTGATGATAATTGTGACTGCCGGCTGTGTTTCCAGCGGAAAATATAAGATCAAGACCGATGAAGCCATCAAATATCAGGCCCAGTCCCAGGACCTGAATGCTAAAGTGGCCAGGCTGGAGAAGACCATAGCTGAACAAGACAGCACTAACAGGAAATTATCCGAAGCACTCAATGCCACAAGCAATAATAAAGACAGAATGATCAGCGAATTGACCCAGGAAAAACAAGCCCTGCAGGACAAGGTCAATGCGCTCAATAGGGAGAAGGAAGACTCGATCTCCAGCCTTAAAAAAACCTATGATAACCTGATGCAGGATATGCAGTCAGAGATCAAGAGCGGGGAGATACAGATCACCCAGCTAAAAGATAAGCTGACCGTGAATATGGTTGACCGGATCCTGTTTAATTCCGGCCGGGCTGAAGTCAATAAGCAGGGGCAAAATACCCTGGAGAAAGTAGGGGCTATCCTAAAAGGCATCAAGGATAAGCAGTTCCGTATCGAAGGGCATACGGATAATATACCTATCAGCCGGGAATTAAAAGCAAAATACGAAACTAACTGGGAACTTTCTGCCGCACGGGCTACGCATGTAGCCCGTTATTTGATAGAAAAAACAGGGCTGGATCCAAAGCTCGTGGCTATTACTGGCTATGCTGATACCCGTCCGGTAGCAGATAATACTACACCGGAAGGCCGCGCCAAGAACCGGCGGATCGAGATAGTACTGGTTCCGCTGGATGCAGCAACGCCCGTTCCTGTTAGTGCACCGGTACCGGAAACAGGGAAATAGAATGACGAGCCCGGTGGTAATAGCGGTTAGGGCAGAGCTTCGGAAAAATAGAGATAAAAGAACCCGGGAAAGCGCGCAAAGATTTTTTAAAGAAGAAGTTAAATTTTATGGTGTAAAATCAGCCCTGGTGCGTAAAATCGCCAGGGCTTATTTTAATAAGATCAAGAATCTGGACAAAAAAGAAATATTTGCCCTGTGCGAAGAATTGTTCGCCGCGGATTACAGTGAAGAAGCATTTATTGCTGCAGAATGGGCTTTTCGCTTGAAGCAGCAATATGCCCCGGAAGATTTCCAGGTATTTGCCGGGTGGGTCAAGAAGTATGTGAATAACTGGGCTAAATGTGATACGTTTTGCAATCATGCTGTTGGCGCTTTAGTGGAAAAGTATCCCGTCTTACTGCCGGGATTAAAAGTGTGGGCCAAATCTGATAACCGTTGGGTCAAGCGGGCGGCAGCGGTTTCCCTGATCCTGCCAGCCAGGAGAGGGAAGTTCCTCAAAGAGGTATTTGCAATCGCGGATATACTGCTCGAGGATCCGGATGACCTGGTACAAAAAGGATATGGCTGGCTGTTGAAGGAAGCCAGCCGGCAGCACCAGCAGGAAGTTTTCGCTTACCTGATGAAATATAAAAAAACCATTCCCCGGACTGCCTTTAGATATGCCCTGGAAAAAATATCCCCCCAATTAAGAAGCCAGGCGATGACGAAGTAAAAAGGAGAAAAGCTATTAATAATTGCAGAAGGCATGGCCAACCACCATATACTATAGCTGTGATCCATGGCGGACCCGGTGCTGCCGGTGAAATGGCCCCGGTAGCGCAAATACTGGCTAAGGACTGGGGCGTGCTGGAACCATGGCAAACAGCCAGGTCGCTCACTGGCCAAGTTGAAGAATTAAAGAGTACCCTGGAAGAAAACGGAAAATTGCCTGTTACCCTGGTTGGTTATTCCTGGGGAGCATGGCTCAGTTTTATTATGGCTGCCCATTATCCTGCCTTGGTCAAGAAACTTATCCTGGTTAGCAGCGGCCCGTTTGCTGAAACCTATGCCAGACAAGTGCATAATACCAGGTTAGCCCGTCTAAATGAACAGGAGCGGGAAGAAATTAAATTATTGTCCGGGAAATTGGCTGACCCAACAGCGCCTGATAAAGATGCTGCTTTGGCAAGATTCGGGGAATTATTTTCCAAAGCTGATGCTTTTGATTACCTCTCAGACTTATCATTTGAGATGAGCATTAATAGTGACATTTTTAACAAGGTTTGGCCGGAAGCTCTTGACTTGAGGAAAAGCGGTAAACTGCTGGCGCTGGCGCAGCAGGTCAAATGTCCGGTCGTAGCGCTTCATGGTGATCATGACCCTCATCCGGCTGATGGTGTACAAAAACCGCTTTCCGCCGCGCTAAAGGATTTCAGGTTTCATGTGCTCGAACGTTGCGGTCATAAACCCTGGCAGGAAAAGCAGGCCCGGGATAATTTCTTCGCTATTCTCCAAGAAGAGTTAAACAAGGGATAGGAGCGTATAATGCCTAAAAAAATACTGGTCATTTCCGGCAGTCCCGTAAAAAATGGTAATACCGCCACTCTGGTTAACTGGTTTGCGAAGGGCATCCGCGCTAAAGGTGCCAAAATAGAGATCATCAATGCCGCTTTTCTCAAGTATAAGGCCAACGGCTGCATCTCTTGCCGCCAATGCCAAAAAACCGATAAGTACGAATGTGTAATTAATGATGATGCCCAGCCGGTCTTGGCTAAAATGAATGAAGCAGAGGTGATCGTCATGGCCACCCCGTTGTATTTTTACGGGCCCAGTGCCCAACTCAAGCTGGTCATGGACCGGATGTTCTCTCTTTTCAAGTGGGACAATAAAAACGACACCATGACCACCCGGCTCACCGGCAAAACATTCGTCCTGATCGCCAGTGCCTATGAAAATATCGGCTTAAAGGACCTGGAAAGGCCATTTGCCATCACCGCAGATTATGCCGGCATGAAATTTAAATCACTGTTAGTGCCCAATGCCGGAGAGTCAGGAGAGGTCAAGAAAATACCCGGCATCCAGGCCAAAGCGATTGCCTTTGGCCAGAAACTCGGATAAAACTATGCTATCAGGAACCAAAAAGATTATCAGAAAAATATTTAGGAAGCTGGGATATCAAATCGTGCCGGTTCCGGTAATTGCTCCTATTGAGGAATTCCCGAAAGATATGGAAGCAGAATTCAGGAATATATATGAGAGATCCAGGAATTGCACCATGACTTCGATAGAACGGATGTATGCCTTATACCAGGCGGTGCAGTATGTGATCCAGGCCAAGGTGCAGGGTGATTTCGTGGAATGCGGGGTGTGGAAAGGCGGCAGTGCAATGTTGATGGCAGGTACACTGCTGAGCCTGAATGAAACCGGCCGGAAAATTTATCTCTATGATACTTTTACCGGTATGCCCAAACCCACAGAAAAAGATAATGAGATAAAAAGCGGCCAGCCAGCGCTGGACACCTGGCAAATTAACCAGAGAAAAGATCATAATGAATTCTGCTATGCTTCATTGGCAGAGGTAAAAAACAACCTGTTATCAACTAAGTATCCCCAGGATAACCTGGTTTTTATCCAGGGCAAGGTAGAAGATACTATTCCCATGACCAGTCCAAAGCAGATCGCTATCCTCCGTCTGGATACAGACTGGTTTGCATCAACTGATTATGAGTTAAGGCATCTTTTCCCATTGGTGTCCAAGGGAGGGGTGGTGATCATAGATGATTATGGCTACTGGAGCGGGGCGAAAGAAGCAACAGATAAATACTTTGCGGACTTTAATATCCCGGTTTTGCTAAACCGGATCGACTATACCGGCCGAATTATGATCAAATTATAAGTGGAGGAATCGTGAAAAAGATAATTTTAACCCTGCTGGTGCTGGGGCTTCTCTGCCCTGGGCTTATGGCCGAAGAAAAGATCTCTATTGATACTATCCTCACCAAGACCATCGCTTCCTATGAGCAATTACATGATTATACCTGTATCTTGAATAAGCGTGAGCTGGTCAAGGGGAAAATCCTGGAACAGAAGAATATTATAGTTAAATTCAAGAAACCCCTGTGTATCTACCTTAAATGGACCGAAGGTTCAGACAAGGGAACCGAGGCCATTTATGTGCAGGGGAAATATAAGAATGAACTTCAGGTACATAAGGGTGGCTTCCTTAATATATATAACTTCAGTCTTGATCCCAAGGGCAAATTAGCCATGAAGAATAACCGGCATAATATTACCGAAGCCTATATTGGACAGATCGTTTATCTTATTAAAAGCAATTATGACTTGTATAAAAAGTCCGGTGAGGGCAGTATCACCTATGAAGGCATGCAGGATTTGGATGGCGTGAAAACAATGCTTTTTAAGGCTACCTTCCCCAAAGGCAAAGGATACTATGCCCAGCGGATGATGATCAGTATTGATGCCAAGACTTATCTGCCCATAAGAACCGAGATATACGGCTGGCAGAATGAGTTCCTGGAAATGTATCATTATTCAAAGATTAAGCTCAACATCGGCTTAACTGATAAGGATTTTGATATAAATAATCCCGCGTATAATTTCTAAGAGAAAATTCTTTACTGCAATCCCCAAACTTTCCTATCCTTAGCAAATCCGCTTCTTCCAAAAAGCGCTCATTGTTATTTCCCGTCGGCAAATACCTTTAAATCCTTTCAAATATTTATGTTATACCTCAGTACAATTGACTCTATTTTGGTTTCCGCGCATACTACCACCATGCAAAGAATAAATACCAGACATACTATACTATTTACCGGTTGGAAGGTCCAGATGAGATGCAAGTATTTGCTAATTTTATTAATATTGATCTTCGCCGCAATTCTTTATAGCTCCACCGCAGGGGTTGCCAATGGCTCCGGCAGCTTTAACCAGGGCTTGGCAATTGGGCCATCTTCAGAACCCCCGATACCAATACCTGAGCCTGGGACTATGGTGCTATTTGGCAGTGGGATCTTTGGCTTGCTGGCTGCTTCGTTCAAGAAATTCTTCAGGCAGCTCAAAAGAGGCATGGATATATTCATGGCTGGAGTAGCTATCATAGTCACTGCTCCCTTATGGATACTGATCGCCATAGCGATTAAGCTGAATTCCAAAGGATCGGTTTTCTTTAAGCAGGACCGGGTAGGGGAAAACACGCGCTACAATGAGAGACGCAAAGCCAGCCGGGGTACTGACCGCAGGACCGGACAGGGTTTTGGGCGCTCCTTTACCATGTATAAATTCCGGACCATGAAAATAGATGCTGAGCAGGAAACCGGCGCTATTTGGGCGCAGGAAAATGACCCTAGGATCACCTCCCTGGGTAGAGTGTTAAGAAAAACCCATTTAGATGAACTCCCTCAGTTTGTCAATGTGCTAAAGGGGCAAATGAGCATGATCGGGCCCAGGCCGGAGAGAGCCCAGCTCATACCTGCCTTAAATCAATCGATCAAAAAATATAATAAGCGGCTGAGAGTGAAGCCAGGCATTACCGGGTTGGCGCAAGTACGCCAGCATTATGATTCTACCCTGGGTGATGTGAAGAAGAAAGTCCATTATGACCTGTTATATATCAGGAAGATGTGCCTGCTGATGGACCTCAGGATCATCCTGGGAACCTTGGTGGTGATGCTGACTGGCAAAGGAGCAAGATAAAGAAAAGGCAAGAGACGTTCCTGGTTCGTCGTTGGTGGTTCGTCGTAAGAGCAAAGTGCAGTTTTAAGTTGAAAGTGTAAAGTGTTAAGTTAAGGTTTTAATCTGTGTAATCGTATTAAAGATATAGATTGAGAAAGGCATGTTAGAAAAGAGGGGAGGTGAAAATTATGAAAAAGGCGATTTTAGTAGCTCTATTTAGTTTACTAATGGCATCAACAGCTTTTGCAGTTCAGTTATTGCCAGGAACTTTTGGCGTAGCTACGACTGGAACAGCCGCTCCTGATGGTATCTTGGAAGCTTCCATTATTGATGCTCCTTTTACGGGCATTGATGCCAATGGCGTTGTTACATTCACTGGGACTCTAAATCAGTGGGTGTACTCCAACTCAACTGGGATGCTTTTTACCTATCTGTTCAGCAGCGATTCTTCGTCTATAAATGTGATCCAGCGTCTGTCCACTACTGATTATGCTGGTTGGACAACCGATGTGGATTCACTACAGACTGAAGGTAATCCTTGGCCTCTATCCTTTGAGAGAAGTGTAGATGGAACAACGGTGAGTGGTGCGCATTATGTAATGGCACAGGGTAAAACCAGCAGTTTGTTATGGATCCAGACCAATGCTCCAAGCTATGGCTGGGGAAGTACCTCTCTAATTGATGGCGGGATAGCAAACATCGGGACCTATGCTCCTTCGGCGGCAGTTCCGGAACCAGGGACGATGATGCTCTTAGGCACTGGCTTACTGGGCATGATCGGTTACGGTAAAGTAAGATTCGGCAAGAAAGCTTAAGCTCATTAATGCGCAGGGATTGGCATGATTGAATGTGCGGTATCAGGGTTAATTCCCTGATACCGTACAAGAGCTGGTATAAGGAAAGGTGAAAAATGAAAAAAATTATATTTTTAATACTTATGGTGCTGTCTTTTCCATCCATTGGTTACGCTAAAGGTTTAAGTATTGGTTTAGGTTATCCCTATGCTTCGTTAAAATATGATTTTTCCGCCTTAGCTGTAGAGGGAAGATTTATCACTGCCTCAGGCATTAAGGTGTATTCCGGCCGGGGCTACTGGAATTTTTATGCTCATAAGGCACTGAAGGCTTTTGCCGGCGTAGAAGGTGGATATATCAGCTTTAATACCCTGGATACCAGAGGGACAGGGTATGAAAGGGCTTTATTTGTCGGCGGGGAATACTTTATCAACCATTGGCTTTCATTACTGATAGATTATTCGCCAACACTAATATCACTAAAACATGCTGATAATGCCGCGGTTAAAGTCAACGGCGTGGAATTTGTAGTAAATATTGGTCTTTATTTGCATTTTGGCGGAAAGACCGAAGGAGATGAAGATAATGAATAAGCAGATCAGGAAATATTATAAAATCATCCCTTTGGGGCTAATTTCTGCGGTATTGCTATGCGGCTTTAGTTTGGATTCTTCTGCCGGCACTCATCTGGGCCTGGCCGATGCTGTTAAATCAAGGATACAACAGTTGAAAGAGGAAAAAGAAAAAAAAGATGAAGAAAACCTGGGTATCACCACCAGCAATGAAAATAATCAGGCACCTGTAATTTCAGCATTAACGGCAAAGTCTATGAGAATTTCCGTATCAACAAAGACTACAATTACCTGCAGCGCTACGGATCCTGATGATGACCGCCTGACCTATAGCTGGAGCGCAGCCAGCGGAACTATTGCCGGGGCTGGCACACAAATTACCTGGACCGCCCCAGCCATAAGCGGTTCATATTTAATTTACTGCACAGTAGCAGATGGCCAAGGCGGTTCAGCTCAGAAAAGCGTGAAGATAACAGTTACTCCTATCGGTTGGACCAGGCAAATAGGCACCAATAGTATTGATGAGGGTGTGGGTGTGGCTACCGACAAGGAAGGGAATATTTATATCACTGGGTTTACTAATGCTAATCTTGATGGCAATACCAACCAGGGATCTGCGGATATATTTCTAACCAAGTATGATACTGCTGGAACCAGGATTTGGACCAGACAGCTTGGCACCAGCGGGTCAGATCAGGGTTGGGGCGTGGGCACTGATTCTGCCGGGAATATTTATGTCACTGGCTGTACCTTTGGTAATCTTGATGGCAATACCAATCAGGGTTCCGGGGATATATTTTTAATAAAATATGATACCAGCGGGACCAGGATTTGGACCAAACAGCTTGGCACCACTGTTGATGATGCGGGCTTGGGAGTGGCAGTGGATCCAGCCGATAATATTTATGTTACTGGCTATACCTTTGGCAATCTTGATGGCAATATAAATCAAGGCTGGTATGATATATTTTTAATAAAATATGATACCAGCGGGACCAAACACTGGACCAGGCAATTAGGCACCAATGCTATTGATGAGGGTTTGGGAGTGGCCACTGATCTTGCCGGGAATATTTATGTCACTGGGTTTACGGATGGTAATCTAAATGGCAATACTAATCAAGGGTCTGCGGATATATTTCTAACCAAGTATAATACCACTGGAGCCAGGATCTGGACCAGACAGCTTGGCACCAGCGGATCAGATCAGGCCTGGGGCGTGGCTACTGATCCTACAGGGAATATTTATGTCACTGGCTATACCTTTGGCGATCTTGATTACAATACCAATCAGGGTTCCGGGGATACTTTTTTAACCAAATATGATACTGGCGGGACCAAGCTTTGGACCAAACAGCTTGGCACACGTATTGATGATGCGGGTTTGGGAGTGGCCACAGATCTCTCCGGGAATATTTATGTCACTGGGATGACTTTGGGTAGTCTTGATGACAATACCAATCAAGGCGGGAATGATATATTTTTATCAATGTATGATGCCAGCGGGATCAAACTGTGGACCAAACAACTTGGCACAAGTGTTGATGATGCGGGTTTGGGAGTGGCCACAGATGCAGCAGGGAGTGTTTATGTCACTGGCTGGACTAATGGTAACCTAAGCGGCAATACTAATCAAGGCGGTTATGATATAGTATTAATTAAGATCGTACCATAGGGCTAGATCACTACTATTATACCTAGGTATAATTGACACTTTTTATAGTTAGGCCTATACTTTACAAAAAAGAAAGGATAAGTAGAGATATGATTACAGATAATAAACACGTATATATTGTCGATGATGACGAGTCGGTATGCCGCTCGCTTAAATTGCTATTAACGACTTTCGGGTTTGAGGTGAGTACTTTCCTTTCCGCAGAGGAATACTTTAGCGCTGTGCCGAACAGTGATCCAGGTTGTTTAGTCATGGATATTCATATGCCGGGATTGAACGGCTGGGAAGCGTTAAAAAAGAGCATTGAGCTCGGTGTTAATCGGCCGGTTATTATGATCTCTGCCAATAAAGCCGGCGGGAATAATGAGCGGGCTTTAAATTCAGGGGCAGTAGGGTATTTATTAAAGCCGTTTACAGACCAGGCCTTGGTTGGCCTTATTCAGGGAGCTCTTGAAAAGAAAACAGCCCCCCCCCTCCAAGTTAGATAGCAAGGTGAATAAAGGGAAGTGAATAATCTTGACAATTTGATTATTAGTATATTAAATTATAGCATAGGGGTGGCCTACCCTTTAAGCAGTTGTAACTATAAAGGAAAAGGGAAATGAAAAATAAAAAGCGTGTATCAATACACCAAACCAGAAACAATGAGCGCGTGCGTCTCAAAGGAGAAGTTGCTGGTTTACGAAAAAACCATACTGGGTTGGAAGAGAAAATTCGGAAACAAAAAATAGAGTTAAAGGCAAAAAATGGACAGTTAAAGAATGGGGCAGAGAAACAAATAAGGGCAGAAGAACAGATCCACATCCGTACCAAGGCGATGGAATCCGCTGTTG
>DJVG01000043.1 GCA_002441095.1 Elusimicrobia bacterium UBA6262
GGCTGATTCTTTCATTACATCGCCCAATTGCCCGGTCAAGGTTAAGCCCTTATTGCCCCGCATTTTAGATGATTCAATAAACAGTATCTCCCCACCCATCGGGGTCCAAGCCATGCCCGTCGCCACCCCAATGGCATCTTTTTTCTCGGCTACTTCAGGAATAAATTTTTGCGGGCCTAAAAATTCCTGTATATTCTGGTCACTAACAATAACTTTATCCGTAATCCCCTCAGCTACCTTAGTAGCTACCTTGCGGCAGACCCCGGCAATTTCCCGCTCCAAATTACGCAGGCCGGCTTCTTTAGAATAACTGGTGATGATCCGCAATACTCCCGCTGGCGTAAACTCAATATTGGCGTCGGTCAGCCCATGTTCCTTAGTTTGCCGGGGGATCAAATATTTCTGGGTAATTAATAATTTTTCATTCTGGGTATAGCCGGGCAGTTCCAGTACTTCCATGCGGTCGCGCAAGGCCGGCGGCACTGGGTCAAGGATATTGCCGGTGGCGATAAAAATGACCCGTGACAGGTCAAAAGGAACATCCAGGTAATGGTCGGAAAAAGAATTATTCTGTTCCGGATCAAGCACTTCCAATAAGGCGCTGGCCGGGTCGCCGCGGAAATCTTCGCCGATCTTATCTATTTCATCCAGCATAAAAACCGGGTTATTGCTTTCCGCCCGGCGGATACCCTGGATGATCCGGCCCGGTAAACTGCCGACATAGGTGCGGCGATGCCCGCGGATCTCGGCTTCATCTCTTATCCCGCCCAGGGAGATACGCACAAATTTCCGGCCCAAAGCCCTGGCGATAGACCGGCCCAAAGAAGTTTTCCCGGTGCCCGGGGGACCGATAAAACATAATATCGGTCCTTTAGCTTCTGGCCGTAATTTTCTGACCGCCAGGTACTCCAGGATCCGCTGTTTCACTTTTTCCAGGTCATAATGGTCTTCATCCAATATCTGCCGGGCCTTAGTAATGTCCAGCATATCTGCAGTGGCTTTGCTCCAGGGCAGGCCGGTCAGCCAATCCAAATAGGTACGGCTCACCGTATATTCAGCCGCGGCAAATGGCATTTTCATCAACCGTAGTAACTCGCGCTCTGCTTCCTTTTCGACTTCCGGCGGCATTTTAGCTTCTTTGATCTTGATCTTCAGCTCATTCAATTCGATAGTCTTTTCATCGCCTTCACCGAGTTCCCGCTGGATCGCTTCCATCTGCTTGCGCAGGAAAAACTCCTTTTGCGTACGGTCCACTTCTGTCCGCACCTGCGACTGTATCTTACTGCCCAGCTCTAAAACCGCCAGCTCTTCGGTCAAATAAACAGTCAAGCGTTCCAGCCGCCGCTTAATATCTATGATCTCTAATAACTCCTGCTTGATCCTGATATCCAGGGTCAGGTTGGAAGAAACAAAATCGCTTAATTTATTAGGAGACTCAATATTCATCGCCGCAATATATACTTCTTCGCTCAAGTAGGGAGCCAGGCTCACCAGTTTCTGGAACAGGGATAAAACATTACGCATCATGGCCTGTACTTCCAGGCTTCTTTCTTCAACCTCTTCCAGTACTTCTACCCGGCCCTTCAGATACGGCTCAGCCTGGACAATTCCTTTTAATTTAGCCCGGCTCAGTCCTTGCACGATCAAGCGCAGAGACCCGTCAGGGAACTTTAACATCTTCAAGATGAGCACAACTGTTCCCATATCATAAAGGTCATTCACCTGCGGGTCTTCGGCATTGGAGTCTTTTTGGGAAAAAAGAGCGATGATCTTATCCCGCACCAGCGCATCCTCCACCAGCCTGATCGATTTTTCCCTGCCAATAATGATCGGGCTCACTACAAAAGGATAAAAAACCGTATCCCGGACCGGCAAGATCGGCACCTCGGTAGGCAGGTCTATACGGACTTTCTCTTCATACATACAAACTCCTCGTTTATTTCAGTTATTTTTTCTTCGGCACGACGATCTCAATAAACCCGTTCGCACAGGCAGTTCTGATCTTGCCGATCGCCTGAACCGTCGGGAGAGACACGATACGTTCAAAAGTGCCATAATGTATTTCCATCTGGTAATAATTGGTTTTTACGACGGCCCGGTTTTCCCGGCGTTTGCCGCGGATATGCAGAGCATTATTGTTAAACTTTACCTCGACATCTTTTCGGCTGACTCCGGGGACTTCCAGGCAGACAGTGATATTCCGCGGGGTTTCATAAACGTCACACGGCGGGCACCAGGCCTGCTGGCAGCTCATCCGGGGAGGAGTCTTACATTTCAGCAGCTGGGTAAAGAGTTTATTCATTTCATAGGACAGCACACTGAAATTAGTGAACAGGTCTTCCTTAGAACTGCTCATTTTTTCTTCTCCTGCTCCGTTCCCTTTATTTCTTTCTGCATTTTCTTACCGGTAAACATTTGCTGGATCACCTCATAAGCCAAGCGCGGTTTACGCATATTAAGCCCGTTAACCAAGGCTTGGTCCTGGGCTACCAGTCCCCACCATTCTTCGTTCATGTTCAGATTATTTTCCGCTTTTATATCCTTCCAATAGGCCCCGTTCGACCAGCAAGCATCAGTATCCTGCTCGCTCAAACTGCCGCCTGCGCGCTTCCACCATTCATCGCACCATTCAAAGAGAAACCCGCCCAGGGAATTGCCGAAACCCAATCCACCCATGGCATTTTCCGCAATTTCTTTCCACTGGCTCTTGATGAAATCAGCCTGGATCTGCTGGTCCTCGCGTTTTTTGTACGCATCATAGGCGTCACAGCCAAATTCCAGCAGCAGCACTGGTTTTTTCCATTCCCGGTCCACTTCCCGCCAGAAATTACCGAAACTTTTGCCGCGGTAACAAACCGAACCAAGCACGTCGATATGGGAATTATAGCGTGCCGCCATGGAGATCGAAGCCAGGTCCCCATTACCCAGCACCACCGGATGATCCGGATCAAGTTGTTTGATCTTGCCGGCCAGTTTATTAACAAACGAATAATATATTTTAGCCTGGGCCATTTTCTTTTTATAAGGGTCTTTGATCTTTTCCAGCCCGGGGCTGGTCCAGTAATTAATTTTCTGCGGCGCAAAGGAATAATTATTCTCATTACCCAGGACCCACATCAGGATCCCTGGTGTATCTTTATAAGCCTTGACCATATCCAGGACTTCTTTAGTCACTAATTCCTGGAACCTGGGATTGGCATAATCCGCCTGCCACCAATCCAGCCAGTGGCCCATGACACTGCTGATCTCAAAGTTCTTATACAGGTCAGTGATCACTCTTTTCGTCTGGTAAATATTTTCGCCAGGCTGGTAAAAACGGACCGTATTAATGCCTGCTTCTTTCATCATCTGCCCGTCCAGCAGCCAGGGCCGGTTCGGGTCACCGCAAAAATTATAATCAGCATCGCCGCCGATCGGAACCGGGTGGTAGCAGACCCCGCGGATAAAATACAGTTGCCCGTTAACCAGCAATTGATACTGGCCCATCACATTTTTTACTATCTCCACTTTGGCCCGCGCCCAGGCCGACGCAGCGTTGAAAATGATCAGCATCGATAAACAATAAAAACAAATTATTCGTTTCACCCCGTTAGACCCTCTTTGTGCCTCGCTTCTCCCTTTGTGCCTGGTACTATTTCGTCTCATTTTACCCCCGGGAAACAGTTGAATTATGATAAATATTTCTTCACTTCTGCCAGCAGGACTTCAGGCCGGAACGGTTTAATTACATAACTATTGGCCTTGGCTTTTTTAGCTTCGATCATAGCTTCCTTCTGGCTTTTCGCGCTCAATATTATTATCGGGATCTGACCGAGAGACGGATCATTTTTTATGCGGATACAAACCTGCAGACCGTCTATTTTTGGCATCATTATATCCAGGATCAGCAAATCCGGCTTTTCCATGGCGGCCTTGGCTAAAGCTTCTTCCCCGTCAGCCGCGGTCATTACTTCATAGCCACTGGCTTCTAAGCGCGATTTCACCAGCATTAGTAATTTTGGCTCATCATCAACCAATAATATTTTATTCCCCACACTTAACTCCCGGCTAAATGATCCTATAGTTCGTTCTTCTTGCTTAGTTCTTTGACCATGCCCAGCAGTACTTCCGGTGAAAAAGGCTTCATGATCACATAATCCACCCCTAAAGACCGGCATTGTTCTTCCAGTTCCCGGACATTAGACGCAGTGAAAATAATGATCGGGATCTTGGCAAATTCAGGATCTGCTTTTAATTGTTTGGCTACTTCATACCCATTGAGATCAGGCATGACAATATCCAACAGGATCAGGTCAGGCTTTTCCTCTTTTACCTTTTCCAGGGCCTGTACACCGCCATAAGCAGTGGCTACGCTGAAACCATTGGCTTCCAGCCTGGATTTTAAGAGGATCCGCACATGAGGTTCGTCATCCACTACCAGTATTTTTTTATTAGTGCTCATTTTGCCTCCTCTAATTTGCTCTTGGCCAACCGCAGCAGTTCTTCAGACTCATGGCCATCTTCAGGATATATGGCTATCGCCTGCGACAGGCTATCAACGGGAACTTGTTTTTTCCGGCAGTTCTCGATAATGCGCTGGCACAGGGAATTAGCTCCTGGCCGGGCAGACCTGACCAGGACGACAAGCAAGGTGCGCTCTTCAAACCGCACTACCATGTCGTCTGCTCTCCTGACACTATATCTGGCTGCTGCTTCGACCCCATCAAGTATAGACATGGCCTGCAGAGCACCCTGGACCGGCTTGATCAAGATCAAAGCCAGGGACTCATACTCTTTCTTAGCTTTATCCAGCTGGTCCCTTAAGAGCTCATGGAAAACCGCATCAGCTGATAATTTCGGCAGGGTAAAAATAAATTTACTGCCTTTTTCCAGTTCGCTCTCCACGCGGATAGTGCCGCCATGCATTTCCACCAGGCTCTTGCTGATCGACAAGCCCAGGCCTGTCCCGCGATAGCCCGGCCCTGCTGTCCGGTTGATCTGTTCGAACCGGTCAAATATTTTATGGAAGTTTTCAGCAGCGATCCCCCGGCCATGGTCCTCCACTGTTATTTCGATCTCCGGGCCTTTGTCTACCAGGTAAACTTCCACTTTCCCTTTATCCTGCGAGAACTTGATAGCATTATCTATTAAATTACTGAGCACCTGTTTTATCCGGTCCTCATCAAGAAACAAAGAAAAGCCAGGCAGGCCCAGATGCATTTCCAAGGTGATCTGACGCTCCCGGCCCCTTATTTCCAGGTTGTTAACCACCGACCTGATCACCGGTACTATATCATGTTCTGTCTTATTCAAAGTAACCTTGCCTGCCTCGATCTTGGAGACATCCAGCAGATCATTAATGATCCGGGTCAGGCGGTCAATTTCTTCCGTGGCAATATGCAGGAATTCTTTTTGGTCCGGGTTGAGCTCGCCTTTGATGCCTTCCAGGACCTGGGAAATAGATTCACGGATACAGGTGATCGGGGTCCTCAATTCATGCGAAACAGTGGAAATAAATTCGCTTTTCAACCGTGCCGCTTCTTTCTCCCTGGTCACATCCCGGAAAGCCAGGGCCAATCCGATCATCTCATTCTCTGCCTTAAAAACAGGGGCAATATCAAAATGCAGGATCCGGCTGGGATTCTCACCTAATTTCACTTCTTTTTTGACAACCTTGCTTTTTTCCCATGATTCCACCAGGCTCAAGTCCAGCCCTACGCTAGTCAACATTTCCAGCACTTTGGCGTAATCTTTCTCATCCTTCTGGTATCCCAGCAAGTGCAGAGCCATATCATTGCTTACTGCGACCTGGCCGTTTTTATCCAGCATGATCACGCCTTCGTTCAACGATTCAACAAGAACCGAGATCTTTTCATTCCACTCCTGGAGTTTGCCCTGCATGACTTGCATTTCCTGCCTGTTTTCCTCAAAATCTTCCAGCAAAGAAAGCATTACTTCCCTTGATTCTTTGGCTTCCTGCAACGCCTGCTCCAGATTCCTGGTTCTTTCCCGGATCTTATCTTCCAGAGTTACGCTGTAATGCTCCAGTGCATTCTTGGAATTATTAAGTTCTTCGATCATCTGCAGGTTTTCCCGCAAATCAGTCCCCACCAGGATCATGCCGTCAATTTCATTTTTCTTGTCCCGGACCATAGTGCAGGAAAGGCTGACCGGGATAGGGACCAGGGTCTTGGTGCGGTATTTCACGACCACATTACGGGTCGGATGCTTCTTAGTTTTAGCTATCAGATCAGCCAGTATCTCAACGCTATCCCCTTCCTGGAATAAAATTTCTACACTCTTATTATGGAGCTCTTCCCAGGTATAGCCAAGCAAGTTTAGCGTCACCTTGTTTACTTCCCGGATGGTCCCGTCATTATGCAATACCACTAATGAATCGCTCATACTGTTAATAATGTTCTCAAAAAATAGTTTCCGGTCAGTGATCTCCTGGTACGCAGTTTTCAGATCCGTGATCATCCAGTTAAAAGACTGGGCCAACTGTTCTATCTCATCACCAGTTTTGATATTAGACCGGACATTCAAGTCTCCGGTAGATACTTTTTGCATCGCTTTCTGCAATGAGGAAACGGAATCCACGATCCGCCGGCTGAAAAATATATTAAAAGGTATCAGGATCAGTAATAAGGCCGCAGCCAGGGCAAACTGCCGGGCGAACATCTGCCTGATCGGGGCAAAAGCTACTGCCGTTTCCTGGGATAGACAAACTATCCATTGCAGATCATTGTCCTGCAATATCTCATTTTTAACTACGGCAACGGTAATGATTGCGCTATGATTATTAATATCCGAACCAATGATCCAGGGATTTTTACCTGAGACGATCAGCTCTTTTATATCCTGGCTGAATTTCAGGCCGGGCAGCTGCCTATGCAAATCCCTGATCAGGATATTGCCATCCTGGTCAGTCAAGACGGCAGTGCTCCCGGGGATATTGTTGAGCATTTCCATTTCTTCTAATTCATTCTTTATATTATACACTCCCTTGAGCACCCCGATAACATTATCAGCGGGCCCCACAATAGGAATGCAAAGCGGGATGGACCAGGCCTGGCTTGATTCATCAAATTCAATTTGACCTATATAAGGTTTCTCTTTGGTATAACTAATAGCTTTTTGCCACCATGTTTCATCAGCCTGGTAAAAGTCTGTTGTTTTTCCAGAGGCAGCCACCAATCCACCAAAGCGGTCGCTGATAAAAACCTCACCGATTTTTCCCATAATAGTATCATATCTTCGCAATTGGGCGGCGGCAGGAATATCTGTGTATTTTTTAACTAGCGGGGATTCCTGAGTAGCTGCCCGCCATTGCTGGTCCATGGTATCGAAATAGGCCTGCCGATCCGGGATAGTGCCGTACGAGGTATTAGCCTGCTGCAGCAAGGCTATAAAATTGGAGTTCTGGGCAACTTCTGTTAATATTGCTACTTCTTCCTTGATCTTCTTGGCTAGATTACTGGCAATGACCTGTGCCCGGCCCTGTAAATTTTCAGTAATAGTTTGCTTACGGATAGTAGAAATAGAGTAATAGCTATAAAGACTGACGCCGACCAGGACCAGGCAAGTCAGAATTAAATTATTTACCAGTATTTTTTCCCTGAGACTGATCATTCTCATACAGTTTGGGTACCTTTGTTTTTAGCTAATTCCTCTTTCAGCTTATCAACCTGCTCTTTCAGCTCAATGACCCGTTTTTCCCGGTCCATAGTAACCCTGTGCAATAACTGCATTTCCTCTATTTTCTGGCTCAATTCTTTCCTGGACTTATCCAACTCCTCAATAATTTTCCCGGTCTTGGCAAACTCCCTGACCGCGCTGATAGTCCCGACAACCCGGCCTTTCTTGTCTTTCACTGCCACTATATCAGCCAGCACCTGTCTTCCGGCGGGGTTGTGAAAGGATACTTCATTGATCATCCCCTGTATAAATACCTTTTCAAACTCGTGGGCAAAGACCGGCCAGTCATCCAACGAGACGACATTCTTGATATCCTTGTGTAATATATTTTCCTGGTTTAAGCCGGTTTGCTCTAAGATCCGCTGGTTGCAAAACAAGATCTTCCCTTTAGCATCGGTCCGGATAATTCCTTCGGGTATCGTTTGCAGTAGGACATCAAGATCCTGCCTCTGTTGTTCAAGTTCATCATTAGTTGACCGCAACTCCTCGTCTGTCGCCTGTAATTCCTGGTTAGTCGCCTGCAATTCCTGCCTGGCCGCCTCTGCTTTCAGGTGGGTGTTACGCAATTCCCGGATCAGCTCCTGATAATGCCGGGTGATCAGGCGTTGGAGAATGAGCAGTGAAATAAAAGCAACTAAAGTCACAAAAATAATAGTCACTATATGCGAAAGCCATAAATTGTCAATAACAAATACTTCAGTTTTTAAAAATTCAAAAACCACGGTTAATATAAATACAATCAGCGTATATGGCAGCACCAGCTGCCTGATCTTATTATTGTCCATGTGCGTTTTGCTCCAGGTCTTTCAGCTTTTTCTTCAGCTCGATGATCCGTTTTTCGCGTTCCATAGTCACCTTGTTGAACCGGTCCAGTTCATTTATCCGCTTTTTTAACTCTTCCTCCGCCCGCTTGCGTTCGGTGATATCCTGGTTCACTCCATAAGTATTGACTGTTCTTCCTTGCTGGTCTTTGATAATAAAATAACGAACGGAAATATAGCCAACCTCTCCATGAGAGTCAATTATACGGTGCTCTAGCTGGTGGCTAAAATTAGAATCAGTGGCTTCAATGGCTCGTCGGGTTTCCAAGCTGACCACTTCAGCATCTTCGGGATGAACAAAACGCTTTACATAATCAGCAGATGACATAGTATAGCCGCCAGCCTGCTCGGCAGTCGTGTGGAAGATAGCGTAAAAAGAATCCGTGAAGGTAAATACATCGTTTACCACATCATATTCCCAGGGTCCCAGGCGCGCCATATACGCAGCATTTAATAACTGGGCTTCGCTCACCCGTAACGCTGCCTCAGCCTGTCTGCGCTCAGTAATATCTACGGCAAAGCCGACAATCCCAATGATCTCTCCCTTTTCATTTCTATAGGGTATTTTATCGGTCTGGACCCATTTCAGCCCTTCTTGCGTCTGCATTGATTCTACGATGTTTAGTCTTGGTTGTCCTGAATCCATCACTGCCTTATCATCCTGCCAGTATTTCTCCGCCTCTTCTTTAGGATAAATATCAAACACCGACTTCCCTTCCAGCTGCTCTTTGGTCAAGCCCATACTTTTAGCCATAGCCTTGTTGACACGGATGAAATTATTATTCTTATCCTTATAAAAGATCATTGCTGGCGTAGAATCCAGGATAGTACTTAGTTCCTGCTGTTGTTGTAGCAGAGTCTCTTCGTATTTTTTTCGCTCAGTGATATCCTGATTAACGCCATAAGTTTTGATCGTCTTTCCTTGCTGGTCTTTGACAATAAAAAAACGCACCGAAATATAACCAATTTCCCCATTAGCATCAATTTTACGGTGCTCCAGCTGACGGCTAAAATTAGAATCAGTTGTTTCAATGGCTTTGCGAGTTTCTTCACCGACCACCGCTGCATCTTCTGGATGGACAAAACGCTTTACGTAATCTGCCGCCGACATAGTATAGCCGCCGACTTGCTCGGCTGTTGTGTGAAAAACAGTGTAAAAAGAATCAGTAAAAGTAAAAATATCTTTCACCACATCATATTCCCAGGGTCCCAAGTGCGCAATATTCAAAGCATTGGATAGCTGATCTTCATTCTGCTGGAGTGCTACTTCGGCTTTTTTACGTTCGGAAATATCGTGGGAAAATACGAACATTTGATCTGAATCCCTGAGAATCGTTACGCTAATCACAATATCGATAATAGTTCCGTCTTTGCATTTATGTTTAGTTTCAAAGCGGTCACTGCCATTTTCCATAATTTTATGAATACGGGCTTGTATCTCTGCTGGTTTCTCGTTTACTTCCAAGTCAGCGATTTTCATTTTTTGCAATTCTACCCGGCTATAACCGATCATTTTACAATAAGAATCATTTACTTCAATGATATTGCCTTGCATATCCGTCAGCCAGAAACCGTCTATAGAGGTCTCAATTATAGCTTTATATTTCTGTTCCTGTTTCTGGCATTCGGTAATATCAGTAACCACCCCGATCAGTCCGGCGATTGTGCCGTCAGGATTATTATAAGTGGCTTTATTAAAGATGACTAAACGACGGGTACCGTCTGCCTGTTGAATACTGGATTCATAGGCTTGGGTTCCGGGATGGCTTAGTAATTCCTCGTCTTTCTGGTGGTAGACATCAGCTAGATCCTTAGGCGCGAGTTCATAGACAGATTTACCAATGATTTTTTCCTTTGCTCTTCCCAAGAAACGCTCAAAAGCCTGGTTACACCCTTGATAGATCCCTTGCGCGTCTTTGTAGAATACCGGATTAGGAATAGCTTCAAGCAATTGCTGGATAAATGCCAATTGGTTTGTCATTGCGGTTTTGGCTTTTTCTATATCAGTGACATCTTCTACGATACCGATAAAACCGGTAGGCTGGTTTTGGGCAGAGACTATCATTTTGATCTGCGTATGCACCCAACGAGTCTCATTCTGCTTATTGAGGATCCTAAACTTCAAGGATTCTTCTTTGCCTTGGGGCAGCGGTCCGGTAATGATATTCAAGGCCTCTTCCTGCTCTTCAGGATGGATCAGCTTTCTCCAGCCTTGTCCCAGACATTCATCAAAAGTCATTCCGGAAAATGAAATAAGTTTTTTATTTACATAAACAACTTCCCCTTGCATATTTAAAAAGAAAATGCCAACTGGAGCCAGATCACTTAAATTACGGAATTTTGCTTCACTCTCGTGCAAGACATTTTCTATTTTTTTGCGCTCGGTGATATCCCGGGCAAAACTTAAAATAAATTTTTCCCCGGCAAGCTCAACTATGCTGCTATTGATCTCTACCGGGATAAGCTGCCCTTCCTTGGTCATATGTTCTGATTCAAAAAGGGCCTTGCCTTCTTTTAAGATTTTAGCCATTCTTTCCGGTACTAAAGCCGCATTTTGAGGAGAATCTATTTTTGTTGGTCCCAAGGTTAAAAGTTCGGTGCGGGTATAATGCAGCATTTGGCAAGCGCTCTGGTTAATATCTATAAACTGGGGATTAACAGGATCCAAAGTAAGGAGATATATGGCTTCAGATGAACCTTCGATCAGGGAGCGGGATTTCTGCTCTGACTGCACCAGCCTCTGCCGCGCTTTTTCTTCCTCTGTCACATCACGGAAAATAGCCGCGACTTTATCGCCTACCGGATAAATAACATTATGCATATACTGGTCGTGTTGCGCGTCCTGGTAATGAACCAGCGGAATGATCTTTGACTCCCCTGACTGGGAACATTCCACGATAGCTTTATAGACCTCGGTTTTTTCCATTGCCGGGAAAAACTTTTTAATATCCTGGCCCAGCACCTCTTGCCGTAAAAGATTGTACATTTTCTCAGCCGCCCGGTTCCAATCGGCGACGATCATTTCTTGGCCTTCATCTTTTACTTCATAGAGGGCGAACCCGTCAGTCATGGCATCAAAAACAGACCGGTATTGCTCCTCATAATCAACCAACTCCTGATTAGCTGATTTCAGGGACAGCCAGACGCCCAGGGTACTGGCCACAGCTTCCAATATATTTTGTTCATCCGGCTGCTTAAATGGTTTGTTTTCAGTATAATACATGGTCAGTTCGCCGGCTTCATGCCCGTTGATATATAATGGTGCAGTCAAGCCATATTCAAGATCATCGCTATATTTATCCGTGCTGAAAGTTTCATCCTCAATAGCAATGAGCGGGACAGCCAGCTGGGGATAGGTCATGGCTGCGACCAGCGCTTCCAGGACAAAATGGATAGTATACTCTATGGAGTCGTTATCCTGCAGTTTCCTGGTGATCAGGGATAAGCTGTTCAATTGGCGCAAATGAGCTTGCTGGAGTTGTTCCTGTTCTTTTTGGCTGGTCAGATCACGGCAGAGGATTAATATTTTAGTCTGGGTTTTATTGGCATCAGCCAATAACATCGGGGTCAGGGCTACCGGGAAAATACTGCCATTCTTACGTACATATTCCTGCTCGATATTGGGGGCGTTATGCTGTACCAGGGCAGCTTCCTGGATAGCCTGGCTTTCTTGCTGGTGCCATTTAGCCGGCGTCAGGTCACGATGGGTCTTCTGGATTATTTCGTCCAGGGTATATCCCAGCATGGACAGAGCCGCTGGATTAGCCTGTATGATCCGGCCACGCAGGTCAAGCTCCAGCAGTCCATCATGTATGGTTTCGGAGATAAGTTTATAGATCTCTTTTTCGTCAACCATTAAGCACCCTACGCTAAAAGTAATTCCAAATTACAAATTTCAAATGACAAATTAAGGAATTCTGTGTGATCTCTGTTCTAATCTGTGTAATCTCTTTTTCTAATCGGTGTAATCATGTTCACATCACAAAAAGCATCTCGCGATATTTCGGCAGGTCCCAATGCTCATCCGCGATCACGCCTTCCAGGTCATCGCTGTGTTTACGGATATGTTCCATCAGCGGTTTCAATTCATTAAAATATACAGCAGCTTTCTCTTTGCCTTCCAGGCTCCTGGCTTTTTCCAGTAATTTCACCAAAATCTGGGTATTTTTCCGTAAATAATAGATCTTATTGGTGACATCAGCCAGGTGCCCTTTCAGATCCTCAAAAGCTTTCTCATCAATATTCAAGCCAATGGTATTTTTAAGGCTACTGATCTTTTCCAGGTTATTAGCCAATTGTCCCTGGTATTCCAGTCCCGCCGGGACAACTATCGAGTCAACCATTTCCCGCAGGGTGCTGGCTTCAATAGTGAGCACAATGTTATACATTTCAACCCAGATATTATATCGCGCCATTAATTCATCATGGCTTAATACGCCTTGTTTCTCGAAAATGGCAATATTTCCTTTTTCCGTGAAAGCAGCCAGGGCCTCAGCGGTAGAAGCGACATTGGCCAAACCGCGTTCTTTGGCCTCATAGAGCCATTCTGAAGAATAATTATTACCTTCAAACCTGATATTTTTCGTTTCTTTAGCCAGCTGGGCAATTACTGCCACCACGGCAGATTCAAGATCCTTATTTCTCAGTTCTTTAGTTATCTCCTCAGCCACATAATTCAGCGAATCGGCAATGATCGTATTGATCACTGTCAATGGCCAGCTGATATTCTGCGATGAACCTACCGCCCGGAACTCAAACTTACTGCCGGTAAAGGCAAAGGGCGAAGTCCGGTTACGGTCAGTAGCGTCCTTATTCACTTTAGGCAGGCGTCCCACACCAAGGTCGATAATATCTTTTTTAGTGACTTTATGCGCAGTCCCGGCAACAATCGTGTCCAGCACCTTGGTCAGTTGTTCTCCCAGGAACACCGAAACAATCGCCGGCGGGGCCTCATTAGCTCCCAAGCGGTGTTCATTGCCGGCTGAGGCAATACTGGCCCGCAAAAGATCCGCATGCTTATGAACCGCCCGTAAAACTGCTACCAGCACAGCCAGGAATTGCAGGTTATCTTCCGGCGTCTGTCCGGGATTAAGCAGGTTATTTCCCTGGTCATCAGCCATGGACCAGTTCACATGCTTGCCACTGCCATTAATTCCGGCAAAAGGTTTCTCATGCAGCAGGCAAACCAGGTTATGGCGCAAAGCTACTTTTTTCATGATTTCCATCAGTAGCTGGTTATGATCAGCAGCAATATTGGATTCTTCAAAAATAGGAGCAAATTCAAACTGGTGCGGCGCTACTTCATTATGGCGGGTAGTGACGGGAATACCCATCTTAAAGGCTTCTACGGAAACTTCTTCCATATAATTCAGGACCCGCTCTTTGATCGAGCCAAAATACTGGTCCTCCAGCTGCTGCCCTTTCGGCGAAGAGGCCCCGATCAGCGTGCGTCCGGTCAGCATCAGGTCCTGCCGCAATTTGTAATAGTTATTATCGATCAGGAAATATTCCTGCTCCGGGCCGCAGGTAGAAACTACCTTGCTAATGTCCCGGCGGCTGAATAATTTAAGCAGTTTTTTCGCCGCTTTACTGAGCGCTTCATCAGAACGAAGCAAGGGCAGCTTTTTATCTAAAGCATACCCATGGTAGGAGACGAAAATGCTGGGAATACACAGTGTTTTCCCTAACCGGGTCTCGCTGATAAAAGCCGGGCTGGAAGGATCCCAGGCAGTATAGCCGCGCGCCTCGAATGTGCTCCTGATACCGCCGCTGGGGAAAGAACTGGCATCTGGCTCACCCAGGATCAGTTTGGATCCGGAGAACTTTTCCACGACCTTGCCGGCACTATGCAGGGATATAAAGCTGTCATGTTTTTCGGCGGTCAGTCCGGTCATAGGCTGGAACCAGTGGGCATAATATATTGCTCCTTTTTCCACGGCCCAGTCTTTCATAGCCCCGGCAATTTCATCAGCCTCTTTCATACTGATGGTACTGCCCCCGGCTAACCAGCGCTTGAAAGAAATAAAGGTTTTTTTACCGATCCGTTTCTGCATTTCGCTGATACTGAAAGTATTAGAACCAAAGTACCCGGAAACTTTTTTTGGTTTTTCAATTTTTGTTAAAGGAACACTCTCGATCTTGTCCACCACTTTTTGCCTAACGCACATGGTTTTACCCCCATTGGTCAGAGTATCAGGATATCAGGATATCAGGCTATCAGGTTTTCCTGATAATCTGATTACCTGATACCCTGTTGTCCTGATCCATAATCTCCTGATATTCTCACCCTGATTACCTGATATTCTGATATCCTTATTTATTTTTCTATTATACTTTATTGCCTGGTTAAATGCAAGCGTTTCCCTTTTTCTTATAGTTAACCATCTTCAGGATTTCAAACCAGAGAATACTAAAGATCCCAGCCGCCGTACAGATCACAAAATCAATGAAGTGAAGCTGCGAAAAGTGAAACAACCTTTTCAAGAACGGTACATTCAGGCTCAAGCCCAGGAATAACAAGGCTCCTGTTAAAACCAGCCAGGAAGCCGTATTAGGAGCGCGCAACGTGGTTATGATCGACTTTGACCAGGAACGGTTCGTGAAGATCAGGGCTATATTGGCTACGATCAACGTGGTAAAGGTCATGGCCCTGGCTTCCATATCACCCAATCCCCGGAATAAAGCTATGGCATAAACCGCTAAGACCACGACTAAAACAGTTATACCTTGCAGCAGGCTGATACCAATAGTACGCCGGTTGAACAGTGACTGTTTAGGATCCCGCGGCGGGCGGTTCATGATCTGTGGTTCCTCTTTTTCCGCTTCAAAGACTATCGAACACGCCGGGTCTATAATTAGCTCCAGGAAAACAATATGTACCGGTAGTAAGACCAGGGGCCATTTAAGTAAAACCGGTATCAGGGACAGGCCGGCGATCGGCACATGAATAGCAAAAATATAAGCCATGGCTTTTTTAATATTATCAAAGATCCTTCTGCCCAGCCTGACCGCTGAGACAATAGAAGAAAAATCATCATCCAGTAATACCAGTCCCGCAGCCTCCCTGGCGACATCGGTCCCGCGTCCGCCCATGGCAATACCAATATGGGCCGCTTTCAGCGCCGTAGCGTCATTAACCCCGTCACCGGTCATGGCGACGATCTCGCCATTGGCTTTCAACGCATTGACCAGTAATAATTTTTGTTCTGGCATGACCCGGGCAAAGATACTGGTTTTCTTGATCCGTTCACATAGTTCCGCAACACTTAATTTTTCCAGTTCCGGTCCGGTGATATAATCATCAGCTTTATGCAAACCGATCTGGCGGGCAATATTCATAGCTGTACCAGGATAATCACCAGTGATCATTACGACGCGGATACCGGCAGTATAACATTCCTTGATGGATTCAGCCACAGTCGGGCGCACCGGATCCGTCAGTCCAACCAGCCCGACAAATTCAAAAAAGAAATCATGTTGTTGTCCTGGTAATGACTCTTCCTGGAAATGGGCTTTGGCCACGCCAATGATCCTCAATCCCTCGTCAGCCATGGTATTTATCTGCCCACTTAATTCAGCCGCCGCTGTCTGATCCATATGGCACAGGTCAATGACCGCTTCTGGCGAACCTTTGGCCGCAATAATATAGTCTTTCCCGTCAGGAGATTTCCAGACATGGGACATCGCCAGCAATTCCTGTGACAAGGGATATTCCTGGACCAGGGTCCAATTATAATGCAAATGTTCTGTATTGGAAAGAGTTTTGGTCCCTAGATCCCTGATGGCTTTTTCCATCGGGTCAAAAGGATCATGCTGGCTGGCCAGGATGGCAAACTCTACGATCTCATGGAATTTTTCCGGTAGCCTTCCCTTATACTCCGGATCAACGGCAAAGTACTTGCTTTGGGCACACACTTTTCCGACCGTCATCCGGTTCATGGTCAGGGTCCCGGTTTTGTCCACACAGAGCACCGTGGCTGCTCCCAAAGTTTCAATGACCGGTACCCTCCGGGTTAAAACATTTTTTTGGGAAATACGCCAGGCTCCTAACGCCAGGAAAATGGTCAGGACCACCGGGAATTCTTCCGGCAGCATGGCCATCGCCAGGGTAATGCCGGCCAGAAACCCGTGCAGGAAACTGCCGGTAGTCAAACCATAGGCGACAATAACGATCGAACATAGTACTATACCGCTAATAGCTAAATTTTTAACTACCCTGCCGGTTTCTTTCTGCAAGGCTGTTTCTTCTTCTTCTATGGTTTGCAGGGATTTACCGATCTTGCCGATCTCTGTATTCAGGCCTGTACCCTTTACCCGGGCGATCCCTTGACCGCGCACGACCAGTGTTGCTGAATAAACAAACGGCGTATCTTCGCCACCGGGACGGGACATTTCCTCATCAGATTTTTCGGCAGTTTTCCTAACCGGCACTGACTCACCGGTTAACAAGGATTCATCCACAGAAAGAGCGCTGGACCAAAGCACCATGGCATCAGCCGGTATACGGTCACCTTCAGCCAGGATCAGGATATCTTCACACACCACTTCCCGGCCGGCAATACGTAATTGTTTACCATCCCTGATCACCAGTGCCCTGGGGCTGGTGATATCACGCAAAGCCTCCAAAGCCCGCTCAGTTTTGCGTTCCTGGTACAGGGTAATACCCATCACCACAAAAACAAAACCCAGCAGCATTAATGCTTCCTGTTTATCACCCAATAACCAGTAAATTACCCCGCAGGCCACCAGCAGCAGGAACATCGGTTCGCTCAATATTTCAAAAGCGATCTTCCAGACACTGCGCCGACGACTGGACGGGAGTTCATTATATCCTTCTGCCCCCAATCTGGCCTGCGCTTCTTTTTGGGACAGTCCGGTAATATTTTTTATTTCACTGTAATCCATTCCGTCATGGTCCTTTTCCTATGCTACTTCCTGATCTGGCGGTAAAGGAAAGAACTTATAAACAATACCAGGCTCACCAGGACAATGGTAGCCCCGCTGGGCCAGTCCAGGAAAAAGGAAAGCATAATACCTGTCCAGACTGAAACCACCGCCACTACTACCGCCACCAGCATCGTCATCCTGAATCCTTTGGCAACCTGCAGTGCAGTGACAGTAGGCAGTATTAGCAAAGCCGATACCAGCATTATGCCCACTACTTTCATGGCTAGTACTACGGTAATAGCAGTCAAAACCACCAGCATTTTATTTACGGCCTTGGTATTTATGCCTTCAGCCTGGGCGCATTCTTCATCAAAAGTGACTGCCACCAGGTCATAATAAAAAAAAGCCACCAGAATAATAACTATCGTCGCCAAGCCGATGGACATCCATACCTCAGTCTTAGTGATAGCCAGGATATTGCCAAACAGGTAACTGAACAAGTCAATATTAAAGCCCTTGGTTATGCTCACCAGCAGGATCCCGATAGCAATACCCAGCGCTGAAACAATGCCGATAGCCGCATCTCCGTAAAGGTACTGCGCTTCAGTCAGTTTCATGATCCCTAGAGAACTAAGGACCACCAAAGGCAAAGCTACATACACTGGAGTGACATTAAAGAACAAACCTAAGGCTAAAGCGCCAAAAGTCACATGTGACAGGCCATCCCCGATCAGGGACAAGCGGCGCAGCACCAGGAACACACCCAGAATAGCGCACAAAGCCGCAATGAATGAACCGGCAATGACTGCCCGCTGCATAAAGCCGTAACTTAGAAATTTAAATAAATCCATTGGGGAACCTTTTTTCAAAATAAGTTATAAACTACGGGTATCAGGTAATCAGGGGACCAGGGAGTGGATATCAGGAAATCAGGACAGCAGGTCTTACCTGATACTCTGATAACCTGATTCCCTCTACCTGATAACCTGTTATCCTGATGTCCTAACTTTTCGGCGCATCATGCCGATGGCAGATAAGATGCTGGGCATATTCACCGAAGTACTCGGTAATGTCCGGGGAAGCGCAAAAATTATCAAAACCGCCAAAAAAGATGATCTTTTTATCCAGGTACAGCATTTTCGCCGCGTATTTCCCGATCGTGCCAATATCATGCGTGATCAATAAAATAGTTACTTTTCTTTTTTCATTGAATTCTTTCAGCACCGCGTAAAATCTTTCCCGGGTTTCCGGGTCAAGCGCAGTAGTCGGCTCATCAAGGATCAATAATTCCGGTTCACCGGCTAAGGCCCTGGCGGCCATGGCGCGCTGCTGTTGCCCGCCGGAGAGCTCGCTGATAAGCTTATGCTTAATGTCCCTGATCTCCAGCAGGGCCAGTGCCTTATCGATCGCGATTTCATCGGTGCGGGATATCTGCTTGGGGAATTTTTTGCCGGCTAAAAGGCCGAATGATACTACTTCCCTGACAGTAGCCGGGAACTGCGGATTAAAGGAAGTTAATTTTTGCGGTAAATACCCTATCCTCTGCCACTCCTTGAACTGGCTTTGCCTCGTACCCAAAATACTTATTTTTCCCTGGGTCGGCAGGAGCAGGCCCAGGATAGTCCGGACTAGGGTGGTTTTGCCAGAGCCATTGGGGCCAACAATACCGATATAATCCCCGGCTTGCGCGGTAAAAGAGATCCCGCTCAAAACTTCATTCGCCTGGTATTTTACCGTGACCTGGTCTACGGCTAAAGAAATTACTGACATGACAATCCTAGTTTTAAATTATTTAAATTAGCTTTCATAATATCAATAAAACTTATCCCCTTATCCAGTTCTTCCCTGGATACATTATGGGCAGCGGAAAGTTCCAGCAGACGTACTCCGGTCTCTTGCGCGAGGGTTTCGGCTACCCGCGGAGAGACCAGTTCTTCATAAAAAATATATTTCACTTTATTTTGCCTGATCGTGTCAACCAGCTCAGCCAGGTTCCTGGGCGTTGGCTCCGCGTCCGGAGAGAATCCTTTATAGGCAGCTATGTATTTTAAATGGTAACGCCTGGCCAGGTAACCAAAAGCAAAATGCCCGCTCTGGATCAGCACTTTATCCCGGCAGCCGGATAATGCTCCCTGGTATTCGGTATCCAGTTCGGCCAGCTTTTTATTATATTGCCTGGCTGCGGCCTGGTATAGATTCCGGTTGGCCGGGTCCCTGGCAGCTAAGACATCGCGAATGCGGTTAACCATGATCATAGCTTTGGTAAAATCCAGCCAGGTATGCGGATCATTGTCTGTGAAACCGCTGCTCGCTTCCAGCACTATTAACTTCTTATTATCGATCCCGCGGATAAATTTTTCCGCCCAGGGTTCCATCTGCCTGCTGGTATAGATAAATACATCCGCCTCTGTTACCCTGACCACATCACCGGCAGACGGTTCGTAACTATGCGCTTCCACTCCGGGAGGCAGCAGCAGGATCACGGAGATATTATCCTGGCCGACATTGCGCGCAAAATCATAGAGCGGGAATAATGTTGTTATGACGGTTTGTTTTTTTTCAGCGGCGATCAGGTTGGAATTCAAGAAGAAAACCAAGAGACACAAAAAAGAAAGTTTTTTGTACATTTTAATACCCTAATTCATCATACAGGGTACTTGACGAATGTAAATACTCGGACTGGCTGGTTTCAGTGATCCAATTACCTTTAACCGTGATATTATTTTGTATCCGGCAATTACCCCACCCCTGGCCCTGAAACATGGGTATCGTTTCCCAGTCCCAGTTAATGTAAGAGATGGCTTTTACCTTTTTAGCTGCGACAAAATCAAAGAATGACTTGAACCAGTTATCCCAGGAAGTTTGCCCGGATAAGGTGCCGATACCATACGGTGTTGCTTCCGCGATCATCAGCGGCTTATTATGCTCGACGGCAATGGCGGCAATATGATCCATGTAGGCGCTCATCTCAGTTAAAAAAAACGAAACCCCTACCCAATCTACATAACTATCTCCGGGATACCAGTTTATAGCCGCGGTCGAATTATTTTGAGCCCAGGAATGCCAGACATAAGCCACATTAATGATACCCTGAGCGCGGAGATGGTCAACTACATGCTTATAAGCACGGACATATTTTTCGGCGGTATAATGAAAATCAGGATTGTCAAATTCATAGCCAACGCGCAAATAGACCGGCCGGTTAAGATTCTTGATCCAGTTACCTAAAGTATCAAGATTGGCGTCATAGTCACCATTATCGATCCGGTCAAGGTCATCTTCACTGCCGGTCGTTCCTGACATCCATAAGCCGATCTGCACAGCCATATCCGGATAATCCGCGAAACTTAACGGGAAATCCCATGTACCACCTTCATTATCACCAGGCACTTTTATTAATTCCAATCGCTGGATTGATGTATAAACCATCAATCCGCCAGGATTACCGATATCAGTAATATACTCTTCCAGAGCCGGCTGGTCCTGGCCAATGATCAACAGCACTTTACCGTCTGCTGGCTCATATTTCCCTAACAAAGGAGACCTCTCAGTAGTAAATGTTGCGTTCTTGGAGTGTGCTTTTTCATCCAGTTCACCTATTTTTTTACGTACTGCTCCGGTCATACCCAAACTTATTCCGCCGGCCCATACCAGGCCCAAACTCAATTGTAATCCGGCTAATAGTAAAGATATTAGATACTGTCTTTTCATTAGCCTGGCCCTTATTCCTCTTCGTATTCTTCCTCTTCTATTTCTAGCTCTTGCTTTACTTTTCCTGTTTTGCGCCGGCTGATTTCTTGTTGACTGCCGAAATACCAGTTAAGCCCAAAATTAACAACATATTCAATACCATTAACACTGAGGGAAGATTCTTTATCTTTTAAGATGATAAAAGCCGGCCCAAAATCAACCTGCAGGGAAAAACGGCTCAGCAAAAAGAATTCTATACCCAGATAGAGCTCTTCAGCAAAGCCATGGCCCTTGCTTTCCTCACCTTTAAAACTGACATAATCCGACTCAATGCCCATAAACAGCACGGCATTACTATCAGGATTAAAATAATAATTACCCCGCAACCCGCCAATAACTATATCGTCAGCAAATTGTCCGCGTAACTCCAGGCTTAACCGGTTATTAAATAAATACTTGATCCCGGCGCCAGGATAATTCAATCCCACTCCCCAACGCGGCAGTGCTTCTTCACCTGCTGCCGAGGAATATGGCAGTAATAAAAAAAATAACAGCAACGCTGTATTTAAAATACGTTTCATGGCAAAATATTACCCCATTTCCGTACTTAAAAGCAAGGGAAAACCATTCCCTCTTAGTAGACCTGCTTATCAGGTAACCGGTCCCAATCCTTTAATAGACCCAGGCACTCTTTCCGGGCATGATCCCTGATTATTTTCACCGCACTCCCGCCAAGTTTTTTCAGCACTCTATTGCTGATAGCCAGCTCATTGAATCCTCTCTTTTTTACATCACTAATTGTTGTGCCATAATAAATTTTTACTATCTTAGCCCAGTGAATAGCGGCAAAGCACATCGGGCAGGGCTCAGTAGTAGAATAAATCTCACAGCCGCTCAAGTCAAAGGTCCCAAGTTTTTTAGCGGCCAGCCTGATAGTATTTATTTCCGCATGGCAAGTAGCATCATTTTTTAATACTGTATTGCGTGCAACGGCTATGACCCGGCCCCTTTTAACAATACACGCGCCAAAAGGACCGCCCTGTATATCAGTCAGGTTTTTTCTTGCTTCTTTGATCGCCCTTTGCATAAATTTCTTTTGCATAAAATCCTTTTGGATTACACAGATTACGAAAAGCGATTACACAGATAGAACGAAAGCTAGTAATCAGTGTAATCTCTCTTAATAATCGGTGTAATCATTTGCTAGATTTGATCATTATGAGCATCATTTTAAATTTCTTGGTGGCTATTAAGGCATGCGGGCGACCCGCCGGCAGTTTTACCAGGTCCCCCTTGACCGCGCGTTGCGGTTTGCCAGCGATAGTTATTTCGGCTTCCCCGTCAACAAGATAAACCAGGGCATCGAAGGGAGCTGTATGCTCGCTTAATCCTTGCCCTTGATCGAATGAAAAAAGGGTCACGGTCCCGGTGTCTTTTTTAATCACGGTACGGCTGACCACCGCCCCTTTCTGGTAGGCTATCATCTTATTTAACTGCATTTTCATCTTCCCTTTACCTGAAGTATCCTGGCTTCCCGCAGTGCCAATTGATCCTCCCTTTTTTAAGTGTGCCAGTGCTCGAGTTGCCAGTCAGAACAAGAACAGTGACCAGGTGTAAGTTTTGGAAGTAAGTTTGGTCTGAGGTCTATGGGTATTAGGCTCTAACCCACAACTTCAGACCTACTTCCATACCTACTTCTACAACCTTCACCCTATCACTACTGATTCTCGTATTTACTGTTAAGCCCAGCGCAGACTGCGTTGTACTGCTTGCCGCCACTTGTCATAGTAATCGGCACTGATTTTTTCATCTAACTGCGGTTGAAATATACGGTCTTTAGTAATAATCTTCTTAAATTCCTCTTTGCTCCAGAATTTCGCTCTGAAGCCGCTAACTCCCGCGGCGCCGAGCGCGGTAGTTTCATTCATGGTGGTACGCTCAATAGCGATCCTGGCAATATCAGCCTGGAATTGCATTAGAAAGTTATTCGCTGCCGCACCGCCATCCACCCGCGCTACGGCCAGCTTCTGCTTCATCGTCACCTGCATTTCATCTACTACTTCTCTTACCTGATAAGCCATGGCTTCCAATGCCGCCCGGGCAATATTAGCCGTGGTTGTTTTCCTGGTCAAGCCGATGATCAGGCCGCGCGCTTGCGGATCCCAATAAGGAGCTCCTAATCCCTGCAGCGCCGGCACAAAATATACCCCCTCATTACTTTCGAGCGCATTAGCCATGGATTCACTATCACTGGCCTGATCAATGATCTGCAATCCATCCCGCAGCCATTGCAGGGCCGCCCCGCCAATAAAAATACTGCCTTCCAAGGCATAGTTTACCTCTCCGCCTATTTTCCAGGCCACGGTTGTCACCAGCCGTTCTGAACGGCAGAGTTCTTTTAAGGTATTGGCCATGGCAAAAATCCCTGTGCCATAAGTGACTTTAGCCAGGTCTTTATCCCAACCGCACTGGGCCAGCAGGGCTGCCTGCTGGTCTCCTAAAATGCCGGTAATAGGGATTTCCCGTCCCACAAACTTCTTATCCAATAACCCGAAAATAGCATCAGAATCCCTTACCTCCGGCAATATTGCTGCTGGTATATCAAATATTTTCAATAATTCCTGGTCAAAATGCATCTGGTTAATATCAAAGAGCAGGGTGCGGGAAGCATTACTGGGATCAGTAGCATGCGCTTTGCCACCGGTCAAGTTCCATAAGAGCCAAGTATCAGGAGTGCCAAAAATAATTTCTCCGCGATCGATCTTCTCTTTAACTCCGGGGACCTGGTTTATCAGCCAGGAAATTTTGGTAGCGGAAAAATAAGGGTCCAGGAATAAGCCGGTTTTTTGTTTAATTAGCTCCTGATGAACAGCCAGCTGCCGGCACATTTTTCCCGTGCGGCGGTCTTGCCAGACAATGGCATTATGAACCGGTTGGCCAGAGTTCTTGTCCCAGAGGATCGAAGTTTCCCGCTGATTAGTAATACCGATACACTCAATATTTTCCGGCCCAACTATGGCTGCCACATCCTGAAAAGCTTGTAAAGAGGTCTTTAGGATTGCCTGGGGCTCGTGCTCTACCCAGCCAGCCTGCGGGAATATTTGCGGAAATTCATAGTAGGATCTAGCCGCGACAGTACCATCCCGGTTAAAAGCCATTACCCGGTTACCGGTCGTACCCAGATCAAATGCTACAATTACTTTAGGCTTCATCATCACGCCTTTGGCTCAGTAAGAACGAAGAGCAGTCAGAACGAAAAGCAGTAGAAACGAGGAGCAGTCAGAACGAAAAGCAGTAAAACATAATTACAGTCATTACGAGGAACAGTTGCCAGTAAGTAAAAAAACAGTAAGCGCTAATCTTTATTAGTTACTATCAAATGACTCTCGCTGCTTTTGTTTTTCGTTTTGACTGCCTTTCATTCTTACTGCTCTTTGCTTTGACTGCTCTTCGTCTTTACTGCTTCTTGCTTTGACTTATTAACTCCGCCAGGGAAATTCTTGGCATATTTAGCGATCCATTCCTGCGCTGCTTCCCGGCCATCAAGGATACGGCCCTCTCGTTCAGCTATTTCTTTCTTGTAGTGCTGGATATAACAAACCTGTTCCACCATCCTGGTCCGGAAGGATTCCCTGGCTTCGTCAAATTTGACTCCGATATCAAACAGGTCACCCTTTTTTTTACACCACACTACCCGGGCCTTGGTTTCAAAAGGAGGCTGGCTGACCGGGATCTTGATATCGAGCAATGTCCCTTTTTCCACATAGTGGTCAGCTTGCAAGGAAAGGCCGCCCGCGCTGATATTATTCAGCCTCTGCTCACGCGGAGAAACCAGGGCCAAGTGATGTATCTCAATGGGAATATCTGCTGGATGTCTGATAAAATTTCTCATATATATAATAGTAATCCCTGTTACTTATCTGGTCAAGCGCAAAATATTTTTTTTACCATTTTTATTGCTATATTAATTTCCTAGCTATTGCACTTTCTTCCAACCGCTCCGCCGGCGTTTACCAACGACGATCAAGACGGCGATCACGCCGAAAATGATACCTGCCTGCGAAAGAGTCAGTCCTGCTTCCCAAGCCGAGTCATTACTGACCATGATCGCACTGATCCCCAGGGAAAAAGTAATGAAATAGATGAACCTTACTGCTCCTGAAGGACTTAATCCCAGGTCCACGAGATAATGATGAAAATGATCTTTGCCGCCGTATTTCAGCCATTCTATGATGTTGGCTATTTTTTCCTCTTTGATCCTCATAATAGTGGTAAAGATCATATCAAAGATCGGCACCCCGAGGATCAGGATGGGAATGGACAATTTAACTGCGTTATTAGCCGCCCAATCTCCGGCTAAGGCAAAACAAGCCAGCATAAATCCCAGGAAAGTACTACCGGCATCACCCAGGAATATTTTAGCTCGCTTATAATTATTATACGGCAGGAAACCGATGCAGGCAGCCATCAAGGTAATAACCATGAGTTCCAGGGCATATTGTTTGGTACTGTTAAGGACACTCCAAAGGCAAAAAAGGTTGATTACCGCTGAACCTGTCGCCAAACCATTAAGCCCATCCAGGTAATTATAAGCATTGGTCACCCCGATTATCCAGAACAGGGTAAGTAATACTTCTATGGGATCTTTCCATAAACCTAAAGGCACAAAAGTGACCCGGACCCCGTAATAAATGACCAGGAGTGCGGCCAGTAATTGACAGAACATGCGGACCTGAGCACTTAAACCTTTAACATCATCAATAATGCCAACTATTAAAATAAAGCTGGCACTGACAAAGATCGGCAGATACTGGGTCAGGGATTGAAACCGGATCAAGATCCCGGCCAAAACCCCGAGGTAGATAGCTAATCCGCCTAAGAGCGGGGTAGCATGGTCATGTATTTTCCTGCCGCCAGGCAGATCCACTATGCCCAGGAGCAAAGCCAGCTTGCGCACTAGCGGAGTAATAACCGCTACCAGCAGGACAATGATACCAAATAATAAGGGGATCCGCATAGTTACCCACCTATTCTCAATTTTAAGGTCCGCTGAAAAACACCGCGTCCCTTGTAATCAAGACTCACTGCAGTGAGTCTTATTTTATCTCCCGCAATACCCGCAGCGCCTTAAATCCTTCGGCATATCTGACCCGTCCCTGGAAACCGCGGAAATTAGCGCACGATTGGGCGATTTCAACTATATTAAGATTCTCTACCCGGGTTCTGTTGACCTGGGAAGTATGGGTTTTTAGTAGTTCCGCTTTTTGCTCCAGGACATCACCGATATCAATAAAAACATCCGGCTCAAAATCCTGCGTAGTCGGTACTTCAAAAAACAGCACTTCCTTGATATACCTGGTAGCAGATATGCCGGCCTGGGCTACAGCACGGTGATCCTGGTGCACATCATTGATATTGTTCAAAAACACAATATCAGGAGACACTTTCCTGACTACTCCTTCAATCTTCAGGATCAAGTGAAGATTATCTTCCAGTTGCGTGTCTTCGAACCCGCCCCAAAAAAGTTCTTTAACCCCGATAACTTTAGCAGCAGCTTCCTGCTCTTTTTGCCGCACTTCCGGACTGCCGCCGACTTCGCCCGTGGTCAATACCAATAAATACACATTATGCCCGGCCCGGGCATATTTGATCAGGCTGCCGCCGCAGCCGATCTCAATGTCATCCGGGTGCGCACCGATCGCTAAAATATTCATCACTAGCCCCTCTTTCCAGAGTAGTTAATTTAGCCTTCTAAGTCTTTGGCCACATCACGAATGATATCTTCCCCGATTATTGGCGTTTCTTTGCCAAATCCGGAAAATAAGGCCAGGTCGCAGATATTATTTATCCGCCGGGGGATACCGCCTGATCTTTCAAATATTAATTTATATGACTCGTCTGTAAAGACCGGCTCATGCCGGTTGGCAATAGCTAAACGGTGCAAAATATATTTTTTTGTATCTTCTTCATTCAAGTTCTCCAAATGGCATTTAACCGCTATCCGTTGGGAAAACTGCTTATTGCTGTCAATCAGTTCCTTTAGTTCCGGCTGACCCAGTATCAGCAGTGTCAACAGGAACTTATTTTCTGCCTGGAAATTCAGGATCAATCTTAATTCCTCCCATACCTGGCGGTCCTGGATCACATGGGCTTCATCGATCAGCACCACGGTTTTTTTGCCGTCCCGCATATTATTCTCCAGGATCTCTCCCAGCCTCTCCAGGATGACATTGACCAAGACATCTGATTTTTTCTGGGGCAGGTCCTTGCCGCCCAGGTTATAGACAATATACATTAAAAGTTCTTCGTAATTCAAATAGGGGTTGGAAATAAACGCGGTGCGGTAAACATCATTACTCAATTCCTGGAACAAGGTCCGGCCGATCAGCGTCTTGCCGCAGCCAAAAACACCGGAGAGCAAACCGGCGCCCTTGCCTTCCCTGACCACATAAAGCAGGCGGGACAGGCTTTCTTCGTGCTGCGGCGAAAAATAAATGAACCGCGGATCAGGCGTATTTTCAAAAGGTTTTTCGGTTAATTTCCAGTATTCTTTATACATTGCAGTTCTCACCTTTCAAGAAAATCGCCTGCGGCGATGACTTTTATCTCCGAACATAAGCGATTTTCGCAGTCCCAGCCGTTTTGCTTTGTATTTTTATACTTTCCTATGCAGTAGTATAGACTGGCTGCGTTCTCCTTCATTAAATAGCAAGTCAACAGCCGCCATATTAGGCATAAACTCGTCTTGCGTCGCAGCATAAACCTGCTGGTACCGGGGATGGGCAAATTGCTGATATTCCAGTCTGATACCAGCTTGGCTGAACTTTTCCTCTTCCAGGTAGTCTTTGCCGCCTGTACCTGACAGGTATGTATCAGCTTTCAGGGCCAGGCATAGTTCGATGATCCGTCCGGTGCTCAAGGATGTTGTGCCGACGCTTGATTCCATTTTGACCGGAGTAGTAATTTTAAACTGCTCCAGCAGGTACCCGGTTATCTTTATGTTCAGGTCTACCAGTTTTTCCCAGCGAGTTGTATAAACTTCTTCTAAAAACTGGTAGTGTTCTTTAAAAAAAGGAGCCCGGTTATAACATTTCTCTAAACTGGCCAGGTGTTTCTTGGCCCAATCACTGCTGTTATCTACTTCCACACTCCTGATACACTGCCGGCCCAAACCGGTACTCTTGACCGGGACAGTCAGCCACATCCAGCCCTCTTTGGTGCGGACCCGGTTGCGGTTCTGGTACTCCCGTTCTTTATACTGCACCTGGTCCAGGTATACAAAACAGTCACTCTGCCGGATCTTATCGAAAAAACCGAGCCAGGGCAGATATTGGGGCTGATGCACAGAAAGGATCATGGGAGTTTATTCATAATGATCAATTTTTACTCGCTAAAATCAACAAATACCGGATTTGTGACCAAGACTGTTTTTTCATTACTGATCTCGAGGCGGTAATATATTTTTTTACCAGCCTCATGGATCTTATCGGTATAGTTTATCATAAAAGGGGTCTTTACTTCAAATGTTTTAATTTTCAAGCCATTCCTGACCAATTGTATTTTAACCGGGCCCGGAACTCCTCCACCGCTGATCTCCAGTTGGGGATAGCCCTGTACCCGCAGCTGCTCGCCGGCCACGCTTGCAACTTGAGTCTTGGTGTCTGTGATCTTGAACTGCTGGAGCCTTAACTTCCTGTCTCCCTCGATCACATACAGGCGCCCTTTTTTCAAGGCCTCCAGGATAGCGGCCTGACTGAGTTCAGACACCAGAGCTACTGTCTCCAGGCTCTGCAAACGGCTGTCCAAATTTCCTCCCTGGTCATAGGCTACTGCAGCGATAGACCAGATCGGGGTGCTCCTTTGCCCGGCACAATATTCCTTTAAGATCGTATCCCATAGTCCGCCGATCTTTCCTATTTTATTGAATCCATCATAAAAAATAGCAAACCCGGTATAGCGCTGCGTCCGTAATAAATTATCAGCATCATAACCAGTCTCAATACTGATATCACTCCGCTGGCTGATATTCGTCGCTTCCGGATGAGCCCAATATGTCAAAGCTCCGTGGCGCTCAGCGTAATCAATAAGAAATTGATATGGCTGCGTACCCTTATCCCCGTGATACTGGTCGAAAGCCAGGCGGCGATAGGGATAATTATTAACTATTCCCAGTAAACTGAAAAATATTATTGTCAATCCCAGGGTGCGCCAGAATCCTGAATAAGGCCCTAAAGCATGTCCCTGTTCATCAGAATAGTTATATTTTCTTTTTCGGATACAGATCACCCCCAGGATCAGCAGTAAAAACGGCCATAACAATTTCAGATCTGCTGTTTCCCAAGGCTGGCGCAAGCTTTTTTTGTTAACCACTGACGGCAAGTTCTCATAATCAGCGGCTTTATCCAAACCGATGACTAAGATGTGCTTATGCCAGTTCTTAAGCTTAAAGTTTTGGGTATAGGGACTTCCTTCCCAATAGTAGAAAGGAGCTGACTCAGTCCCGGGGATAATTATTATATCATTATATTGTTGCTGTAAGGCGGCTATTCTTTCCAGGTATTTTCCCGCGCCATAGGTGGCCAGGGAAGGCATACTTTGCCGGGTCTTGATCAAATTGCGTAAGGGCCATAAACCATATTCCCATTGTAAGTAATCGCGGTCAGTGATGACCACTGCCTGGAAACCATTATTACGGGCCAGACGGACGATCTCTTCCAATGGCAGATCACCGTCGCTGATAGTCGAACTGATATGTATCGCTACCGGAGCCTGCAGGTATTCAGCGGCGACACTGAAGACCCCCTGAAATAGAGCCAATAAAACAAGTATAATTATGTTAATTATTTTCATCAGGCACCAAATCCAGATATAAATTATTAATGCTGCGTACCATTTCTCTGGCGGTAAAGCGGGTAGTTACTTTTTCCTTAGCTGCCTGGCCCAGGTGTTCCCGTTTTTCACGATCTGTTAATAATTCGACCAGGGCCCTGGCCATACTGCCGGCATCCTGCGCCGGGACCAGCAGTCCTGTTTCCTGGTCCCTGACTATTTCCGGCACTCCCCCGACCCTGGTTGCCACTACCGGCACGCCATAGGCCGCGGCTTCAAGAATAATTCTGCCCACTGCTTCATTCAATGAGGGCAATACCAGGATATCCAGCACCCCCAGCAATTGTTCGACATGTTCCCGCCAACCGGCAAAAACAAAATTACCGGTTAAGTTCGCCGTGCGGCACTGCTCTTCCATTTTTTTCCTAAGCGAACCTTCACCGATGACGAGAAATATTACATCCGGACAGGCAGCCGCCACTATTTTAGCCGCTTCTACCATTAGCAAAGGCCCTTTTACCGGTTCTAACCTGCCCACCATTCCTACTACCCGGGCTGTAGCTGGCAGGCGCCACTCTTCTTTCAGCTTTTTGATCCCTTCCTGCGAGCTCTGGTACTTTTCTATTTCCAAGCCACTCTGGACCACAACTACCTTTTTAGCGGAGGTGACACGATAATTGATCAGGTCGCTTTTTTCCAATTCGGTTAAAGCGATAAATTTATCGGAAAACCGGTCAAAAAACCTTTCTATGGTGATCACTAATTTACTACCCCAAAATCCGAAATAACCATAAAAGTTATGCCCGTGAGACCAATGAACGATCTTTTTAACTCCGGCCAGCCGTGCCGCTAACCGCCCCAGGATGCCGGCTTTGGCAGTATGAGTTTGTACCAGGTCGAATTTTCCCGTGTGTAAAATATTATATATCTTAATCAAGGCTGCCAGGTCTTTTAAAGGATTGATCTCCCGCTGTAGTTGCGGGATATATCTTGTCCTGTTCTTGAATTGTTCCAGAAATTGCTGGTTCGTTTGCGAAATATGAGCTGACCGCCCGATGACCAGGGTGATATCAAATTTTTCCGGGTCCAGGCCCTGGCAGAGCAACCGCACTATATCCGGCGAGCCGCCCCAATCCATTCTTGTAATTATTTGGGCAATTCTTATTTTTTTCACATTAATACCTGTACAATTCTGTGCAACGGGCACAGACCGGGAAGAGCCGGTGCTGTTTCAGCTGCCGCCGGAATTTTATCGCCTGTGGATCATTCCATAGTTCGGTAAACTTATTGTTTTTTATATTACCGTAAGTATAGCTAAAATTCAAGCAGGGTTTTACTTGCCCGTCGGGGAAAATATACGCAACCATCCAGGGACTCAGACAGCGGGCCGCCCCGCCGGAGGGCCGGTAGTTCTTGTTAGAGTAATAATCCAGTAATTCTTCCCGGGAGAAATTGGGATAAAAATCAACGCTGAACGGATAGGTACCGGCCTTGACCTGGGCGATCTTCCGGGAAAGCAGGCCTATATCCATACCCGGCTCAAAAATAAAACCTTCCCAGGCTAATGAATCGCAACCCAGTTCCTGATTAATTTTTTCCTGTTCCTGGATAATTGACCGGTCCAGGAAGATCAAATTATGGAAAGTCAGGGAATTAGCCTTTACCTGCCGGGCTACTTCCGTCAACTGTTCCAAGTGCTGGTAGTTATCCCGGTTGATCGTGCATTGCAAATTGATCAAAGGAATTTTACGGTTTTTCTGTTCTTTGTAATAATTTATTTTCTGCAAACCAGCCATGATCTGGTTGAACAACCCAGGCAAACCGCGGATCCGGTCATGCTCTTCGCCTTTCCCGTCCAGGGAAAGATTTAATTCATCCAGGCCGCTGGCGACTATTTCTTCGGCTGCCTTTTCCAATAGTGACCCGTTCGTGATCATCAGGCAATGCATACCTTTTTGTTTGATCCGGCTGATCAGGTCTGTTACCGACGGATACAGCAGGGGTTCGCCGCCAAAAAGGGTAATATTGGGTCGGAAAACTGCCAGGTCGTCGATAACTGAGTTTAACTCAACGACGGATAATTCCTCCCGGATATGCTGGGAGGTATCCTTTTTAGTTACTCCCCCCTCGCCCCATTGGCCGCACATTTTACAGCGCAGGTTGCAACGGTGCGTCAGGAATAAAGTAACTGCCTCGGGGTAGCTGCTTTTCCCCGCGCCAAAAACATACGAGCTAAAGCTGGCCAGTCTTTTTGAAAATACTTTTAAGGCATACCCCGGCTGCTTGAGGCTTTTATTTAAAAATCTCTGCCAATTTCTTAGTGCGTTCACGCTATTGACTCCCGTATTACTTTTATTATTTTTTCCAGGTCCGCCTCTGCTACTAGCGGGTGAACCGGCAAGGTCAGCATTTTTTCGGCGAAACCAGTAGCTACAGGAAATTCTTCCTGCCCATAACCTAAAGAAAAGAGCTGCTGGATCGGTTTTAAATATAAACGCGAAGTATCGATCTTATTCTGCTCCAGCGCTTTTTCAACTTTATCTCTCCCTGCTGTATCTTTAAACACTATTGGCAGGCGCAACACAGCCGGCTCTGTGCCTGGATATATCTCCGGGGTCATGATCCCTTGGGTATTCTTAAGCCCCTCGATCAGGGCGAGGGCATTACTCAATCTTTGTTGGCTTACTTCTACTGTTTTTCTTAACAGCGCTATACCAATCCCGGCCTGCGACGAGGAATACTGCCCAACCTGGAAATCTTGGGGTAATTTATTATCCTTGAATTTCGCTATTAATGAATATCCCAGTCCATAAATAAGCGGCTGATTAGCCAGGGAAAATGCCATGATCTTGATCGGAGTGGCAATTTTCGGTATTAGGCCCAGCGGCGACAATTGCGCTATTTTAACCGCGATTTTCGCTGCCAGTTCATCGCTCCTGGTAGCGATACAGCCGCCACCGTATGTGGGCAGGTTCTTCCCGCGGTTAAAACTAAAAAAAGAAACATCAGAAAAATTGCCCACCGGCTGGTTATTGATCTTTGTCCCCCAGGCTTGGGCGCAATCCTCAATGACATATATATCTGACCGGCTTTTTTTAAATTTTTCTATTTCCGCCACCGCCAAGCCGAACATGTGCGGCATAACAATAGCCAGAGTATCATGAGTTACTGCTGCTGGCACTAAAGACAGGTCGATATTGAAATCTTTAGCTGAAATATCGCTGAGTACCGGTTTCAGCCCGGCTTTGATAATGGGAAGGATCAAGGAAGGCGCAGTATATGCCGGTAATATTACTTCTTTTTTAGGTGAAACTTCCCGCAGCGCCTGCAGGATCAGATAAAAAGCGGTCAGCCCGGAATTCGTCAAATAAATATTTTTAATCGTCAAGTATTCAGCCAGGGCTTTGGCAAAAGCCACTTTTTGGTCATATATCATTCCCCGGAATCCCCAACCCAAATCAATCCAATTTAATGGAGCTCCTACTTGTGATAAACGTTTGATCTTCATATTTTCTCTATCTCCAAGACCATGATCGGAGCTATTCCCGCTGGCGGGAAGCCGATAGGCATCTGCCTGGTTATCTTCAAGCCGGCTGCGTCCAGGAGCGGTTTCAGTTCTGCCAGCCGGTATGTCCTTAACGGTAAATCCTTTACTGTACGGTCATAATACGGAGCCAGCTTATATTTAAAATACAACAACGGGTTATTGGCATTCCGGTAATCAAGGATCACCTTGCCGCCTTTTTTACAAACCCTGGATATTTCCTGGAAAACCTTACTAACTGTAACCAATGAATCCAGGTTAAAAACAGTATTGATACATACTACTGTCTCAAAATAAGAATCCGCGAAGGGCAATTTTGCGCCATCGGCCAGGGAAAGCTTTACCGTGCCTATTTCTTTACTGGCCAGCCTTTCTTTGGCTCGCTGTAATATCTCTTCCCAATTATCCACGCCATGAAGTTCCAGGGATTTATTAACCAGTGCCAATTCAGCCAGGAACAAGGCCTCACCGCAACCTACTTCCAGCAAGCGACCGGAAGTTGCGGCGCTGATATTCAGGGCCGCGGCTCTTACTGCCGCCTGCCAATGTCCGCCTGAATATTCTCCTTTTTCCCCGGTCTTGGAAGTTGCCTTCAGGAGATAAGCATAAATTTTTTCCAGCAGCAGCATAATACCATCTCATCCCTTCAGTAATTTATTTACTTTAATCTGTGCCGTGCCCGCCGGCGCTCTTTGGCGGGTAATCCCTGTCCGCCTCTGGCGGATATCTTTGAAATCTGTGTAATCAAGTATAGGAATTCTTACATTCTTATACTAGTATTTAAACCAGGTATGATCCAGTTTTGCCTTGCAATATTCCCTTAATTTGTTTATTTTGTTGGTCTGGTCGAATAAAGCCTTGTTCTCGGTCCTTTTTTTAGAGACAAAGAGAACAGAATCGACCCGCCCCTCGACAATGAATTCCGGCGAGTTCAGAACCAACTCAGATATTGCCTTGTTAACTCCAGCTAAAAAAGCCGGATTCGTCTCCGGGAAATAATCATGAAAGGCGATAATACCCCCGTCTATAACCTTGCCCTGCCACAGCAGGATGTCCTGCTTCACTGCTTCGTATTCATGATTACCGTCGATAAACAGCAGCCTGACCGGAGAGCTAAAATCCCTTACCGCTTCCTCAGACTTTTGAAACAGCGGCACTACTTGTTTAATAATTTTCGCCCGGGTCAGGTTCCGGATAAATTGTTCGCGTATTGACAGGTCAGGTTGCGGATCAATGGCATAGACCATCTCCCGGCCTGTCATCTTGCTGCCTAAAGCCAGGCAGATGGTAGTCCGTCCCTTAAAACTGCCTATTTCCACTATCGCGCCGCCACCCCAGCCGTTTTTAGCGCACCGATACAAAAAATTACTTTCAATAAAAGAAGTCATCTGGCCCAGCTCACCGGCTTTTAGTAAAACAAACAGCAGCTTGAAATCACGGTAAGCAGCTAAGGCAAAAAAGACCTGCAAAATCCTCCTGGCTTTTTCCTTGAAAGAGACCAGCGGCAATTTATTACCTTCTTTCTGTTTTCTGCCACAAACCCATTACCGCGGCAACCACGTCTGTCACGGTGATAGCTTTTAAACATTTTAAAGAAGCGCATTCTTTATTATTACAAGGAGCACAATCTGTCTGCTGGTAAAGGACCACTGCCTGTCCTGAGATATTCCGCGGATCGAACCTGATGATCTCTCCCGGCCCCAGCACAGCTACCAGTGGCGTCTCTAAAACAGCAGCCAGGTGCATGGGCCCGGTATCATTCGTGATAAATATCCGGCAACGTTCGATCAGGGCTTCCAGCTCCAGGATAGTAAGTTTCCCGGACAAGTTTATTATTTGTGACTTATCCGCCCCGGCCAGGTCTTCCGCCAGCTGGTATTCATCTCTTGAGCCAGTGAGCACAAATTTACATTTTACCTGTTGCTTAAGTTCGGCTATGACCTGGGCGAATCTCTCCTGCGGCCAGCGCCGGGAAGGCAGCCCGCCGGGATGGATCCCGATCACTATGTCGCTGGCGGTAATATTTTCGCGGGCCAGTATCTGGGTCGTGGTTTGCCTGGCTTGTTCATCTATCTTGAGCGTAATTTTATTATTGGTCACCACTGCTCCCAAAGCAGCAGCAGTAGCGATATCATAATCCCTTTCATATGCCTGTCCGGGATCTGTTTCCGGGATCTTAATATCCAGAAAATGTCCCCGGCCGGCAGTATCCCGGCCGGCCTTCACTTTAGGTTTGATCAAGGCCATTAAAAGCTTCATCTTTTGGGCGCTTTTGTGAGAGGCCAATGTGCGCATATTGACCGCCAGGTCAAATTCTTGCTGCCGTAAAGAATTTACCGTGCCTATATCCCTGGCTATTTTCCCTCCTGGTATCGTACCGCCAAATTCCAGGTAAAATTTATAGACCCGGTCAGCGACAGCCAAACTCCGGGCAAAATCATAATTCCGGGCTGAGACGAGCAAAGAGAGCTCACTGCCGGCATAGTGCCGGCGCAAAGCCTGCAAGGCCGGCAGTGATAATAAAATATCTCCCAGGCCGCCCAGGTTTATGATCAATATTTTACTTTTAGCTTTGGTCAGTTTTTTCGCCGCCATAATATAATTTGCTTTTAAATGCCGGCCAAAAGGCAACACTCCCAGCAACAGGTCAAATCTTTTCCATAACGCCAGCAAGAGCGGCACCCGGTCGAACAACTGCCAGGCTGGAACACGCATAACCCCAGGAATAAATCTTTCAACTATGAATCCCTGGGATTGCAGCATGGTTTTCATTTCCCGGGGAGTATATTCACGAAAATGAGGATCTATATCTTTCCCCGGAGCGACTGCATAAACCGCCCGGCGCAGGATTTTCTTCAGCACAGCCGGGATACCTTTACCGACCAAAGTAATATAGTTATATTTAGAGGGCGTCGTTACGATCAGCATCCCGTTATTCTTGAGCACACGCCGCGCCTCGGAAAAGTAAACCAGCGGCTGGGGAGTATGTTCAATGACCTCAGATGAAATAGCGACATCAAAAGAACTATCCTTAAAAGGGATGGCTTCTCCCTTGGCTTGCACCAGGCAGCAACCCGTCCGGCCAGCTAACCTGGCTTTAGCTTCAGCCAGGGATAAAGCGGAATTATCCAAGCCATAAATCATGTCTCCCCGTCCGCTAAGCGCGATACGTTCCAGGTCAGCACCGCTGCCGCAACCAATATCCAGGATCTTGCCCGGACTATTTTCCAGAACCAGGTCAAACAGTTTATCTTTGAATCCCATGTTAAACTTAAGCACCCGAGAGATCGCCATAACGCTATGCTCTGCCCTTCTGTTTTAATACTTTGTACTTGGCCAGTCCATAACCATATCCCAGGGAATAATAAATTTTTGCTGAAACCAGTAAAATTTTCCCTTGGCTAATGGCTTTAAAGCCGGTCTGGAAAAACCTCATTGCTCTTTCCGGCCTGGTCTTAGGCGCTGAATAATGGATTATGCCGGCGGGATGGATATCTGAATTCAAATGTGGATACCAGGCATCCACAAAAGCTACGCCTGCCCCATTGCGCAGATTAGTCCTGGCCAGTTGCCAATAATTATCCGGGCTCGGATGAAAACACCACGTTTTTGGCGCCAGCACAGTACGGTATCCGGCTTTTCTGATCCTCTCGGTCAGTTCAGAATCCTCCCCCCTGATCATCAACTCATTAAAACCGCCGAGTTTAGTAAACAGTTCTGCCCGCATGGCAAAGCAAGCTGACGGGACAACATAAACATCTGTCATAACATCAACGACTGGTGTTTCACTATGAGCAATTTCCCGGGCATAGCGCTTTTGAAAGGCTGAAGTTTGCGGCGGTAATCGTAAAGAAGCGCAGACCGCGCCCGGGGCCGGGGCAGCAACCAGGGCTGTGACCAAATTCTCCAGGTAAAGATCATTCCCCAGCCGGATATCACCGTCCAGGAAAGCCAGTATTTCTCCATTGGCTTTTTTAGCGCCTTCATTCCTGGCTTTGCCGGGAGGAGATACATCTGTGATCGTGATCACTTCTGTTTTAAGTGATGTATTTTGGCTATTAATATCCTGCAATAACCCGGTCAGGGCATCTTTTCTGCGACTGATAATGATCACTGATACGACTTTATTACTCATGAAGCGGCAACCGCCTTTTTTGCTATCCGGTATAACAGGTTATTGAAGAATTTATGCCGTAAAACAATATTTTGTACAAAATTGCGCGTATAAAGATAGGCCAGTATTTTACCCAGCCAGCCCAGCTTTGCCAGCCTCCTGGACCAGGAACGTTGTGTAGTCAGGCTCATGATGCGAAAGGCCCGCCGTAACGCTTTCTTTCTTTGCTGGTACGGCATTTCTTTAGTTTCAAAAAGCGGCTGGGCCTCATAGACCGGGTAAGTATTCAGGTACTCTGCGGGATCTGCCAGTAGTTTGCCGTTCTGTCCGATCCAGTCAAACAGTTCAGTATGCGGAAAAGGAATAATATTATAAAAATATACGCAATTTACCGGTGACTCCATAGCTATCTTGAAAGAATCTTCCAGGTCAGCCATGGTTTCTCCCGGCGAACCGACCAGGAAAAACAGGTCCACTTCATAACCCAGTTCAGCAGCTTCCTGTATCCGTGCTTTGATCGTAACTATGCTTTCCCTTTTTTTCAACATTTTCAGGACTTTATCGTTACCTGCTTCCACGCCCAGAGCGATCCGGTAGAAACCAGCTTCTTTCATCAGGCACAGTAAATCACGGTCAACCCGGTCCGCCCTGATCCCATTATCACAGCTCAGCTTCAAGCCGGTAAGGTTACTGGCTTTGACCAGCTCACAGAAACGCTGCACCCGCTCCCTGATCAAGGTAAAATTATCATCCCCAAAACTGAACCTGCGCCAGCCGCGCTCGTACCAGTAAGACAATTCAGTCATAATGCTTTCCGGACTGCGGGTGCGGAAATTCTCGCCAATGGAGCATTTCACCGGGCAGTAGATACAATCAAAAGGGCAGCCGCGCGAAGAGATGAGCGGCAAAGCATTCACTTCCCGGTTCAGTGAACGTTCCAATTCAAATGCCGCATACCGGGGGAAGGGAACCTGGTCCAGGTCCTTGATAAAAGGCCGGTCCCCGTTATAAATCACTCGCCCCTGGGCCCTGAAGATCAATCCTTTGATCCCAGCCGGGGGTTTCCCCTGGCAAAGTTCTGCCATGGTCTCTTCCCCTTCCAGTACGATGCCATAATCAAGCCCGTCGCAAGCCTGCAAAACTTCTTCCCGGAAGAGGGAAATATGAGGACCGCCGGCCGCGATCGGTATATTAGGAAAATCTTTTTTTATTTTTCTGACCAGCCGGTAGGTTTCCTGGTAATGATAGGTCATAATGGAAAAGGCGATCAGGTCCGGGGCATCAGACAGGACCTTCTTTCTCAGGTCCCTATAACTATACCCCAGGCTCATATCCAAAACAGTGATCGCCACGCCTGCCTGCGTAAGATATTCAGCTATATATCCTAACCCGGCGGAAAATACCACCCGCACCCGGTTACCGGAATAAGGAGGGTTGACTAATAATACTCTTTTAAAGTTCACAACAGGCCTTCCAATAATTTTATCTCTTCATTCATCCGTTGTTCCCAGGTCCATAATTTTTCCCGGGCGGTCTTTTTAACATTGGTTTGATATTTTCGCAGGGCCTGCTCATCAGCCAAGAGACGGTTCAATACTTCCGGCAGATGGTTTAAATCTTCTGCTTTGAGCAGGAACCCGTTTTCCCCGGAGATGATCAGTTCTTTGATCGCCTCATTCTCCATAGCCACTATAGCTTTCCCGGCTGCCATAGCTTCAAACAATGAGTTATTGCAGTTGCTATACCGTCCAATATTGATATATACATCACTGGCCTGGACCAATTCCCGCACATATGATTTTTCCACAGTGCCGGTGAAGATGACCCGGTCAGCTATTTTTTGGCGGCACACATAATCCTGCAGTTTCTCCTGGTCTGGCCCGCTATGGGCGATGATACAGGCGCACCGGGAATTCAGCCGTAATAATTCCGACAACTGGTAAATTAAAGTATCAGTGTTGTAAAAATAGTAGAGCCGCGAGGTGGAGATAATAATTTTCCAATCCTGTTGCAATCCAAGCTTGGCCCGGATTTTGTTTTTTATTTCCGGGTCCGGCTGGTCAAAACCGAAATCCACGCCGTTACGCCAATGATGGATCTTTTCTTCCTTTACTCCCAATTGCCTGGCCAGGATATCTGCTTTGGTCCCGTCCTTGGTGATGATCAGTTGATCAGCGGGAAGTTTAAACGCTATAAAATCCCGGACTTCTTTTAGCCTGCTCCAAAAATGCTGATAACGCCAATACAGGTCCCTTGTACCATAAACCCGCAGGATAAACTTAGCCGCATAGATGCGGCTGAGCAGCCAGGCGGCTGGCGCCGGGGACAGGTCATGGCAATAAATAAGCTGGGGTTTGGACTTACGCGCTATTTTTATGGCCCAGCCCAAACCATAGGCCAGGAAAAACAGCCAGGTTAAATTATAAAGCAGTGTAGCCTGTATCCGGTTAAAAAACCGGTCAGTGCGGATATATCCGGCGAATAATTTAGCGCTGACATTGAACGGCAGGCGAATCCGATACAGGTGAATACCCTGGTAGGTACTGATCTCGGTTTGCTCTTTCCTGGACGGGCAGATAAAATGGACTTCATGCCCGCGGTCCGCCAGGGCTTTTTGCGAGGCATAGATCGAAGGGATACCCTTGCCTTCGCCCGCCGGCCAAAGATCCAAATAGGAAAGACTGATGATCCGCATTAACATTAATTCCTTTTAAACAGGTTTAGTAAATTCGGCTATAAACGAATATCCCTGCCGGTTTCCTGAAAGATACCAGTCCAGCCTGACTGCTATCCAAAAAAGAATGAACCGCAAAGTCCACAAACCTTTTACTCCGTAGGTAATATCCGTAGCCAGGGCCCCGTATTTTTGTAAAAAATACCTATACCCGGCTAATTGCAGAAATGGCTTGGCTTTTTCTTCCAATCCCTGCACATCATATTGATGATAGATATTATAACATTTACTGATCGTTTCATTATCAGCCTCATACCATTTGATATTCCCTTTAAAATAAACCCGGTACATGAACCTGGGGATGAGCTTTTTTATCCTGGTTTGTGCCTTGAACAGGATTGACGAACAGGTATAGCGCCAGGGAGTAGTGATCACTAACCGGCCCCCGGGCTTAAGCACCCGGGCAATTTCAGCTAAAGCCTCCCGGTCACGCTCGATCTGCGGTAAAGCATCCATACATACTACCAGGTCGAAAGTCCCTTCGGCAAAGGGCATTTTCAGGATATCTCCCAAGGTGAAATCGATCCTGTCCTTGAATTTACTGCGGCTCTTTTTATCCTCTGCCAGCAGGAGATCATTACTGGAAATATCCAAGCCGACGACCTTACGGCATCTTGCGGCTAATTTGACCGAGACATACCCTTCTCCGCAAGCCAGGTCCAATACTACCGCGGCTTTGGGAATAACCGCCCATTTAAAAAAAATATAATACCGCGGCAGCCAGCTGGTGAATGGAAAAATATTTTCCCGGATGTATCTTTTAAAATTGTTCAGCAAATTAGCCCTCAAGGAACTATTTTATACAAAATGTATTTTGTCCCGACCACTTCTATGCGCTCGGTGACCTTTAATACTGTGCAATTATATTTAGCAAATGTCTGTTCATTGAATAAATACCGGTGCTCGCCTTTCCAATACAATCTTGGGTCAGTGAATTTTTCACCGTAAGGGGTGCTGATATATACCGCCCGGGTAACTGCTTTGAGGCACTTGTCAATGATCGGGAACGGGTCATCAAAATGCTCCAGGATATGGATCAGGGAAATGTAGTCATATTTTTGGGGAATATCCTGTTTATTCAGGTCAAAAGTAAAATATTCTATATCCTGGCTCTTTGACCGCGCTTTTTCAATACCCACCTGGCTCAGGTCAGCGCCAGAGATATCTGCCAGTGGAAAATGTTTTTTCAGCAGCCGGCAACCATCGCCTAAGGCGCAGCCAATATCCAAAAGAGTGAATTTTTCTTTTTTCGGCAATTCTTCCAGCAAGAACTGGTACGGGAAATCCCGCCAAAAATCACCGCGGGCATGCAGGTATTTATCCCAATAGTGTTTGGTATTGACATTGGTGATCTTCCTGGCCAGGTTGCCTACTTTGTAGTTGGTCAGCCGGTCAAGATATTTAACTGCATCTACTACCGCCCTGTATATTCGGCCCAAATATCCCTGCCCCATTTTATTCCCCTCTCCGGGTAAGCTTATGTATTAATTCGGTTATTTCCCTGTAAGTTTGCCGGTTAAAAATGAATAAGCTATAAGCGTAAAAACCCGCCCCGGCTACTATTGACTGGAGAACGAACCAGAGATTGGGCAGGGTAATAATATTTGCCTGGACCCAGATCAAGACCGCTATCCCACCCGCCATCGCCAGGGAAGCAATCACCGCAGGCACTAAAGCTTTAAGATACTTGCGCAAGCCCAGATGGATCACTTTTTTCACCATGATCTGCCCGATAATATTCATCACGACCGCGTATACAGCCAGAGCAGAAGTAACTCCAACCAGGCCATATTTTTTACCGGAAAAGATCGCTATAATTACGCCACCCAGGCTGATCAGGCAATATTTCAGCGAATAATCAGGCCGGCCTACCGCTTCAAATACCGTGCCAATGAATGTAGTTAAGGAAAAACAAATACCAGACACGCATAATATACGTAAAGGAGTAACTATGGGCAGCCATTTATCAGAATATACCAGCGTAATGAACTGCGGGGCCAAAAGCATCAAGCCGATCAGGATCGGGAAATTGATCACTGCGGCACAACGGATAATTTTCAGGTATCCCTGGCGTACTTCTTCCAGGTCGTCCTGCATCCGGGAAAAAGCCGGGAAAGCAATATTAGAAATTATCAAAGATAGCTTTTGCCTGGGAAAATTAGCCAATAAACTAGACAGTGAATAAAAACCCAGGGTAGCGGTGCCTAAATATTTTCCTATCAGGACCACATCCAGGTTACCGGTAAAATAATTAATGACCTTGAAGCCAAGGATATTCCGGCCATACTGGAACAAGTCCAAAAAACCTTCTTTATCGATAGTGAACCGCGGGCGGAAAGAGCTCCTGCCCCACAACTGCGTGACCCGGACTACGCTGGAGGCGAGGTATCCCCACCCTACCGCCACTATGCCAAACCCGGAAATTACCAGGGTCAGGGTTACCGTACTATATACCAGGTTGGACCAGATATCAATAATGGCCAGTTTACGGAAAGCCAATGCTCTCTTGAGCGTCGCTTCATGGACGATACCAAAAGAGTCCACAAAGTATTTACCGGCAATGATTATCACCAGGGCAGTGATCGTCTGGTTTTTAAAATACAGGGCAATAAGAGGCGAAGCAGAAACAGCCGCGAGCACGAACAAAACACCGATGCAAATACAGATCCAAAAAGGAGCGTTAAGATGCCGCGGCTCCAGTTCCTTTCTTTGGACAATAGCCGAACTCATGCCTAATTCATTAAAAACTATCGCCAGGTTGGCAAAAACCATGGCTACGCTCAAGGCCCCAAAACTGGTCGGCGGCAATAACCTGGCCAAGATGGCCCAAACCACGAACTGGAACAGGTAATTCAGTCCCTGGCCGGCAGTGACCCACTTTAACCCTTGGGTTACATTTTTTTTAATTTCCTGCTGGTCGCTCATTTCATCCCTGCTCCTGAAACATTATAGGCAAACTCAGCGATACTAAAATCCAGAGCCGCTATCCTCTTTAATTGGAAAATATCATCTACTGCTGTATTCAAACCGGCCGCGCGTCCAAAACTGCACAGGCCGCCGCTTTTTTTAATTTTTTCCAGCACTTTGCCGTCACCCGAGCTGAAAGGCAAAGCAAAAGCGATCTCCTGCTGGCTGGTTAAATTCCTGATGAAAGCTATTGACTCGGTTATTTCCTGATCCACCTGCTGTTCACTTAGTTCTGTCATATCGCTGTGGGAAACGGTATGCGCCCCCAGCTCAATACCAGCGCCGGCTAATAATTTCAGATCTTCAGCTGTAAGGTAAAACTCTCCGGATACCAGTTGTTTGCTGACCCCTAAAGTTTTACTGATCGCCCCAACTGCTCCCAGGCGTTCAGCGGCAGGCAACTTACGGATCGCCTCAAGTAAGCCAATGATCGACTGGTATTTCTCTTCATCCCCACTTAAATCCAGGGGCACAGTTTTATTGCCGACACTAATCAATGCTTTTTTCCCGCCTGCTTCATCCAAGATATAATACAACTGGTGCTGCCAATGGACCGCTTCTAAAAAACTTTTTGGGAAAAATATCGTGACCGGTACTTCATATTTTTTTATGACCGGCCAGGCCAGGATCAAAAAATCCTTGTATCCATCATCAAACGTTACTACGGCACAGTTAGCCAGGCTCTCTCCTGACTTTTTCCGCCGAACGCATTCTGCCAGGCTGACCAGGCGATATTTTCTTTTTAAATACTTTATTTGTTTTTCAAAGTTGCTGACGCTTACCGTCAATCCTCTCAACCGGAAAGAAGAACTGACCCGGGGCAGGACAGAGTCGTCTACCACCCGGTGATATACCAGTATCGGGAATCTTCCCTGCCAGCTCTGCCACCGGCGGACTAATTCAAAAATACCGGCATAATATCCGGCGGCCAGGATCATACTCTTAACTACTCTCCCCACTTTTTGCCTCTCTTACTGCCGTAATTTATTCCAGATAATTCCGGCTATGATCCCGGAAACATTTTTATCCCGGTTGATAAAAATATTATTAAACATGTTTTTCCGTTGTTCGCGGAAATTATCCCGCCCTTTTACCGCCTTATCTATTTCTTCGAGCATCTCTGGGACAGTCTCTACTACTTCTCCCAAAACCCAGCTTAAATAATACCGGTTATTACGCCAAACAACTTTTTTGGTATTGAAGAACAGGACCGGCTTATCAAAATACAGCCATTCAAAAACACTGCTGCTGACATCAGTAATATAAATATCCGCCGCGGCCATATAATCCAGGTTGGTCTTTGACCGTTCAGCAATGACGATATCTGGCAGGTTGCCCAACTTCGCCAACAGCGGCTGTATTCTCCTGGCCAGATCAGGATGAGGCATAAAGATTATATTATATTTCCTGCCGGCACTTAAAGCTTCAAGTAATTCCCTGCCCTGGTCAAAAAAGGAAGTTACCTGCGGGTCGAAATGAGGATTATACATTACCACCGGCTTAGTCTCCCGGAACAGGGCTGACGCGCCGGCCTGGTGATAGCGCAAATAATCCAGTTTGGCATACCCGGCGATAACTGCGTTACTAAGAGGGCCTACTCTTTCTGCCAATTCCTGCTTTTCCTTTTCTCCCGGTAATAGCAGCAGGTCATAATCATGCAAATGCGGGTCATCGCCGAATTTGCGGTTGACAAAGCCATGCGGCAAATATATCCAAAAAGTCTTAACTCCTAACTGCCGGAAAACATTATCAAAAAAATCAGTGACCACTACTGCTTTGGGCAGGTGCATGCGCAAACGGCACAAAAAAACAAACCAGTTAACATTAAAATCTATGCGGTTATAACCTGGATGGCGTATTTTAATAAATTTAACGCGGTTGGGAATGGCCGCCAGTTCCGCTGCGATGATCTTACTGGCCTCCGCGCTGGTGCTCAGCACCACTACTTCATTTTCAGATTGCAGATTGGAGAGCTCAATAGCGACAAAGAGCGAATGATAGATATGATGGATAGACTGGTTATAGCAAAAATAGATCCGCGGCGGTAGCGGCCGGATTTTCCGGTAAAGGTTGAGGCTGCCGGTTAAAAGAATAGCTATAATTCTTATTACTATTTTTTTTACGCTTTTATGCATGGGCTCCTTCAGGACTCTCTGCCATAAGTTTAGGCAAAGCTATTACCATGGCAGCCATGAACCAAAAAGGTTCCATGATGCGGATCAGGATGAATGATTCCGCGGAAAAAGCATGGAATAATAAACCGACGAACCCGGCGATAAAGCCCAGACTTAAGCCCTGGGCAAAGTTATCCCCTTTGGTTAAGATAAAAGTTTGCTTGCCAGCCCGGTAGATACGGAACATCAGCCAAAGATAAATAGCAAAGCCGATCGTGCCTACTTCCCTGATGACCCGGGCATACTGGTTATCAACGACAGAACCAGCCGGGACACCGTATCCCAAAAACGGCCGTTTGACCCATTTATTAAAAGCGTAGGTCCAGCTCTCCACCCGGCTCACTGCTGACTGGTCCAGCGTGAATTTTTTCCCCAGGACAGCATATTGCTGCGACCCGGGCACATCCTTAATAAAAGTCTGGGCAATGCGCTCTTGGACTTGCCGGGGGAACAGGACCGGCATCAGCAAGAACAGCGAAAGCAAAGCCAGCAGGAGCATCCCTTTTTTTCTCCTGGTCAATAAAACCAGGGTCAAGCACATCGGGAAAAAAGCGATCCAGGCACCGCGGGAAAGAGTAAATAAAAAAGGAGGAATGATACAGCTGATCACACCCAGCAGCAGGAGTTGTCGTTTCCAGGCAGTTTCATACAAGAATAATCCCAAAGCCAGGCTCATCATCAGCAGCAGGTATCCGCCTAGCGTATTAGCCTCCCCGGTCTTTCCTTCAAACGGAGCAGAGACCCGCGCCAAATGCTGGACATTGAGCCAGGCATAGAGGCAAACCGCTACGCAGGTAAGTAACAGGAAAAACACAAATATTTTGGATTGCTTGACGGAGCGCAGGTTGTTGGTCACCATAAAGAACAGAATATAATATTCTACATACTTTAAGAGATAAAAAAAGCTTTGCTGGAGTTTAACATTCCCTTCCAGCGCCCCCAGCAGGGAAGCTACGACACTAACAGTAAAATATAAAATGATCGGGGTATTTAAAGACGTAGGTTGTAATAGTCCTGTTTCCTTATTAATGGCTATCCTGGCCAGCCAGCCGAAAAAAATAACAAATATCAACGCGTCATCAAACCTGAAGGTCACACTGCGGCCGGTGATCGCCCCGAGATAAAACTCAGGCGATAACAGCATGGCCAGGATCAGGATGATCAACGCCAGGTCAGGCTTGAGTAAAGCGACCAGGAATAAGCTGAGAGATATTATTATGAGTACGGGAAGATAAGGAGGAAGTTTGTAGACCATTACGCCGATAATCAGGAAAATGACCAATAATAATATATATATTATGCCGCTGAGGCGCGTTTGTCCGCTATTGGAGGCCATGTCATTGTCACGCATTAGTTTGTTTTCAACTGCTTATCCGGATTTTTATCAGCTTTGGATTCATTATATTTATATTTATAATAATAGGGATAATTGGCCACGATCTCGGTGCCTGGTTTAATATGATTTAAAACTATACCGATGATCTTCCCGCCAGCAGATTCGATCTGCGATTTTGTCCGGAGCAGGGCGCTGCGGGCGGTTTTGCCCGCTTCGTATACCAGGAGTACCCCGTCTACTTTGTCGGCCAGCAGCATCGCGTCAGCGATCGGCAGGACCGGAGGAGAATCAAAGAGCACAAAATCAAACTTTCTTCTCAATTCAGCCATTAATTTTATCATATCCTGGGAATTGAGCAGTTCTGCCGGCCGCGCCGGTATGTGCCCCGCTCCTAATATAAATATGTTTTCAATACCTGGCGTTTTCAGGATATCCTCCATGCTCATGCTGCCCAGCATAATATCAGAAATCGTGCTTACCACTTTACCCAAATCCATAACTTTGGTTAGGACTTCATTTAATCCCGGCTCCTCATTCAAGCCAAAGCTCTTAGCCACGGTCGGCCGCCTCAAGTCAGAAGAGACCAGCAGGACCTTGGCCCCGGTTTGGGCGATAGTCAATCCCAAATTAGTGATCAAGGTGCTTTTACCTTCGCGCGGACCGGCGCTTGTCACCATCAGGGTCTTCAGAGCGGGACTTAATTTGAGGTTAGTGCGGACCGACCGGTAGGCCTCTGCTAAAATAGAATTAGGCTCATAATGGACAATGAGGCGCATATAGTATTCGCTGAGATGCCTTTTCCGGGAGGGGAAAAATGATAATAAAGGCCGTTTATAAAAAGGTCCGTCGTCATCCCCCCATTTGCTTTTCATTGAAGGGACGACCCCAACCACCGGCAGTTTGGCAAAATTTTCGACATCTTCAATGGTCCCGATCGAGGTATCCAGGTTCTCTACAATAAAAGCGAAGATCAATCCCAGGATCAATCCGATCAATCCCCCTAACAGCAGCCCGGTCCTCCGGTCAGTCCCCATGATCGTGATCGGATGGACAGCCGGGTCAACGATAGTGACATCACCGACTTTTTGGGCCTCGGTGATCCTGGCTTCTTCCAGTTTTTCTTTCAGCATGGAATAGAGTTTCTGGTTTACTTCCACTTCCCGGCTCAGCCGGGCATATTCCAGCTCTTTTTGCGAAAAACCTTTCAGCTGGTACTCTAACTCCCTGATCTGTTCCTTTAGCTGCTGTACCTGCGGATGTTTTTCCGTGTACCTTTGCAGCAGGGAAATAAGCTCTACCTGCAGATCCACCAGTTTTTGCTGGATCGGGGAATTCATTTTAATATTCCCGGTTTGATTCTGGAATTTACTTAACTTTTCTTCTGCCTCCAGTAAACGGCTTTCCAAAGCCCCCAATTGTTCTTCAATGAACTGGCGGGTAGCCTGAGCCTGTTTTTTCTTTTGGAACAGGTTTTCCTCGACATATGCCTGCGCCACCATATTGGCCAGCTCCATCGCCCCTGCAGGGTCAGCGGCTTTCGTCGTGATCTGGATAATATTAGTAGCCCGGATGGTTTCAGCAAATACATTATTCTGTAGTTCCGTGATCACGGAATTTATTTTCTCCAGCGGGCTGTCAGCGGTGATCATTCCCAGGCGCAGGGCCGCCTTTTTGATCACCGGGAATCCTTTTATATCCTTGGCGGCTGATTCCATGACATCGGCTGGGTTTACTTCCACCCATTCAGTCAGCAATCCAGCCAGGGTCTTTCGTTCTTCTATTTTAATAGTAGCTTTAGCTTGATAAGAGGGCACTTGACGGGAAACATAAAGCCAGGCGAATACTATAGCAGCTAAAGTGGTGAGAAAAATGATCAATCTTCTTTTGCGGAGAATACGTATGTAATCGCTGAGGCTCAATGGGTACTGTGGCAAAGATATCTCCTGGTATAATTTCATTATACGTACAGGATGTCTACCAATTATGAATGGTCTGCGTCGTATACAATCCCTGGGCTATCGGACTCAATATCTGCGTCATGACATAGCTGACATTGGAAATGAAGGTTCTGGGTATATAGACAATATCTTCCGGCTCCAGGAGCATGTTCTGGCTCAGGTCGCCCTTCTTCATGGCCTTTACCAGGTCGAGACGGTAACCGACCGGCTTTTGCAAACCACCCCTGATCAAAACTACGCTGGACATGACCGCGTCCTTCGTATAACCATTGGCCAGGGCGACCAGTTCCAGGACGCTGCTTTTACCGGTTACCGCATAAACTCCCGGTTTATTCACTTCGCCCAGCAAAATAACTTTCTTGCCGCCGATCTTCCTGATAGTGACCGATACTTCGGGATACTTAATATAATCTTTTAATTTTTCCGTGATCAACTGGTCCAGCTGGCTCACGCTTAAACCCTCTGCCTGCACATCACCGATCAGCAGGACCGCTATTTTACCGTCTTGGCGCACGGCTGCTTCCTGGTCCAGGTCCTTATTCTGCCACACCGAAATAAAGAGTATATCATCTACCCCGATTATATACTCAGCACGGGCACTGGCAGCAGCCGGTGCTGACGATATGGCGACGGTATTATTTTGCGGTAGCGGGCCATCGGCCTGGGCTAAGGCCAGATCTTCCTTATCTTTGATCTTCATTTCTGCTTTTTTTATAAAATCCTGGGCATAAGCAGTATAGATCAGCTTAAAATTCCGCTCTAGTTCGATCACCTGGCTAAAGTTTACTATCGCTGAAGAATAACTGCCTTTTTGCATATTCTCTTTGCCAGCCTGGTAATAGGCTTCAATTTGCGATAATTTTTCCTGCTCCCCCACATTCATTCCCTGGGCTGGGCTTGAAAAGGAACAATTTACCCAAATTGCCAGCAGTAATAAACACTGCCACGGGTGAACTTTACGGTTCATCAATACATTCCTTTTAGCGAGATACTTTCATGTTAATATACCACTATTACAAAAGCTTTGTCAAATAATCTTTATTGTGCTATATTTACTAACAAACCATGACTAAAAATATACTGGAAACTTCCCATCTTATTAAAGATTTTCGCCCTGCAGCTTCCTTTTCCGAGTGGGCCAAATTTAATTTTACCCCACCGGCTCCGACCAGGGCAATGAACGATCTATCTTTTTCCCTGGAAAGAGGGAAGATCCTGGGGATCCTCGGCCCTAATGGCGCGGGGAAAACCACCCTGTTAAAGACCATCGCTACCCTTATTCTCCCCACTTCCGGCACCTTGTCATTTTTTAATGCTGGCCCCACGGCTATAACCTGGACCAGCCAGGGCCTCACCAACGAACAGACCGAATGGCAATTAAAGTCCAGTATCGGCTTGACGATAGATGAAGAAAGAAGCTTTTACTGGAGATTATCAGGACATCAAAACCTGGAGTTTTTTTCCGCTCTCTATGGGCTCGATGCAGCGGCAACTAGCAAACGCATTAACGAATTATTTTCCCTTTTTGGGATCGACTATGGGGCTAAAAGATTTGATTCTTACTCCTCCGGCATGAAAAAATGTTTTTCCCTGATCCGGGCCTTGCTCCACAACCCGTCATTGCTGCTCTTGGACGAACCTACTAAAAGCCTGGATTATGCCACTGCTGCCAGGCTCAAAGAATTTATCAAAACAAAACTCGTGCAGGCTGACGGGAAAACAGTCATTTTTACTACCCATAACCTGAATGAAAATCTCGATTTTTGCGATCTATTCATGATCCTGCGCCAGGGACAGGTCGCTGCTTTTGGCTCGTTGGCTCATTTAAGGCAACAAATAAGCAATCCAGCCGCGACTATAGCGGATATATTCCTGCATTTTACCAGGGAGGCCTGAGATGTGGCATAAACCCTGGGCTTTTATCAAAAAAGACTTCCAAAATGTGGCCAGTTACAAACTGGCGCTCTGCCTGAACTTTTTTAGCATTTTTATTGGGATCCTCAGTTACTTTTTTATTGATAAATTATTCGGCCAGAAAATTGTGCCGCACTTAGCAGAATTTGGCGTTAACTATTTTGCTTATATTCTGCTCAGCATGGCTTTTTACGGCTATATAGGCGTAGGCATGGGTTCATTTACCAACCAGATCAGGAATGAGCAATTATTAGGCACCTTGGAAGCTACCCTGCTTACTCCCACCAAGGTCAGCACTATTCTCTTTTCTATGGCCCTCTGGAACCTGATCTTAGCCAGCCTTGATGTAATGGTGTATATCCTTTTAGGAGTTTTCCTTTTTAAACTGAACTTTTCGAATGTAAATATTTTGTCCTCATTAGTGATCTTATTCCTGACTATTATTTCTTTCAGCGGCTTGGGCATACTGGCGGCTTGTTTTATCATGATCTTTAAAAGGGGAAATCCGATCGGCGGGGTCATTACCGGCATTGAGGGATTAATCAGTGGAGTTTATTTCCCGGTGAGCATCCTGCCTGGCTGGTTGCAGACAGTAGCGATGTTTTTCCCGATCACTTATGCGATCCGGGCCATTGAATTGGCAGTCTGGCAAGGATATGCGGTAAGCCAGCTATACCGGGAGATCCTGGCTTTAGTTCTTTTTTCCCTGCTCTTGCTGCCATTGAGTTTGGTACTATTCAGGTACAGCCTCAGAAAAGCCCGGCAAGACGGCAGTCTCGCTCAATTTTAAAGGACTGCTGAAAAAGAGAGATTACACAGATTCAATCAAAAATACGGCAGGAATAGTGCAGGTATATCTCGTCAGCAGACCGCTGATATGGCGCAGGAGATACGCGGAACCCGGCTTGTTGATACAAATTCAAGGCCGGGATAGCTTTTTTGTTAACAAACAAACCAACTTCCCTGGCTCCGGCTGCAGTCGCCCTCACAATCGCTTCCTGTACCAGTTTCCTGGCTATGCCCAAACCACGGAACATTGGTTTTGTTTCCAGACCGAATATCAGCCAAAGTTTTTCGTCTTTTTCGTATTTGAAAATAGTCAAAGCACCAGTTATCGTCTTGTTCTTAAGCGCTATTAGACAATATCCTTCTTTTTTGAGGTCAATGATCAATTGCTCTATCTCCTGGACAATCATAGTAGCATATACGCTGCGCAGGGATTTCTTATCGGCTAATTCAGCTGCCCGGATAATTATATCTTTCCCCGCTATTTTTCCCATTAAACGCCGATAACTCCTCATTTTTTGAAAAGCGGAAAGGAGATTTATCCGGCGCGCCGCAATTTTATTAATAAATAAAATAAACCTATAGCTTTTTTCTCCCAATGCCCGCCGCGCATAATCAGCAAAACCAACTTTAGAAACTTCTTGTTGGCTGATCAAAGCCATTTCTTGTTTATTAGGGAAAATAGCCTGCCAAATAAATTCCAGCCGTTTTCCCCACTTTTCGTTCATCCCCATGGTTACTAATCCCAGATTAACCTGCCGGCCATAAAAACCATGCTTAATAAATCCTTTCAGGAACCGTCGTTCAAAGATACTTAGTTTTTTTGGCTTTAACTTCACCAAGCATTCCTGGGGCACCGGCACACCGAAAACCTCATACACCAGTTCCAAGCCAAAATATACATACCTGTCCAGCCCAAGGCTAAAGGATTCTCTTGCCAGAAAATCCCAATCCAGGCTGCTGCCCTTCAATTGCAGGAACTTAAAGAGATCATATAAAAGCATTCCCGGAGTATACGCATGCTGAAAAGCATGCAGGCATAAATAAATGACCTGATGCGTATCAGCTAAAGTCAGGGCTGGGACTTCATCCACATAAACGGTCGTGGCCGACTGCCAGATATTCTTCATTGTAAATTTTCCCAGGACTTCCTGCTCAAAAGGGAAGAGATTTAATAGATGCCAATAAAGATGAACAAACCGGGGTGTTCCTTGCGGATCAGTGTACATTAAGCTATTGCGATAGGGATTTGCTTGCAGCGAGGAAAAGTCTTTAATAGCAAAAGGCGCGGTGTAATTTAATTCCTGCAGTATCCTGTCAGCCGCAGGCAGGTCTTCCCGGGCAACTAAAATATCTACATCTGTTATGGGGCGCAAACCAATGTCCGGATACAGCAATTCTGCCAGGACCGGCCCCTTAAAAACAAGGATCTTGATCCCCTGCCGGCGGAAAGCTGCCAATATCTCCCCGGTCTTTTTAAAAATTAAAACATTATTGGTAAGAGTTTGGTAATAACTGCTCCTGAATCGCTCTAATACCACTGCCGGGATATTCAGTCGTGCTGTCCCCCAAGCTTCTAAGGACTTGTATATCAGCGGCGCTACTTTTTCCTCTATGGCTCGCTGTAAAAAATATTCCCATTTAAATCCCGGAGCAGACAATTTTTCTATCAGCGGACCATTTTCTTCCCGCTCACTGGGAATATTAACCAGCAGTTTTTCGTATATATCATCAGCGTCACCCAGCTTCTTAAATATTGCTGCCAGGGGATAAAAATAAGGCCCTAACTGGGCCAGCCTAAACCAGAAATAGTTAGCGCTACCGTCTATATTCCTGTGCTTACCGTTCCGTTCAATAGCAATGACTTTACCCAATACATCTTTTGCCTCTACTAGCGGATCCGGATGAATATAGGCATCGCCCTTGGTCACCAGGACAGTCTGCTCGCCTTGATCTAGCTTTTTTATTACCCGGTGAACATATAATTTACCGGCACTGGTTTTACAAAAAACAATATCCCCTGAATTGATCATAGCTATTTCAACCGGCTCTACTACTATGGTATCACCAGTGCGCATAAATGGGCGCATACTGCCGCCGGCGACCTGGAATTTTAACCTGTTTTGGTCCGTCAGTATCTCCTGGCATATCCTGGAGAACTCTATCTGCGGATTCATTAAAACTGGCTCCTGACGAAATCTACTATATTTTTATCCGGTACAAATCCTATTTCCCAAGCCGGGATTTTTCTGGCAATTTCTACGCAAAAAGATAAGGCGAATTCGATCCCCTTTTTATCCCAAAATGGCAGGAAAGCAGTAGCCGCGATCCGGGCTGCGGTCTCTGCCGGAGAAAGAGCTTTCAAGCAGTTTTTGTTCGCTTTTTTAAGAAAATAAATTCCCTTTAATGGCGCTCTATCCGCGCAACACACCTGGCTTTTGCCATACCAGGGGGTACCGAAAATATATGGGGTCCCCTGCCACTGCCTGACCAACACCCGGTCATCATTAAGGATGGTGACTCCCTTTTCTTTTTCCCATAATTTTGCCATGGTACTCTTCCCGGCGCCGGAAGCTCCGAGAAAAAGCAACCCCCGTCCCTGGTCATTAATGCCACAGCTATGGGTTAATATACCTACCCCTAGAGAAAAAAGATGAATGAAATAAATTTCATCAAAAGGATATTGGAAAGGATAAATATTTAATTTCTTGGCTTGAGGATTTAAATAAATATCACCGGAGGAAAAGTTTTTCTTTAATACAACGGTTTGATAGGGATGGGAGCCGAAATCCAGGTTATAAAAATGCAGGATATTCTTGCCCCAGGCAGTCCCGAAACACCAGGTAGCGCCAGAGTCAAAATTTATTTTTCCCATCTTGATCAACGGGAAGCTGCCTTGATGAATACGCAGTACTGCCTGACAATTACCAGCTGTTTGGAAAGGCCTATATCTTGCCTTAATATTAATCTCTTGATCATCAGCTGAGACCAGAGCAATAGTAACGCCGCCAATTGTCACCTTGAAATTTGGCAATTTTATCCACCATACTTAAATTTAAGAGCCGCTTGCTTTATTAACACATGAGTCAGGCCCTTTACAGCCAAATTGCGCTTTTAGGTCCCCGGTGGCGGCCTTGCAAGCCGTTAAAACTGCTTCTTCAGGAGACAACTTGACTTCTTTTATTTGCGGTGTTTGATACTCTTTTTTGTCCATTTTTTCCTCCTCCGAATTCTTTAGCCCTGAGCTGGGCAATTTGGCACACAAAATCAACGATAAACTCATCCTCGCCGCCTTCCAGGCTGGACCAGGCTGGGCAGAGATTGCAAAAAGCACTTTGCTGACACTGTCCGCAGGGTGAGTCCTTTTTCTGGCGCGTCAGCGAAGATATCTTAGCAAAACATTCATCCCATCCTTCACGGAAAGAACCAGCCAGTAAATCAAAGCTGGGTGAGCGCAACATATCGCACAGCCGTAATTGGCCATAAGAGTCTACGGCAAAAGAGCTTTTTCCCGCATTACAGGTAAAAAGTTTCTCCGAATACGCGGCCTGGCCATATTGGCCATTGAATTCCTGCCAGCCCCGGGAGCGCTTCTGGTCCTCAATATCAAGTTGAACGACCTCGGCCGGAGAAAGCCGGCAGAAAATATTATCTTTCTGTCCGTTTATCCTGGGCCAGATCATAGCGTCGAACCGGAAATCTATTTTTAATTCTTGTTCCACATAATTTTTGATCGGCCAGAGTTCCGGCCGGTTCTGGGTAGTAACCATGGTTTTTAATTTCAATGGAATTTCTCTGTCCAGCAACAACCTGATCCCGCGCTGGCAGAGATCCAGTGCTTCCCCGTTGCCAGTCATGGCTTTATAAGTTTCCCTGGATATGCCATATAAACTGATCTCTACTAAAAAAGGCGGATAATCCCGCAGGACATCGGCTATCTCCGGAGTCAATAATGTGCCATTAGTAAAAAGAGTGACAATAAGCCCTTTCTTTTTAGCATATAAATAAAGCTCAATAAAATCTTCCCTGAGCAAGGGTTCGCCGCCAGTGATCAACAGGTATAAGCACCCGGCTGCTGACAGTTTATCCAAGATCGTTTTAACCTGGCTGGTGTTTAATTCGGTTTTCCCTGGATCAGTTGTCTCATAACAGTGGACACAATGCAAATTGCAGCGCTGGGTTAAAGTGAATGTACCGCACAAGGGGGTTCTGGCAAGGATCGCTTTATCGTGCAGAGCAGCGGAAAATTCCGCATAACTGAGTTCCTGGACTTGCGAACACGGCATTATAATGCCCTGATTTCTTCAATTAATTTTTTAGTCTCCAACTGCCCGATGAAAGTGCTTACCTCTTTCCTGGCAGTCTCAGGATTAACAGAAAAAGAACTAACCAAGGCGTCAATAATATGAGCCAGGCTTCTCTTGCCGTTAATATTGCTCCAGACAAAAGCACCCACTTCATTTAAGGTATAAATACACTTAAGGTCAGCCACTTTGTCCCGGACCGGCACGAGAATTACTTCACCGGCGACCTGGCGAAAAACTATATTCTCATTTTTAGCAAATATTTTAGCTAAATCGTTCATGGCCCCTCCGGCAGGATTTCTTATTCCTTATCTAAATGCCTTATCCAAATAGCCGGCTCCGTAGCCAGGTTTACGCGTTTTTCCTCGGTGCACTCTTCGCCATTGCAAGTAGTGATTATTTTTACTACTGGACGAAGAATATTATTACTATTCAGGGCGACCACCCTGGCTAATTCCTTGGTGTTCAACTCCACCAGGCTGCCGATCGGGAAAATACCGATCTTGTTTATCAGCACCTTGATCAATTTAGGATCATAAGCGCTTTTATTTTTCAGTATCTCCTGGATCGTTTCCCGGGCCTGGAATTCGGTGCGGTAGGTTCTCCGGTGCATCATGGCTTCATATATATCCAGGATACCGACTATAGAACTATATTCATGTATCTGGCTGCCCTTCAAGCCATCGGGATAACCGGAGCCGTCCAGATGTTCATGGTGTTGCCGCGCCACTTCAAAAACTACATCATCCAGGCCTTTGATACTGGATAACATCTTGGCCGCAAACAAGGTATGGTTTTTTGTCCTCTCAAAATCTTCTTTGCTTAATTTATTGGCCTGGCTTATTATTTCCAGGTAATGAGCCATCCCCACATCATGCAATAAAGAGGCGGTCCCGAGTTCTTTTAACCGGTATGGTTCGTATCCTAATTCCAGGCCGATCATTATGGATAAAATACAGACATTGGTTACATGACAAAATATATATGTGGTTTGCGAAGAAACATCCGGATTTAACGCCAGTTCGGTCATTTTCTCCGGATGCGCCCTGGCTAGATCGATTATCTTGTCTACGATCGCGGAGATCCGGTGAATATCAATAAGCTCATAGATCGCATCTTCTTTCATTATTTCTTGCATTAAGGCCAGCGCATCATTATAGGCTTTTTCACATTCAGTGAAAGCAGCGACATCTATATTTTGTCTTATAGGCTGCGGGCTGGGCGTAATTATTTCTGCTTCTGCCGGTGCGGGAGCAGGTTGAAAAACAGTTTCATGATGAGCAACTATGGGAGTGTCTAGTGGAGGAGCGGCGGAGACAGGTAATGGCTGGATACCCTTATCTGTTTTTTTTCTTTCCTCGATCTTTTTGAATATATCCGACATTTTAACCATGATAGTATTATATATACCATAAAATGTTCTTGTCAAGCAAGCAAGTAAAAAGGGAATTAGTTTTTACCCGATATTCTGGTATCCTGATAACCTCTTCCTGATCTCCTGATTCCCTGATATCCTCAATTTACATCTTTGGCAGGTTCGTCTTTCCCATCAGGTATTTATCTATATTATAAGCCGCGGTACGGCCTTCGGATATGGCCCAGACTATCAGGGACTGGCCCCGGTGCATGTCCCCGGCAGTAAAAATCTTCTGAACTGAGGTTTGGTGGTTCTCCCCGGCCTTGACATTGCCCCTCTGGTCCAGTTCTACTTTCAGCTTTTCCAACAATCCTTTTGGTTCCGGGTGCAGGAACCCAAGCGCTAACAGTACCAGGTCTGCCTGGATATTGAACTCACTGCCGGCTATGTCCTTAGGTGATACGCAACCCTTGGCATCTTTACCTGACCAATCGATACGGACGCATTCCAAATGCTTGACCTGTCCTTTTTCCCCGCTGAATTTCCTGGTCTGGATGGCCCACTCCCTTTCCCCGCCTTCCTCATGGCTGGAAGAAGTCTTCAACAGCGGCGGATATTTGGGCCAGGGGAATTGCCCGGTCCGGCATTCCGGCGCTGGCGGCAGCAATTCGATCTGCACTACACAGCTGGCTCCCTGGCGATGGGCAGTGCCCACACAGTCTGCACCAGTATCACCGCCGCCGATCACTACCACTTTTTTGCCTTTAGTATCGATCAATTGGCTGGCTGGTATTTTTTCCCCGCTCACTTTTTTATTGGATTGGATCAGGTAATCCATGGCAAAATAAATTCCTGCCAATTCCCGGCCCGCGATTTTAAAGTCACGCGGCTGACGTGAGCCACCCGCGAGGCAGACAGCGTCAAATTCCTTCAACAGTTTAGCCACAGGATAATCAATTCCCGCATTTACATTGGTGCGGAATTCGATCCCTTCTTTTTCATAGATCTCCAGCCGGCGGTCCAGGATACTCTTTTCCAGCTTGAAGTCAGGAATACCGTAACGCAAAATACCGCCTGGTTTGGCGTCTTTTTCAAAAACCGTCACCTTATGCCCGGCTTTGTTCAACTGGTCAGCCGCAGCCAGCCCGGCTGGTCCGGACCCGATCACTGCTACTTTCTTGCCGGTACGTTTCAGCGGCGGTTCAGGTTTGATCAGTCCCATTTTGAAAGCATATTCAATAATAGCCAGCTCATTCTCGCGGATCGTGACCGGGTCATCATTAATACCCAGCACGCAGGCAAACTCACACAGAGCCGGGCACAAACGACCGGTAATTTCCGGCAGGTTGTTGCAGGCGTGCAGGAGTTCAATGGCCCGTTCCCAATGGGAGCGGTAAACCAGGTCGTTCCAGTCAGGAATATAATTACCGATCGGACAACCCCAATGGCAGAACGGCGTCCCGCAATCCATGCACCGCGAAGCCTGCTCCTGCGTTACTTCTTCTTTCCGCGGTACAACCACGTCACGGTAGTCTTTGGTCCGTACGCACACCGGCCGGTATTTTGTTTTTAGCCGTTTTACTTTTAAGAAACCCTTTGGATCACCCATTCTTATACCTCGTTTTTCGGTTTACGGTTACGATGCCCGTTTACAAACTTCGGTTTACGGGTGCGGTTTCGATGCCCGTTTAAAACTGTTCCAAACATTTCCGAGTTTATATAACTGTCGCGCTGATTTATCATATGAATCTATCAATTTATTACATAATAAAACATCTGTTTGTTCTGGATAAATATCCTTAGTCTGATTCAAGCTGACAATTATTTCATTACACTCAGCCATTGCGTCATCAATATACTTTTGGAAGCCAGCTTTTTGATGTCGTTTCGCGTACCCCTCAGCTATTAATCTTGGCACTGACTTACATGCTCTACTTAGCTGATCTTTCAAATCATATCTTTCAACATCTGGTAATTTTGGTAAGACCTCTTTCATTACTACAAGCATCGCTTTATAAGTATTGTTATATACTTCCAAATCCGTAAAACTAACAATCTTCTTTTTATTTTCCAATTCTTTTCCTTTCGCTCTCCGAAACCGTATATCGATTCCTAGCTTCTATTCGGGCCTCGTATCCGTTTACCGTATACCAAGCTTCTATTCGGGCTTCGTTACCGTACACCGTATACCGAGCTTTTATTATCCGTCATAAGACTGTTCTAAGTCCAGCTTATCTGCTTTTTTCTTGGATTCCAGTATCTTCTTGTATTCCAGCGGCATGACCTTGATGAATTTCCCGCGCTGGCCCTCAAAATCAGCCAGTACTTTTTGCGCGTATTCACTGCCAGTGTATTTTTTGTGGTTTTCCAGCAGGTTTTTTATTATGCCCGCATCATCTTCATTAACAATATCCAATTCCACCATATCCTGGTTGCACCTGGCTGGGAAATTACCGTCTTCATCAAGTATATAGGCTACGCCGCCGCTCATGCCAGCCGCGAAATTGCGCCCGGTACTGCCCAGGACCACGATCCTGCCACCGGTCATGTATTCACAACCATGGTCGCCTACACCTTCCACTACCGCGTTTAATCCGGAATTCCTGATACAGAATCTTTCCCCAGCCCGGCCGCAAATATAAGCTTCCCCGGTGATGGCTCCGTAAAAAGTAGTATTTCCGATTATAATATTCTCTTCCGGCCGGTAATCTGATTTCCGGTCAGGATAAATTATTATCTTCCCGCCGGAGATGCCTTTACCGACATAGTCATTAGCCAGTCCTTCCAGCTCGAAAGTCACGCCTCTGGCCAGCCACGCACCGAAACTCTGCCCAGCCATGCCCTTGAATTTAAAATTAATAGAATCTTCCGGCAAGCCAGCTTCGCCATATTTTTTACAAACTTCGCCGCTCAACATGGCGCCGGTCGTGCGATTGGTATTTTTGATTGTGAGCTCTACTTTGATCGGTTCCTTTTTTTCCAGCGCTGGTTTGGCCAGGACGATCAATTGCCGGTCCAGCACCTTATCTATATTATGGTTTTGTTTAATGATCTGGTGTGTTTCAATATTTATATTGGCCTTCGGCTGGTATAACATCCGGGAATAATCCAGACCTTTGGTTTTCCAGTCTAGCATATCCTTGTTCAGCTCCAGCAGGTCTGTCCGGCCGACCATATCTTCCAAGGTAGGAGTGCCTAATCCTGCCATGATCTCCCGCAGTTCTTCGGCTACTAAACGGAAATAATTCACCAGGTATTCTGGTTTACCGCGGAACCGTTTGCGCAACTCTTCATCCTGGGTGCAAACCCCGACCGAGCAATTATTCAAATGGCAATGCCTCAGCATCACGCAGCCTAATACAACCAGGGCAGCAGTGCCGAACCCGAATTCTTCGGCTCCGAGCATTGCGGCTATGGCCAGGTCCCGTCCGGTGCGCATTTGTCCGTCAGCCTGCAGGCGGACCCGGCTCCTCAGGTCATTGAGCACCAGGGTCTGGTGCGTTTCTGATAATCCCAGCTCCCAGGGCAGGCCGGCATGCTTGACCGAGCTCAACGGTGACGCTCCGGTGCCGCCATCCCCGCCGGAGATCAGGATCATGTCAGCATGGCCCTTGGCCACGCCCGCGGCTACGGTCCCTACGCCGATCTCTGATACCAGCTTGACGCTGACGCGCGCTGTAGGATTAGTATTTTTCAGGTCGAAGATCAACTGGGCCAGGTCTTCGATAGAATAAATGTCATGATGCGGCGGCGGTGAGATCAGCGTTACGCCCGGAGTAGTGTAACGGGTTTTGGCGATCGTCACGCTTACCTTATGACCGGGTAACTGTCCGCCTTCACCTGGTTTCGCGCCTTGGGATATCTTTATCTGCAATTCATCGGCATTGACCAGGTAATTGGTAGTTACACCGAAACGGCCGGATGCGACTTGTTTAATAGCGCTGCGCACCGAATCCCCGTTCGGTAATGGCGCGAACCTGGCTGGATCCTCTCCACCCTCTCCGGTATTGGACTTACCGCCTAAACGGTTCATGGCCATAGCCATGGTTTCATGAGTTTCCTTACTGATCGAGCCGAAGCTCATAGCTCCGGTCACAAAATGTTTGACCAGGTTTTCTATTGGTTCTACTTTATCCAAAGAAATCGGCTTGGCCTTTTTTAATTTCAGCAAACTGCGCAAAGTGGTCGGATGTCCCGATTGGTCATTGATCAGACCGGCGAATTCTTTATACTTCCCGTAATCCCCGTTGCGCGTAGCATCCTGCAGAGCGGCAATGCTTTCAGGATTCCACAAATGGTATTCCCCGTCCCTTTTCCACTGGTATAACCCGCCGGTGATCAAATACGGGGTCTTGAATTCATCGCGCAAAGGATAGGCCTGCTGATGGCGCAAAATGGTTTCCCGGGCCAGGATTTTCATATCCGCTCCGCCGATGCGGGAAACAGTGCCGGCAAAACATCTCTCGATCACGTCGTCAGCCAAACCAAGAGCTTCATAGATCTGGGCGCCGCGGTAGCTTTGCAAAGTGGAAATACCCATTTTCGAAAGCACTTTTTTAATGCCCTTGTTAATAGCTTTAATATAATTATCGACTGCCTTGTCCAGTCGGAGATGCACTTCCCCTTCCAGGATCAGGTGCTCGATAGCTTCATACGCCAGGTAAGGATTAACAACTCCCGCGCCAAAAGCCAGCAAGAGAGTGAAGTGATTCACTTCCCTGGGTTCCGCGCTTTCTACAATTATGGCGATCTGCGCGCGCAATCCTTTTTTTACCAGGTATTGGTGGACTGCCCCGGTAGCCAGCAGGGCTGGCAACGCGGCTTGTTTCCGGCTGGTGCCCCGGTCGCTCAAAATAATAAAAGTAAACCCTTCGCTGATCGCTTCCCGCGCATCGGCGCAGATACGGTCGAGAGCTTTCAGGAATTCTTTTTCATCTTCTGCTTCGTTCCCATTGACCGGGAACAGGATCGAGATCCGCTTGGCGCGGAATCCGGGCTCTTTAATAGAATGTATCCGGGTCAGCTCATCGTTAGTAATGACTGGCAGCGGTACCCTGAGCTTGCGGCAATTTTGCGGTACTTCTTCCATTAAATTCTTTCGCGGGCCCATAAAGCTTTCCAGGCTCATGACCAGTTCTTCCCGGATCGGGTCGATCGGCGGATTGGTCACCTGGGCGAACAGCATACGGAAATAAGTATAAGGTAATTGCGGTTTTTTGCTTAATACCGCGTGCGGCGTGTCATTGCCCATGGAACCGACTGGTTCCTGGCCATTCTCCACCATCGGCTTGATAATAGTTTTCAGGTCTTCCCGGCTATAGCCGAACGCCTTCATATCAGTCAGTATATCTGTTGATCTTAAATAAGCACTCTTGTCCAAAGGCATCATCACTGCTTCCGGCAAGCTGTCCAGTTCCAGCATATTATCTTTGATCCATTCGCCGTACGGGTTGCGGCTGGACATCTGCTCTTTCAATTCCCGGTCGTCGATGATCCTCCCCGCTTCGGTATCGATAAAGAACATCTTCCCTGGTTCAAGTCTTCCTGAATACAAAATATCCTGCGGCGGGATATCCAATACTCCCACTTCAGAGGCCATGACCACCAGGTCTTTCTTGGTCACCAGATACCGCGCCGGCCGCAAGCCATTGCGGTCCAGCACCGCGCCGATCTGCCTGCCGTCGGTGAAAGCAATAGCTGCCGGTCCGTCCCAGGGCTCCATCAGGCAGGTATGGTACATGTAGAAATCTTTTAACTGCTGGTCCATCAGGTCATTGTGTTCCCAGACCGACGGGATCAGCATGGTCATAGAATGGGCTAAAGACCGGCCCGCCAAAACCATTAATTCGAAAACATTATCAATAGACGCGGAATCACTGCCATCAGGTACGATAGTAGGCATGATCTTTTTCAGGTCCTCACCGAATAATTTGCTTTTCAGCAACCCTTCCTTGGCCCGCATCCAGTTGATATTGCCCCGCAGGGTATTGATCTCGCCATTATGCGCCAGGAAACGGAACGGCTGCGCCAGGTCCCAGGCCGGGAAAGTATTTGTACTGTAGCGTGAATGCACCAGGCTGATCGCGCTGTGCAAAGCCGGATCTTTCAGGTCAACAAAATATTCTGCGACCTGTTCCGGCATCAGGAGACCTTTATAGGAAAAAGTCCGGTTGGACAAATTAGTAATATAGAAAAAAGATTTCTGTTGCAGGGGAGACTCACGGATAGCATTTTCAACCAGTTTGCGGATAATATAGAGTTTTCTTTCGAGATAAAGACTGTCTTGTCCGGCTTTAGCGCTGGCAGTGCCGACAAATACTTGTTCGATCATTGGCTCAGTTTCTCGGGCAGTCTTGCCAATGACCGAGTTATCTACCGGTACCGGACGCCAGCCCAGTATTTCGCATTTTTCATTTTTGACGATCGCGGCGAATTTCTTTTTGCAGTATTCCCTCTCTTTAGCATCTGTTGGCAAAAACACCAGGCCAGTGCCATACTTCCCGGCAGCAGGCAAATTGAAGCCGGCTGTGCGGCAAACCTGGCTGAAAAACTCATGCGGTATCTGGATCAATATGCCGGCTCCGTCACCGGTCTTGGGGTCAGATCCCGTAGCACCGCGGTGAGCCAGCCGGTTAAGAACTTCTAATCCTTGCCTGACTATTTCATTGGAGCGCTGGCCCTTGATATTACAGACAAAGCCAACTCCGCAGGAATCATGTTCATATCGCGGATCGTACAACCCTTGAGGTTTCATTTACGTTACCTCTTTTATCCAAGAACCGAGATTTGATTATGGAATTCGATAAAAATTCTCTTCATATTTTTTTCTAAAAAGATGCTTACATACCCGTGCGAGTATGCGCGCTTCTTTTTAGAAAAAAATATTTTGAGCTTTTTCATCTCGGTTCTCATAACTAATCTCGGCTCTCGGATTTCCATCTCGTGATGTCAATGCCCAGTTTCTTGATCTTGGTACGGAGAGTATTCCTATTTATACCTAATATCCTGGCAGTTTTCAACTGGTTTCCTGCGGTTTGTTCCAAAACAAAATCAATCAGCTGTTTTTCAACCTTGGCCATGACCGTCTTGTAGAGGATCCCGCTTTTTTCTTCTACCACACCATATCCTTCGGCCTTGAGCATCTGGCTGACTATTTTCTGGATCTTTTTTTCGTTTTCCGCGATCAAGACAGTGATCATAGAACAATCCTTTTCCAGGCACAGCCTTTTGTGCATTTTTTGCCTATACTTTAATCACTTCCGGCTAAAAAAAATTAGGCCTTCAGTAAAATTGAAAAATTATCACATAGCTTTTTTATTTGCGTTGCCAAGAGGTCCTTCCGTTGATACGCGCCCATCAGCAGTTCTACTGAGTTAGGAAGGCTTTCATCTGCCTTAACCCAGGACCAGATCATATCTGTAGTAATTTCTATATGAAATTGCAGGCCATAGGCATTCTGCCCATAGCGGAAAGCCTGGTTCTTACATGTCTCTGCCGTCGCCAGCAATACACCGCCTTCGGGAATTACAAAAGTGTCTTCATGCCACTGGAAAACTTCCAAAGGCCCGTCTATCTCCTGCAGTAATGGATCATGCGCAGCTTCCAGGGTCAGGGCTACATTAAACCAGCCAATCTCCTTTTGCGGCGCTTTGATCACTGCCGCGCCGCAGGCTTTGGCCAACAACTGTGAACCCAGGCAAATACCGAGATAAGGGATCTCTTTTCCTACGACTGTTTTTATGAACGCATTTTCCTCTTTTAGAAAAGGATATTTATCCTCTTCATAGACATTCATCGGGCCGCCCATTACCACTACTGCCGCCACTTCATCCAGGTCTGCCGGCAACGAATCGCCACGGAATAATTCCACAGTACGAAGTTCCCAGGCAGTATTGCGGAAAAAATCCCCAATACTGCCCGGTCCTTCATTTTCAACATGTTTTATGATCAATATCTTCTTTTTCATAGATCCTTATTTACATCACGAAGAGCATTTCGCGGTATTTCGGCAAGTCCCAATGCTCGTCTGAGATCACGGTCTCCAGGTCATCGCAATGCCGGCGGATATGTTCCATCAGGGGTTTCAGCTCGTTGAAATACGTTTCCGCTTTTTCCGGCCCTTCTTCTCCAGCCGCTTTTTCCAGCAGTTTGGCCATGGCCAAGGTATGCTTCCGGACATAGTAGATCTTGTAGGTGACTTCTGATAAATGCTCTTTCAAATCAGCATAGGCTGCTTCATCCACATTTAAGCCGGCGCTGGCCTTGAGCTGAGTCAATTCAGAAACGATTTTTGCCAGCTGGCTCTGGTAATCCAGTCCAGAGGGCACAACATTGGCATTGACCATTTCTTTCAGAGTATTGGCTTCGATGGTGAGCATTGTATTGTACATTTCGATCCAGATATGGTAACGGGATACCAGTTCATCTTTAGTCAGGACGCCCTGCTTTTCGAAAATAGCAATATTTTCTTTTTTACTAATGGCTTTCAAGGCCTTATAAGTAGCGGCGATATTGGGCAGGCCTCTCTTCTCTGCTTCTATGACCCATTCGGCTGCATAGTTATTGCCCTCAAAACATATCTTTTTGGTTTCTTTTACCAAAGAAGTAACCACAGCCATGACCGCGCTCTCGAGATCTTTGGTTTTAGCCTGCTTCTCGATCTGCTCCGCCACATAGGTCAGTGAGTCGGCGATGATCGTGTTCAGGATCATGATCGGAGTGGAAATATTCTGTGAAGACCCCAAAGCCCGGAACTCGAACTTAGCCCCGGTAAAGGCAAAGGGCGATGTGCGGTTGCGGTCAGTGGCATCTTTGTTAATCGTCGGCAGTTTGCCTACTCCCAGATTGATGATATCCTGTTTGCTGACTTTTTGTTTGGCGCCTTTTTCGATAGTGTCTAGGATCGCGGTCAATTGTTCTCCTAAAAACACGGAGACAATGGCCGGCGGGGCTTCATTGGCTCCCAAGCGATGCTCATTGCCGGCGAAAGCAATACTGGCTCTCAGCAGATCAGAGTGATTGTACACAGCGCGCAGGATCGCGGTCAGCACTGCCAGGAACTGCAGGTTCTCCTGCGGCGACTTACCCGGATTCAGCAGGTTATTGCCCTGGTCATCAGCCATGGACCAGTTTAAATGTTTCCCACTGCCATTAATGCCGGCAAAAGGTTTTTCATGCAGGAGACAGACCAAATCGTGGCGCAAAGCCACCTTTTTCATAATATCCATTAACATCTGGTTATGGTCAGAGGCCAGATTGGATTCCTCGAAGATCGGGGCAAACTCATACTGGTGCGGCGCTACTTCATTATGGCGGGTACTTACCGGGATGCCGACTTTATAAGCTTCAGCGCAGACTTCCTGCATGTAATTCAACGCCCGGTCCTTGATCGAACCGAAATACTGGTCTTCCAATTGCTGGCCTTTCGGCGACGGAGCACCGATCAAGGTGCGTCCGGTCAGCATCAGGTCCTGCCTCATATTATAATAATGCTTGTCGATCAGGAAATATTCCTGTTCCGGCCCGCAGGTGGAAACCACTTTTTTTACCTTATTGTTCTTGAACACTTTCAACAGTTTTACCGCGGCTTTGCTGATCGCTTCATCGGATCTCAGCAACGGCAATTTTTTGTCCAGGGCATAGCCATGATAGGAAACAAAAATGCAGGGTATGCACAGGGTTTTGCCTAACGCGGTTTCGCTGATAAAAGCCGGGCTGGAAGGATCCCAGGCAGTATAGCCGCGGGCTTCAAACGTGCTCCTGATGCCGCCCGACGGGAAACTGGAGGCATCCGGTTCACCCAGGATCAGCTTGGACCCGGAAAATTTTTCGATCACTTTGCCGCCCTTGAAGGTCAGGAAGGTATCGTGTTTCTCTGCGGTCAAGCCGGTCATCGGTTGGAACCAGTGAGCATAGAAGTCCACTCCTCTTTCCACTGCCCAGTCTTTCATTGCCCCGGCGATCTCATCAGCCTCTTGCTCGTTGATGCTCTGGCCTGCGCTGAGCCACAACTTAAATGACTCCATGGTCTTCTTGCTGACCCGTTTCTGCATTTCTGCCTGGCTGAAAGTATTCACCCCGAAATAACTGGTTACTTTTTTCGGTTTTACATCCTTGACCAATTCTACACTGCCGATGTTCTTCAAAACACTATGCCTGACATTCATCTTCTTGCCCTCCCTTTTTAAGTACGATTTGTTTTAATCTGTGCCGCGCCCGCCGAAGTTTTAGTGGCGGGTAATCCTTGTCCGCCTCTGGCGGATCTTTAAGAAATCGGTGTAATAGTTTTCAAATAAAAAAAAACGCCCAATAAAGTCAATGTCATTGACCAAATTGAACGTCTATGTTCGCTCGGTATTATGCCTATTTAAGCACTGCTTTGTGCCTAATACTTATGCAATTGCTGTCTATTAAATATACAAGTAAGAAAAAGCCCTTTTTGGTAACTAATCGCTTTCAAAATTTGTAAAAACTGCGACCACCTCTTCCGGGGTAGCCGCCGCCATCAGGGCTTTCCTGAATTCTGGCTGGCGCAACAAACGGGACAGGGCTGCCAGATATTTCAGGTAGGCGGTCAGCTTATCCGGATTAGTGCCCATAATAAATATTAAATGAACTTTATCTCCGTCACTAGAAGTAAAATCGATCCCTTTTTCTGAACGGGCAAAGCCGATCACAAAGTCACCCACTGCTTCAGTCGGGGCATGGGGTACTGCCACTTGCAGGCCGATGCCGGTGGTCCCTCTTGCTTCCCGCTCCAGGATATCCTTAATAAACACTTCCTTATTATTTACCTGGCCTGCTTTAACCAGCATTTCGCTCATTTCCCGGATCGCCTCATCACGGGTATCAGCCTTGATAGCCATCAGGCAGCATTCTTTTTTCAAGCATTCGCACATTTTCACTTTCTTCTCCTCGGATTATCTTATTTATAAAATGGTAAAAATAGCAGCGCTATCCAGATCACTAAGGTAGTTGCGGTCCCCACCGACAGGCCGATCCAAAACCAGGTGAAAAAACTTATTTTTATTTTCCTTTCCTTTTGCAATAACCCCAGCGCCACAATATTGGCAGTTGACCCGACCAGGGTGATATTGCCGCCAAAACAACCGCCAAACAGCAAGGCCCACCACAAAGGCTGCAGCGCTATACCAAATTTCTGGAATTCCTGGATAACCGGGATAAAAGCCGCTACCAGCACCACATTATCCAGGATACTGGACCCGATCGCACTGACCCACAGCACAAAAGTTGTAATAAAATAGGGATTATGGCCGGTAATACCAGTGATCTTCTGGGCCAGGAAATCTGTCGCGCCGGTATATTTTAAAGTCCCGGTCTGGGCAAATAGTAACAGGAAAAAAAGCAAGGTCCCCCATTCTACATCTTTTTCAATAAACTCCTGGGCTTTGTTATGTTTCCAGATCATGATCAATCCAGCCGCCACCAGCGGTACGATCAGCAGGACCGTATTATTCTCCAGCTTCCACATGACATCCAGCCGGTGCGATAAAGCGATGAAAGCAATAGTGATCCCAAATATATATAATGCTGCTTTAGTGTTCTTATCCGGCGGCACTGAGATCAGATCGATCAGGATCTCATTTGATCCTAATTTTTTGATCTGCTGGTCAAGTTTTTCCAGTGATTTTTTATAAAATGCAATTACTATAAAGATCATCACTACCAGGCTGATCATTGCCAGGGGGAATGCCTTAATGATAAAATCCTCAAAGGTCAGGCCGGATTTGGTAGCGATCAATATCCCGATAGGGTTTCCTAATACGGTACCGGCTGAACCAATATTGGTAGCCAGAACAGAGATAATAATATAGGGGATTGGATCCGCTTCAAAGTAATCGCATATTTCCAGGATAGCTGCCACCATAAAAATAATAGAAGTAACTTCATCTACGGCACAGGCCAGCAGTGCGGAGATCACGGCTAAGACAAAAACGAATTTTTTAGCGGTCATGTTCCTGATGCGCAGGATCAAAGTGACGATCCAGGCAAAAAACCCGGCATCTTTCAGCAAGCCGACTATGACCATCATCCCGACTAAAAAGAGGATGATCTCCAGTGAAGAGAAAGCGACCAGATGTTCCAGGTCTATGGTTTTACTGGCCAGCAAGACAGATATGCCCAGAAAGACAAAGCTGATACGGAAATCCCAGAAAAACAGGGTTCCCAGCAAGGAAACAGAAAAAATAGCAACCGCCAAAGCCTGGTGCGGACTCATCCCGATAACCCTGGACCAGACCCCGATCACCGTAGCAATGGCAAATAGCAATATAAGTTTACTTAAGTTAGTCCTCATCGCTTAATTCTGCTCCGCAAATAAAGCTTTCAGCACGTCCACGCGCGCTATTATTCCCACTAACTCTTTATTGTTGTTTAAAACCGGCAAGCGCCGTACCTTCTGGACCAGCATGATCCTGGCTACTTCCGAGAGAGCTGTTTCTTCATTCACCGTGATCACGTCTTCCCGCATTATTTCTTTTACCGTCATGGTTGCCAAAGCAGCAACTTTCTGTTTGATCATTTTGGGATTCTCATGATAAGTAAAAGTACCTACTTTTTCAATATAACCCGGCAAGAGGGTCCTCAAAACCCCTTTTTCAGTGAACATTCCTATTAATTTGTTATTGCTGTCAACAACCGGCAATCCGCTGATCTCCATTTTAAGCAATAAATCCAGAGCCTCCCTGGCATTCATCTCAGGGGAAAGGCTGGTTACCTTTACAGTCATGCCTTCTTTCACTTTCATTGGAGATACCTGTCCTTTCTTTGATTGAAACTTTGACAGATTATAACAAAAAAAGGCGCTATTAGCAAAGCTATTTTATCACTCCCCGAAGATTAAATAGCTATTTCCCCTTCTTCGCCGGTGCGTATCCGGATAACATTCTCTACCGGGGAAACAAAGATCTTGCCATCACCGATATCGCCGGTCCGGGCGGTCTCACAAATAACCTTGATGATCTTAGCCAGGTCTTCATTCCTGACGATGGTCTCTACTTTTACTTTAGGTAATAATTCCACCTTGAATTTTTCTCCCCGCCACTGCTGGACAACCCCCTTCTGCTTACCGTGCCCCATGATTTCGCTGATCATCAATCCCGAGCAACCGACAGACTGCAACGCCCGCCGCACTTCATCTACTTTTTCCGGCCTCACTACCGCTTCAATGCGTTTCATAATAAACCTCCTCCAGTACTATTGGTCATTTTTTGTCCCTAAGAATGAATAGCTCTGTTTCCTGGTCAGGAACTCAGGATAACAAGTATTGCCATGTTCCCCGATATCCAAACCGTCTATTTCTTCCTGTAAGCTAACCCTTATACCCATAGTCTTTTTAAGGATCGCCCAGGCCAGGAAAGCCAGGGCAAAAGTAAATCCAGCCACCGCCAGGACCCCGGCCAATTGATGCAGCAGCAGAGTGGTCCCGCCGCCAAAGAATAATCCGTTACCAGTAGCTGTCCCGGTAATTTTATCCTGGGCAAAAAGCCCCACAGCTAAAGTGCCAAACACGCCGTTGACTAAATGCACAGAAAACGCGCCAACAGGATCATCCAGGTGTAACCGGTCAAAACTGATGACTGACAGGACCACCAGGATACCGGCGATCAAACCGATGATCAAGGAACTTCCGATACTGACAAACGCACATGAAGCAGTGATCGCCACCAGCCCGGCCAAACAGCCGTTCAGGGTCATTCCCAGATCAGGTTTGCCCAGCAATATCCAGGAAAGCAATGTCGAACTCATCACCGCCGCCACCGCCGCCGTATTAGTAGTAACTACTACATGACTGATAGCGAGAGGATCAGCCGCCATGGTTGAACCAGGATTAAATCCAAACCAGCCCAGCCACAAAACAAAAGTGCCAATAGTGGCAAGGGACAGATTATGCCCCGGAATAGGATATATATTGCCATTTTTCCCGTATTTGCCAAAACGCGGCCCCAGTAAAATAACCCCAGCCAGCGCCGCCCAACCGCCGAC
>DJVG01000013.1 GCA_002441095.1 Elusimicrobia bacterium UBA6262
GCGGTTTGTATGAGGAGTTTTTCACGGAATTTGAAAAAGCTGGTGTTTGTTTCCAGCAAGCTTCTGTTTACGGGCGCAGTATCCTGGAAAATTCTTCCTTTATTGTTTCCAGCGCATTTCCTGACAACCGGATGTGGGGTAGGGGTTGTGTGGCGCGTTTGAGCGGGTCTACCGCTGAATTCCTGGAAATCTGGATCATGATGACTGTGGGCGGGAAACCATTCAGGTTAAATGACCAGGGAGAGCTTACCTTGGAGTTTAAGCCGGTGTTGCCAAAAAGCTATTTTACCAGTGAGGGCATCTTCAGTTGCAGATTCCTGGGCATTACCAAACTGGTATATCATAATAGTAAGCATATCGATACTTATGCCGGGTCTTTTAAGATAACCGTTATGGAAATCAACTGGCTTGATGGTACCAAAGAAAGGGTCACAGGCAATATTATTGGCTATAATGCCGCGTCCAGGATCAGGGCACAGGAAGCCAAGCAGATCGATATATATTTTTAAGGAAAGCGAATGAAGGCCGAATGAAAGGAATCGAATATCGCGAATGACTTTATTCGTGTAATTCGCTGTCATTCGGTTTTTATTTGAGGTTACATGAAAAAATATTTTTCGTCTCTTAAACATCGTGATTTCCGGTTATTCTTTTCCGGGCAAATGGTCTCGCTGACCGGCACCTGGATGCAGAATGTCGCGCAGGGGTGGTTAGTGCTGCAACTCACTAATTCCCCTTTTTTATTAGGTATTATCAATGCTATTGCGGCTTTGCCTATCCTGCTTTTTTCCGTTTGGGGCGGGACAGTGGCTGACCGAATGGGAAAAAGAAATCTAATTATCTGCACCCAGGCCTTATCCATGATCCTGGCCTTTATTATGGGGATATTGTTTTCTTTACACATTATTGAGTTTTGGCATATTGCTCTATTGGCCGGATTGATCGGCCTGGTCAACGCCTTTGATATGCCGGCCCGGCATTCTTTTGTTATAGAAATGGTTGGCAAAGCAGACCTTAGTAATGCCATTGCCCTTAATTCCATGATCTTTAATATAGCCAGGATCATTGGCCCGATCGTTGCCGGTTTTGTGGTCGGCGCTTGGGGAGTAGGCACTTGTTTTTATATTAACGGCTTCAGTTTCCTGGCCGTGCTAGCTGGATTACTGTTTATGAAGGGAGATTTTACCCCTAAAAATAGCAATCATAGTTCATTACACGATAGTACCATGGATGGCGCAAGATATGTCTGGCAAAACCGCAAGATCAGGAATCTGATCATCCTGGTATCTGTTTCCAGTCTCTTTGGTGTGAGCTATATGGTGCTGATGCCGGTATTTGCCCGGGATATCTTGAATATTGGCGCCAAAGGTTTAGGTGTCTTGCTTTCAGCCATAGGTATAGGGGCTTTATTGTCTTCCCTATCCTTGACTATTTTCAGCCATTCAGACCATAGTAACAGGTTAGTGTCCCTGGGTGGGATTGTATTAGGAATAAGCCTGATCGTTTTTGGTTTTTCTAAAAGCGTGAATATTTCTTTATTAGCTCTGGTTGGGGTGGGCTGGGGGATAGTGACCCAAACCACCACCATCAATAACTTATTACAAAAGGAAACCCCGGACGAACTGCGCGGCAGGGTAATGGGCTTCTATACCGTAATGTTCCTTGGTATGACTCCCTTAGGAAGTTTTCAGGCTGGTTTGCTGGCTGACTGGCTGACTGTACCGTATTCTGTGGTGATTGGCGGTCTGGTGTGCCTGACCATGAGTATTTTCCTGTCCAGGATCCTGTTTGCCGGGCCAAGCAAGCCTGCTAACTTAGTTCTTGACAATAAGAACCTATAAGAGTATGATAAAAACGCTGTAAATATTGAGAAAACTGGGAAAAGAGGTGAAATCAATGGCTAATTCTCACACCAATTCAAAAGGGGTGACGTATTACTTTCACAAGAAAGGGCACTTGCAGTATTTTAGCAAGGATGCTACCGGAGCAATAGAAATTCCGGCAGAATTTGAAATAATTGAAAATCAGAAGACCGGATTACCGATCGCCAGAAGAAAGAAATAGTAAATAGTCATGTTCTCTTTCAAGACCCATTAAGCTATGGTCATAGCTTAATGGGTCTTTCTTTTTATTGACATTATTAAAGAAAAAGCAATAAAATGTACTTATTATGAAAAAAGTATTACTACTTATATTTATATTGGTCTGTCGTGCCCTGAGTGAAGCAGCTTATATCGAACCAGAGCGTAAGAACCGGGAATACGAATTAGACCTGCTGACCCAGAGTTTTCCCCGGTCCTGGGATAAATTATGGCAGGCCAGTGATAATGCCATACGTATCTCCGGCGGCAGTGTCAATGTGCGGGATTTATTGTTCACTAACCAGCTAAAATTTAAAATCCCTTTAACTGGACGGTTGAATTTAAAAGGTGATCTTAATTATTTTCAAACTATTAATGGTACAACCATAGCCAGAAACGGCTTTGACCGTATCGATACGTTTGACCAGACGGCATATAAAAATGTTTTTGAGTTTGAGTATATTTTTAGTGATGCTCTGGCTGCCTCGTTCCTGGGAGTCCCGGCTTTTGAGAAACAGCGCACTGATGTGGGGCTGGGACTAAAGTGGGGCCAGCCGCTTTCCTATATTAAAGTAAACTACTGGTGGCTTAATTTTGACAATAATTATGCCTATAGCAAGGAAAAAGAATTTGCTGATACGGAAGAAATTTATAATAAGAATCCCCGGGAGATCCAGGTTTATGCCAGGTATGATAATAAAGCTGTCTATACATACCTGGAGCTGGTGCTGACCCCGGCCGCGAACAAGGATTTTACTGATTACCGCAGCATAACCACTTGGTATCGGCTGACAACCGGCAGTGATTATTTTAAGCATGTCATGGAATATAGGATCAACGAGATTATAAATATTGGGATAGAGTCATTCCGGGAGACAGGAACACAAAACTGGGAATTTATATCTTCCCGGCAGGCAGAGAATTATCACAGTTATTATAGCAAGTATTATATCAGCCCTTACCTGGAATATGTGCTTGACTGGAAAAGCCTGGTCTCGCTGGAATTACGCTATCAACGGAAATACTTTATACAGGAATTTCTCCAGGCGCAAAGCAATAATTACTATTATCGTAAAAAGGAAATATTCCCTGTGTTTGGTTATCAACGCCGGATCGGAAAGTTTTGGGAACTAGAACTAGCTTATCTGCGCGAAGCGGCAGAAGTATCCAGGATCTATCCAGCTACTCCGGAACTCAACAATTATAAAGATACCCTGGTTGATGACCGTCTGAAAATAGGATTTAGTTATAAGATAAACGGTCGGCTGGAGTTAAAAGCGATGACCGGGGTAGAGCTGGATCGCCGGGACCAGGGCCGCTTTCCTTATCTGGATAAAGGAGCGGTACAGTTCATGACTACTTTCTGATAAAGTTTGCCAGTAAATACAAAAAGCAGTCAATTCGAGAAACAGTCCATACGAAAAGCAGTAGAAGAATAATTAGTTCTTACTGTTTTTGCAATGACTGGTAACTGCTTCTCGTCCCGACTGGCACACTTTCTAAAAAGGAGAGAAAAGTGGATCTATTGCAGGTAAGAAATGGCAAAATTGCCAACCAGCAAGGCAAAGATTTTATGCTGCGCGGGGTGAACCTGGGTGGTTGGCTCATGATGGAAGGTTATATCCTGGGCGGCCGGCATATATCTGAACATATTTTTAAAGCGGAAATAGCTAAGGCCAGCGGGAAAAAATCTCTGGATCAATTTGAAAAAGCTTTCCGCGGTAATTTCATTAAAGAAGAAGATTTTGATCATATACATGATCTTGGCGCTACTTGCATCAGGCTGCCATTTCATTATAAGATTGTAAAAGAAAAACAGTGGCTTTACCTGGACCAGGCTATTTCCTGGGCCAGGGAAAACAGTATTTATGTGATCCTGGATATGCATGCTGCTCCAGGAGCGCAGAATGCTGACTGGCACAGTGATTCTAAAGGCCAGGCTCTTCTTTGGGAGAATAGAAAATACCAAGAACAGACCTACCATCTCTGGTCCCAGATCGCTCAACGGTATAAGAATGAGCCGGTCATTGCCGCTTACGATATATTAAATGAAGCTGTTGGTGATGACCTGCCTATGATCAAAGAAGCCTATGTCAAGATCACCAAAGCTATCAGGGCTACCGGGGACCAACATATCATCTTTGTAGAAGGCCATAACTGGTCGCAGGAATTTGATTTCCTGGGCAAGCCCTGGGATAGCCAAATAGGTTTTAGTTTTCATTATTACCTGCCGGGGGACTTTACTTTTAATTGTGTGCGAAATTTGCGTTATCCGGGGAAAATAAACGGTGAGCTCTGGAACCGTAATAAAATGGAAAGCATCTTGCGGCGATATGTCAAATTACAGCAAAAATATCAGATCCCGGTATACTGCGGTGAATTCGGGGTTAATTCACGCTGTCCCGATTGCGCTACGGAACTGGCCTGGGTCAGGGATGTGCTGGAGATCTTTAAAAAATACGGGATACATTATACCTATTGGACCTATAAGGCGGTGGCGGGCGGGCTTTTCCCCGATGGTATTTACCAATACCTGGATAATCCGCCGTGGATCAACCGTTGGAGTAAGACCACGGGAGTGGAAACCTTTGCCAAAGAATGGCCCCAGCGGAAAAAAGATATGACCGCTTCCTGGCAAACAAAGAATTTTGTGAAGAGCGCGGCTTTGAGCAAGCTCTTAATCCGCTACAATAAGGGCTGAGTATTTAGAAGGCAGGATACTAATATGTCGAGAATTGCCATAGTAGGAACAGGCGCAGTCGGTACAACATTCGCCTATTCATTAATGATCAGCGGGATAGCCGAAGAGATAGTCCTGATAGATGTTAATAAGGATAAAGCAGAGGCCGAAGCCATGGATTTGAACCATGGACAGTCTTTTGTCAAACCGGTCCGTCTCTGGTCTGGGGAATATGCAGATTGTGGTGTGGCGGAAATTGTGGTGATCACTGCTGGGGCGAAACAAAAACCCGGTGAAAGCCGGATAGACTTGGTCTCGCGCAATATAGCCATTCTTAAAGATATCATTGCCAATATTAAAACATCCGGTTTTAAAGGTATTTTACTGCTGGTTTCTAATCCAGTAGATGTGTTGACTTATTTTGCCTGGAAATTTTCCGGATATGAACAGCAAAAAGTGATCGGCTCTGGTACAGTGTTAGATAGCGCCCGTTTCAAACAATTACTGGCCCAGCATTGTGAGGTGTCTCCGCAAAGCGTGCACGCTTATATTATCGGTGAACATGGTGATAGTGAGGTCCCTGCTTGGAGCCTGACTAATATAGCCGGGGTTAAGCTTAAACAATATTGTCCGCAGTGTGATCATAATAACTTTTGCCATAAAGAAACAGTGATGGATGAAATATTCGAGCAAGTACGAACCTCAGCTTATAAGATAATCGCCGCTAAAGGAGCTACTTATTATGCTATTGGGCTGTCTCTGGTAAAGATCGTCCAGGCTATTTTGCGTGATGAGAATCAAATCTTGCCCATTTCTAGTATCTTGAAAGATGTATATGGCTTGAATGATGTAGCTCTTAGCGTGCTTACTATTGTCAACCGGAACGGAGCCGGCAAACAATTGTCCGTACCTCTGGAAGAAAAAGAACTGCAAGCCCTGCAAAATTCCGCCCGTATTTTAAAGGAAATTATTACCACGGTTAAATATTAAAGTATTTATTACTTGACAGATAATTTATAATAGACTATTATTGTCTTGTTTGAAAACCAGTCAGTAGTGAGCCAAAAGGGAGCCATGGAACTGATCAAGCGAAATACAGATTATGCCCTACGGGTATTAACACTGATGGGCAAGTATAAAAAAGGCCATATTATTTTTGCCAAAGACCTGGCCGCCAGCGAGGCAGTGCCTTTAGTATATTTGCATAAAATACTGCAGAAGCTGCAGCGCAGCGGGATAATTAAGTCATACCGGGGCCGCTTTGGAGGCGGGTTTTCGTTAAACCGGGAGATCAAGAAAGTAACTTTACAGGAAATAATGGAAATAGCCCAGGGTAAATTTGCTATCAACCGGTGTTTCATAGTACATGGCCGCTGTTCCCGGAGCAAGCATTGTCCGATCCATAAACAGTTGCAACAGGTACAAAAGAATATTGACAGGGCTCTCCATAAAGTGACGCTGGCAAGATTAGTGAAGGCCCGGGGACAGGCAGAAGAATAATTTTAAATCTAGTGCAGTGAGCCTAATATTTATTTGCATTTGAAGGAATGGATTTAAGCTGAATACAAGAAGCGACAACGCCGGCGTATCTTCAGATACGTCCAGGAGGAGCGACGCAGTCCTTCGACTTTGCTCAGGATGGTGAGCCTGCCGAACCATAGTCGGCTAAAGACAACCTTCCCTCCGGGCGGGGCTCTTTTTTCCTGCTTCGGTGTTGCTCGTCGCTTACGTGCCTAAAGGCACGCTACACTTCTCGCGCCTTGAATCAGGAAAAAATAGTTCCCGCAAATGTAAAGAAATATGAGACTCACTACACTAATATAAAAGGGGGTAAAAGCATGCAGGATATCCAGAACTTTGTCGATGAAATCGAGAAGAGCGGATATTTACAGCTCGTGGCCGAGGATCATAGTGGGGCAAGCAAAGATGACTACGTGGTGGTACTCAACACCAAGGATAGCCAAAAGTATAAGATCGCTGTCGATAGTATTATGAATTATGATTGGTCTAATTTGAAACGGGTTTTAGACGGCGGAGAAGCCAGGGTGATAGACCATATCACCAGGATTGTCGGATACTACAGCAAAACCAGTAACTGGAACAAGTCCAAGCTGGGAGAACTGGATGATCGGCGTAAGGGTGACTATGCGGTTAAATAGGAGGTGGATCATATGAAGATGTTTGTATGCGGAATGTGCGGGCATATTGAATTTGGCGAGGCACCGGAAAAATGTCCGGTATGCGGCGCGCCAAAAAAGGCTTTTACGGAAGATGCTAATGCCTTAAAGCAACCGGCAGATCCGAAAAACCTGACTGAAGGGGATAAGAAGCATATTCCTGTAATTACGGTGAACAAGCAATGCAGCCTGGTGCCAGGGTGCACTGACGTTCATATTAAAATCGGGGAAATACTGCATGTGATGGAGGCGAAGCACTGGATCATGTGGATCGATGTATACCAGGATTATAAATGGGTGGCTAGGTACCAGATGGCAGCAGATAAGATCAATCCGGTAGTTAGTGCCCACCTTAAATCAGGTACCGGCAAGGTCACAGCGATTGAAAACTGTAATGTCCATGGCAAGTGGCTGGCGGAAGTACAATTGTAAACCAGTTACGAGTTACGGGTTGCGAGTTAAAATAAGCCGGGTACAAAAGTTACATTTGATATGTAATTTTGTACCCGGTCTTATTTTGCTGGTAGCCGAGTTCTAAGACTAAATTGATTGACTACTTGAGGCTATTTTGATAATATAAGTTTGGTTTAAATCTGTGTAATCTTCTTTTAAAATCCGTGTAATCATTTTAGAGGAGGCAGGCATGAAAGACCCGATGATTTCCATTATTATCCCAGTGCGTAATGCGGAAAGAACCCTGGAAAAAACCTTTGAGTACCTTTTTGGGGTGGATTATCCCCGGGACCGGATGGAAATAGTGATTGCCGACGGCGGCAGTACTGATAAAACCGTAGAGATCATCAAAACCTGGCAGAAAAAGTATCCTTTTATTAAATTAGTGGATGTCCCGAATTGCCCCTCTCCCGGATATGCCCGTAATAAAGCCCTGGATGTGGTACAAGGCGAATACCTGTTTTTCACTGATGGCGATTGCGCCCCGACTAAGAATTGGATCCATGAAATACTCAGTCATTTCCGCCGGGATCCGGAAATAGGCATTGTGGGTGGGGAGATCAAGACTATCCGGGTGGAAAAAGACAATCTGGTAGAGGCTTTTTGTGAATATTTTGGTTTTAATAATGTCAGTTGGCGGTATGGCGGCATCGGTGAAAGTTATTTCCCGCCCATGTCGGATAGGTCCCCTACAGAAATATGCGGCCACCGGGCTTATTTTATGGTCACGGCAAATGTGGCCTTCCGCCGCGTGGCAGTAGAACGCGCCAAAGCGCGTTTCTGGGATTTGCCGACCGGGGAAGATATAGAATTCGGCTTAAAGATCAAAAAAGACGGTTGGAAAGCGTTCTTTGCGCCAAAGGCCAGCGTGGATCATATGCACCGGGCTACAGACACTGCTCTTTACAAAGTCTGGGCCAGTTATTCAAAGGGGCATCTGGCTCTGCTGGATAAATATGCTACGAATCATTTTGAACTGGTGTTCCAGTTCCTGAAATCCTGCCCGCGGATCAAGATCCCTTCCCCGGTCAAGGGCTTTATTTACTTTGGCAATTTCCAAATGATGCATATTGCCGGCTTAGCGGCTCTTATTAGCTTAATCAATCTAATCGTGAAATTAGTTGCCGGGACAGCTACCTTGGCAGGTTTTGGCTGGTTTATGATCCTGTTATTGTTAGTTGTATTTTTTGCCTACCGTTTTTTCTACTGGTGTTTTTTCTGGGAACCGAAAAGCAAATTATTATATTGGTTCAAAATTAAATATCTCTCCAACTGGCATTTTATGAGGGGTGTCTGGCAGGGTATGAGCAAGTTCAAGTATCGTATTTTCTGTATTGAACCAAGCTTTTAGTAAAATAGCTTGCGCGCCTGCCTACCGGCAGGCAGGGATTAGTGCTGGTATTGTAATCCTAATAAGAGCCAGCGGCCGGGATTAGGGATACCGGAGATTTCTTCGTAATAAGAATTAAGCAGGTTTGTGCCGGAGAGATAGGCTGTCCAATGGGGATTGATCTGGCGGGATATTTTCAAGTCAAATAGCGTATAGGGTGAAAGTTGACTGGGTTTGCGATATATGGCAACCCAGTCATTTTTTATCTGCCACGGCAAAGTATAACTAATGTGCAGGCTGGCAGTATGTTTGAGATAATTTGTATTATACTTGGAAAGATAATCCACTGCGGTCAAGCGATTGTTCAGATATTGATAATTTATTTTAAGGTGATTATTAATATCGCAAGTGCTTTCTAAACCATAGGAATTAACAGAGGATATATTTCTGGCCTGCCAGGAAGTTTCACCAGGATATTTAGCCCAGTCAATAGCATTACGCATCTCCCGGTAAAAAAGGATATTCTGCCAATTGACTTGCCTGATCTTATACTTGATGCCGGTTTGGTAATTCCAGCCTTTTTCTGCTTCCAAAGAAGCATTGCCTTTGTTAGCTGGATCAGAATAATAGAGCTCGGTAAATGTCGGTAAACGATGAAAGCGATCAATCCCGGCAAGCATTAGCCAATGTTGATTTATAGTGTAGTTTAGATCGATAGAAGGCCGGAAAACGCTCCTGACCGGATCAGGATCGTAAAAGTCTTCTCTCAACCCCAGTTCTAATTGCCAGGAAGCGTCTAATTGCGGTGTGAATCGTGCAGACCAGGAATAGGCATTACGATGATGTTGCTGTAAATTGGAACTGTTTATGGCATCCTGCCTGAAATCCAGGCTGGCGATGAGTCTGTGCCGCTGCAGGGGTATCATGAGCGGCAAACCAAAGAAAAGAGTGCTATTGCGGTGATCATTAAATGACCAGTCAGGGCGATTCCGGTCCAGGATGAAATAATCCCGGTGCAGGCGGAAGCTGGCTTGCGGTTGCCAATGCAGTTGTCCGGTAAAGAATTCTGTCCGGCCGGTAGCTAAAAAAGCACTGGTGGTCTCTTTTTCATCTGGAAAAGCCTGGGAATAAAATCTATCAGCGCCAAAATCTTTACGTATATAGCCTAAAGTAACAGAGGAAGTCCCCCAGGTGCCGGGAATAACTTGTTGATAATATAGAGTATCATTCTGAAATTCGGTATTGTCCCGCCAGCCGCTGGAGGCCAGATGCTGATAGGAAAGATCATTTACAGACAGTCCTCCGCCCCACAAATTGTACTGTCCTCCCAAAAAATTGGCCTTTAGCCGGCGGTTAGGCTGCCTGGCAGTTACTATATTTATTGTTCCCTGGGTTACTTCTATCCGTTCAATAGCCTCTAACGGCACAGGTATATCCAGATTGTGATGCCCGGTTTGCGGATCATTGACCGACAAACCATTTACCTTAATAACACTCTGGTCGAACGTAGCGCCCCGGATACTTACATCTCCCTGCGACCCAAAAGCGCCCCGGCGCTGGATATTGGCTAGGCTATATTGGGCCAACAGATCAGGGATATTTGTGGCGGTGCTTTTATCAATATCTTGCCTGGTAATGGTGAATATTCCTTTTTGCAGCAGAGGAGAAGCTGATTTGACGGCCAGGGTTTCCAAATATATTTCCTGGCTTAGGCCAGCCAGGGGCAGGAAAAGAGATAAAAGCGCTAAAGTTAATATTTTCATTGGTATTTGTTAACCTCAGTAGTTATAATGGTTAACATAATACCAGAGAAGGTTCTAGCCGTCAAGCTTTACTTGCACCATCCCACGGACGGCATTGGTGAGAAAGATCGCGTCGGCTGAATACAAATCGCTTACCCTGAGAGGTTTCACGGTTACTGATCCTCGGTGTTGCCGGATAAAGTATTCCCGGTATACTCCGGGTAATAAACCGCAGCGAACCGGGGGAGTATAGTACCTGGACCCTCTTTTGATAAAGATATTGGAAATGGCGCCTTCAGTGATCTCGCCGCGGTTATTGGTGAAAAGAACATCATAGTAACCGCGTTTTTTATAATGCTCGAGTTCCCGGTTATAGAGTCTCCGCTCGGTGGTTTTATGCGGGAGAAAGGGATCGTCAGGATCAGTTTGAAGCGCGGAAATTGCTACCAATGTCCTTCCTGCTGCCGGGTGCGGTAGTGCTTCAGACTGCAGGAAAATTGCCCCGTTGTTTTTTAAGAGTAGTCTTATTTTCCATGATTTCTTTGCTTCCAGGGTAGAGGTATATTCAGCCAAGAGACAGTTTATTTTTGCCTGGTCATAAGAGAAGCCAAAATAAGCGGCAGACTTTTTTAATCTTTTTAGATGCAAGAGTAACAGCGGTATACCAGTGGAATAAGACCAACCCATAGTCTCTATAAGCTGGAAATTACTTTTCAGCAAAAATAAAGCCTTCAGCCTGCATTCTTCCCACTCTTTTCCAGGATCAGAATCATAGGTAATCCCGCCGCCGACACCCATTTCTCCTTGCTTTCCCTGTAATAATATTGTCCTGATGGCAACATTAAAAACAGCCTGGTTATTCGGGCTAAAATACCCGATAGCGCCGGTATATATGTTCCGGTCTTCTTTTTCCAGTGATTTAATGATTTTCATCGTGCTTATTTTCGGTGCGCCGGTGACTGAGCCGCACGGGAACAGGCTGCCGAATATTTTTTGCCAGGATATTTCAGGCAGTAGCTGGCTTCGTACCGAAGAAGTCAGCTGCTGTAAAGTACTGTATTTATGTGTTTTAAATACATCATATGTTTCTACGCTGCCGATCCTGGATATTTTCCCCAGATCATTACGCATGAGATCAGTGATCATGATATTTTCAGCCTGGTTCTTTGGGTCAGCGGACAGTTTTGCGCCGTGTTCTGGTGAAGCTGTTCCTTTCATTGGCTGGACCATGATAGAATTATTCTTTTTTCGGAAGAATAACTCTGGCGAGAAAGAAAGTATCTGATTCTCTCCAGTGTTGATTAAAGCGCCATAGCTTATCGGTTGGATTGCCCGCAGCTTGCGGTAAAGACTAACCGGTGAGCCAGTAAAATTGAATTTATATTTCATGGTGTAATTTACCTGGTAGGTTTGCCCCTGGGCGATCAATTTCCTGATGCGCATAATATCCTGGTAGTATCCATTTTTAGTGGTATTAAGGTGCAATTTTGTTAGGGTTGAGTTATTTGTGGTATCAGGAAGAGAAAGATAAGGCTTAGTTTCACGGAAGTTTCTGACCCTGATCGGTTTGCTGAATAGCCCAAACCAGAGCAACGGAAAGGAATAGGAGTGCTTAGTTTTATCCAAGCTTTGCAGATGCCATCCTGCCTCATACGATATAAAGCCGGCAGCATGCCAGCCTTTGTTTACGGCCCTAGTTAGCTGGTCCAGGCAGGTATCAAGCTGGTCACTATCTTGACAGGCAATTATTTTGTGCGGATTAATGAAGAGAAAAGAATATTTATTTTCCTTGTCTTTGAGGGCAGTATCCAGGAATACAGAAATCATAAAAACCATCCTCTTGGGGACTTTGGTATCCCGAGTCTGGATGGCTTTCACCTGATGTGGCAAAAGGCCTGGCATAACTCTGGCGGAATTAAATTATTTGTATCTTAACATAACTTCAAGAAGCAGGCAAGAAATAAATTGAATAAAGGGCTGAAATGAGGTAAAATAATACCAATATGACGATAGCCAATATAAACGAGATTAAAATAAAGTTATCTGCTATTGTTGGGGCAGAGCATGTCTTGTCCGACAAAACTGCTATGCAGGATTATAGCCATGATGAGACTATGGGTTTGCAATCCCCTCCGGATTTGGTAGTAAAGGCGGGAACAGCTGCCCAGGTTTCCGCGATAATGGAATTGGCTAATAAATATCTTATACCAGTAGTGCCTCGCGGTGCCGGGACAGGTTTAAGCGGCGGTGCGGTTCCGACTGCAGGAGGCATCGTTCTTTCCCTGGAAAAGATGAACAAGATCCTGGAGATAGATGAAGAAAATATGATGGTCGTGACTGAGCCGGGAGTCATTACCGGGGCCTTGCAGGCAGAAGTGGAAAAGAGAGGATTATTCTATCCGCCTGACCCGGCCAGCCTGGATTCCTGTCATATTGGCGGTAACCTGGCTGAATGCGCCGGCGGCGCCAGGGCAGTAAAATACGGCGTGACCAAGGATTATGTAGTAGGGTTTGAAGCGGTATTGCCCAGCGGAGAAATTATCAAACTGGGAGGCAAACTGCTGAAAAATGTAGTTGGATATGACCTGATCAGCTTGATCATCGGCTCTGAAGGTACCCTGGCTATTATTACCAAGATCATTCTTAAATTAGTTCCATTGCCCAAAGTGAAAATCGATCTACTGGTGCCATTTGATAACTATACTACCGCCTCCCAGACTATCGTGGAAATAATTAAAAGCAAGGTTATTCCGGCAGCCATAGAATTCATGGATAAGGATAGTGTACTGGCGTGTGAAGAATGCTTACAGCGCCAATTGCCTTTTCGGGAGGCAGAAGCGCAAATATTGATAGAATTAGACGGGGATGATAAAGAGTACTTGGAAAAACAGGTAGAAATGGTTGGTGAGTTGTGTTTGAATAAAGGTGCCAAAGACGTACTGGTAGCAGATACTAAAGCTAACCAGGAAAAACTCTGGGAAGTGCGCCGCAAGATCAGTGAGTCGCTGAAACTTACTGGTGGATTAAAAGTAAGCGAAGATATTGTCGTACCGATCAACCAAATGCCTAAAGTGCTGGCCCAACTTCAGGAACTGAGTAAAAAACTGGCGGTAAAAATAGTTTGTTTCGGGCATTTAGGTGACGGCAATATCCATGTGAATATTCTGAAAAAAGAATTGAGTGATGAAGTGTGGAACAAGATACTGCCAGAAGCCATAAACGGTGTATTTGATATAACTGTGGCCGCGGGCGGTACTATCAGCGGCGAACATGGTATCGGGGTGACTAAAAAGAAATATGTACCCCGGGTGTTGTCTTTGGCGGAGATCAATATCATGAAACAAATTAAGAAAACTTTTGACCCGAATAATATCCTGAATCCGGGAAAGATATTTGAATAAGGCAGTTGTAAAGCTGTAAAGGTGTAGAGGTGTAAAGTAAAAATGCAAATACTAGGGACAGGAATAGATATAATAGAGATCAAACGGATCAGGAAAGTAATCGCCGGAAATAAGGCTTTCCTGAAGCGGGTATTTACGGCCAGGGAGATAGCATATTGCGAAGGCAAAGCTAATAAATACCAGCATTATGCCGTGCGCTTTGCCGCTAAAGAAGCGATCCTGAAGGCCTTGGGGTCTAAGGGTATTGCCTTGATCGATATCAGTATTAAAAACCTGAATAGCGGCAAGCCAGAAGCCGTATTAAGCGGTAAGTTAAAGAAATTGGAAAAAAATATTACTGTTTCCTTATCCCACTGTGATGATTATGCTGTCGCGCAGGCAATATATTTTAAGTAACAGTTACGAGTTACTAGCGCAACTATAACTGGAGCTGATTATGCCGGAAAAATTTATTACTAAAGAAGAAATAAAGAAATTGCTGCCCAAACGTCCTAAAGATGCTTATAAAAATGTCTTTGGCCATGTGCTGGTACTGGCTGGCTCGGCTGGTATGACTGGAGCGGCAGCCTTGACCAGTGAAGCAGCCATCCGTATTGGCGCTGGGCTAGTGACTTTGGGGATACCGAAAAGTTTAAACCAAATATTGGCGGTTAAGCTGACAGAGGTGATGACTAAGCCGCTGGCTGAAACAGAGGAGCAGACTCTGAGCTTGAGGGCGCTTGACGGTATCAATAACCTGATCCAATTGCGTAATATCAATGTAGCGGTTATCGGGCCGGGATTATCCACGCATCCGGAAACAGTTGAGTTGGTGCGCAGTTTTGTCGCTTCCAGCAAGATCCCCCTGGTAATTGATGCCGATGCTATTAATGCCCTGGTCGGGAAACTGGATATATTTAAGTCTGCCCGCGGCCCGATCGTGATCACCCCTCATGCCGGAGAGCTGGGCAAGCTGATCAATGCCCACGCCACTGAAATTAAAAAAGCACGCGGGAAATATCCACTGCAGTTCAGTAAAGATACGGGGGTAATGTGTGTTCTCAAAGGCTATCAGACTATTATCACTGACGGGCAAAAAATAGTGGTGAATAATACCGGCAACCCTGGAATGGCTACTGCCGGCAGTGGTGATGTGTTAAGCGGGATCCTGGGGGGATTAGTCGCACAAGGATTAGAAGTAATGGACGCGGCTAGAGCAGCAGTATACATCCATGGGTTGGCTGGGGATATAGCGATCAAAGAGACTACGGAAATGGGCCTGGTCGCCAGCGATATAATTAAAGCGATACCGAAGGCTTTAAAAGCCGTTTTTGGTTAATCGTTCGTCGTTCGTGGTAAAAAATAAAAACAGGTGAAAATCATGAATTTCTTACAGGAAGCGAAAAAAATAAAATCAGAACTGATCAAGATACGGCGGCATCTGCATCAGTATCCGGAGTTAAGTAATAAGGAATATAAGACCAGCGCTTATATTGCCGGCCTGCTGAAAAAATGGGGTTATAAGGTTAAGACCAAGGTCGGCGGCACCGGCGTCATCGGCCTTTTGCAACCCGCAACCCGCAACCCGCAACTCGCAACTTCTTGTATTGCCATCCGCGCCGACATGGATGCCTTACCTATTCAGGAAGCCACAAACAAGAGTTATTCTTCCCGCGTAAAAGGAATTATGCATGCCTGCGGCCATGATGGCAATATGACCTGCGCCTTGGGAGCTGCGAAATTACTGGCGGCACACCGGCAGGAACTTACTAAAACAGTTAAATTTATTTTCCAGCCGGCAGAAGAAATTTCCAATGGCGCAGAGAGAATGATCAAGGCCAGAGTCCTGAAAGATCCTTTGGTAGAAGCGATCATTGGAATGCATGTTTATACCTTACTGCCGGTCGGCAAGATCGGCCTAAAATACGGGCAAATGATGGCCAATGTAGATGAATTTACCCTGACCATTACCGGGGAAGGCGGGCATGGGGCGGCGCCACACAAGGGAGTAGATGCTATAACTGTGGCGGCGGAAGTAATTACCGCGCTCCAACAAGTGGTTTCCCGCCAGACTGACCCGGCAGATCCGGTAGTGCTGACCATCGGCACGATCAACGGCGGGAGCCAGTATAATATTTTAGCGGATAAGGTAGTAATGACTGGCACCGTGCGGACCCTGAATGACCAAACCCATCAGGAAATGCCTAAAAAGATAGCAAAAGTAGTACGCGGTATTACTGCTGCTTTTGGTGCTGAATACCAGTTGGAATATAGTGTGCTGGGGACAGCTTTAATTAACACTGACCATGTAGTTAATACTATTAAGGATGCTGCGGCCAGTATATTAGGAGCTAATAATATAATTACGATTAACCGTGCTTCCATGGGCGGAGAGGATTTTGCCAGTTATTTACAGCAGGTGCCGGGTGCTTTTTTCTATTTAGGTGTGGGCAACAAAACCAAAGGGATCACTCATCCCTGGCACCATGCCTGCTTTGACTTGGATGAAGAGGCCTTGCCTGTCGGCGCAGCTGTCCTGGCGCAAACTGTATGGTCCTGGCAATGAAAATAGAAGATGGTCCGCGGTTGGCGGTCAGCAGTCAGCAGTAAAAGCGAAAGAGGCTGGATGCTGAAAGCGCGAACGAAGAGAAAGCAGAGAAAATAAGGAGCTCTAATTAGCGTGAATAAATTTGCGGTGGCGGCGTTCAAGTGTGATACGTATGAACCGCAAAAAGTGGCGGAAGCTTTGACCGATCTCCTTGACCATATCGGCGGTCTTGGTGCCTATGTCCGGCCTGGCCAGAAAATACTGATCAAACCCAATCTCCTGTCTCCCCGTCCCCCGGAAACAGCCGTAACTACCCATCCTGCGCTTATCATGGCTATCGCTGAGGCTATTAAGAAACAAGGAGCTTTACCGTTTATTGGAGATAGCCCTGGCGGCTTTGGGGTGCTGGAACGGATCGAACAGCTATGGGAAGTCACTGGGATGAAACAGGCTGCCGCTGCCAGCGGAGCCACCTTGGTGAACTTTGAGAAAAGCCGTGTTAAAGAACTGGAAATTTCTTTTGGCAAAAAGAAAATTAAAATACCTGTTGCTGCTTGCGTCCTGGAAGACTTTGATGTAGTGATCAATGTACCTAAATTCAAGACTCATGACCTGACCATCACTACCGGAGCGATCAAAAACATGTTCGGCGTGATGCCTGGATTGACGAAAATCCGATTTCATAAATTGGCTCCCAAGAAAGAAACCATGAGTGAGCTCCTGGTCGCCTTATTTGCCCAGGTTATCCCTCAGCTCAATATCATGGATGGTATAATCGGGATGGAAGGGGAAGGCCCTGGATCCAGCGGCACTCCTATTAATACCGGGTTTCTGCTGGCTGCAGAGAATGCTTTGGCTCTGGATATCGTACAAGCCAGTATCATGGGTATTTCCTTGTCTAAGGTGCCGGTGATAGTATCGGCTGTAAAAGCGGGGCTGGGACCGAAAACCATGGCTGAAGTTGAACTGCGCGGGGTGTTACTAGAAGAGCTCAAACCAGCAAAGTTTGTTTTACCACCCGGCGGTTCTTTGACTGAAAAAATACCGGATTTTCTGGTTCCTTTAGTAAGTTATATTGCGCGGATGATCAGGTTAACAAATCCGGTAGTCAATGATGAATTGTGCACTAGATGCCAGGTTTGCGTGAATAGCTGCCCGGTTAAGGCTATTAATAATTATCAAGGAAAAATCAGGATCAACTATAAAGAATGTATTGAATGTTTTTGTTGCATAGAATTATGTCCAGCCAGGGCTATGACGATCAAGAAATCCAGGTTATTGAAACTAGCTGAGAAGAAAGGTTAACATGGCTCAGGTAAAACGGTTAACTTTGGGGCAATTAGGGGAGTTTGGCCTGATCCAGCGGGCGGAGCGTATTTTTGGACGGCCAG
>DJVG01000019.1 GCA_002441095.1 Elusimicrobia bacterium UBA6262
TCAACACATCTTTACAATTGTACACCAAAACTTAACACTTATAACTTAACACTTTAAACTTAATGAGGAATAAAACAATGAAGGCAAAAAGAATAGCGATTGTGACTAGTGGTGGTGATGCGCCGGGAATGAATGCAGCGATCAGGGCGGTGGTGCGCACTGCGATATTTAATGGCCTGGAAGTAGTAGGGGTCGAAAGAGGATATGCCGGATTGATTGAAGGGCAGATCGTGAATCTTTCTTTGCGTTCAGTTTCCGGCACTATCAACCGGGGCGGTACTATCCTGAAGACTGTCCGCTGTGAAGAAATACGGACCTATAAAGGCCTGGAAAAAGCTGTGGCTTCAATTAAAAAATATAAAATAGATTACCTGGTAGTCATAGGCGGTAATGGTTCATTTCATGGAGCCTGGGAAATTTATAAAGCTACCGGCCAGAAGCTGGGAGTGGTCGGCATACCAGCCAGTATCGATAATGATGTAGCTGGGACCGATGAAACTATCGGCTTTGATACAGCGGCCAATACAGCAGTCGAGGCAATTGATAAAATACGGGACACTGCGACCAGCCATGAACGGGTCTTTGTGATCGATGTCATGGGCCGTGACCGGGGCTTTTTAGCGTTGCAGGTAGGATTAGCCAGCGGCGCTGAATTCATTTTAGTGCCGGAATTAAGATATGACCTGATGAAAATGTGTGATTCTATTACCAGCGGCAAGCGGCATGGCAAAACCAGCTATATTGTCGTGATGGCTGAAGGAGCGGGTAGCCCGGCGGCGATCTGTGAGCAGATCAAGGACTGTACCGGCATGGAAGTGCGGTATAGCACATTGGGATATATACAGCGCGGGGGAGCACCGACTGCCCGTAGCCGGATATTGGCTGAGAAATTTGGTAAAAAGGCCATAGAGTTGATCTTGAAAGGCGAAAAAACCAAGATAGTGGGGATTAGAAATAACAAAATAGTCACCAGCCCCCTGGATTATGCCTGGAAAGGCACTAAGGAACTGGATAAGAAGATGTATAAACTTGCGGAAATACTGGCAATATAAGTTAGCGTATAGCGGATAGAAAATAGGAAAAAATAAATAAAAAAACAGGGAGGAAGCATGAGCAGAAACATAGATGATATTGTAAAAGAACTAGTGACCAGTGATGATCTGCATGTGAAAGAGAAATGCCTGGATGAAATTTGGACACAGGCCCGGGAAAAGGGTATTTATCCGGCCAGTATTCAGGGCTTGTACGCCGCCCGGGGGCAGGAACAGTATCAAGGATTGAGCGTCCCAGCGATGAATTTGCGGGCACTGGCTTATGATTCAGCCAGGGCAGTTTTCCGTGCCGCTAAAAAAATAAATGCCGGTGCTTTCATCATGGAAATAGCTAAAAGTGAAATGGGCTATACCAACCAGCGTCCCAGTGAATATGTGGGGGTATGTCTTGCCGCTGCGGTAAAAGAAGGACATGAAGGCCCGGTATTTGTCCAGGGCGACCATTTCCAGGTAAATGCAAAAAAGTATAAAGAGGACCCGAAGAAAGAGGTCCAGGGAGTTAAAGACCTGATCCGTGAAGCTATTGCCAGCGGTTTTTACAATATTGATATCGATACTTCTACGTTGGTGGAGCTGGAAAAGCCCACAGTTAAGGAACAGCAGAAACTTAATTATGAAGTATGCGCTGAATTAACTAAATATATCCGCAGTATCGAGCCGAAGGGAATCACAGTGTCTGTCGGCGGGGAGATCGGTGAAGTAGGAACCAAAAATTCGACGGTAGAAGATCTTGACGCTTTTATGGAAGGATATCTTTCATTATTACCGAAAGATATGACCGGCATCAGCAAAATGAGTGTGCAAACCGGGACTTCCCATGGCGGTGTGGTATTACCTGACGGGTCAGTAGCCGAAGTAAAGCTTGATTTTAATGTGCTTAAAGAGATCGGTATCGCCGGCCGCAAGAAATACGGGCTCAGCGGAGCAGTACAGCACGGCGCTTCCACCTTGCCTGATGAGGCTTTCCATAATTTCCCGGCTGCAGAAACCGCTGAAGTTCACTTGGCCACTGGTTTTCAGAATATGATCTATGAAAGCAAGAACCTGCCGGAAGAACTGCGGAAAAAAACATATGCCTGGCTGCATGAGAATGCCAAAGAAGAAATGAAACCTGGCATGACTGAAGAGCAGTTCATTTATAAAGCCCGCAAGAAAGCTATTGGACCTTTCAAAAAGGAAATGTTTAGTATACCGGTCAACCTGCGGGAATCTATCAGTGGGGAATTGGAAGCTAAGTTCAGTTTCCTTTTTGACCAATTGAAGATCAAAGGTTCCAAGGAACTAGTTAAAAAACATGTCAGCAATACCATAGATATTCCCCGCGCCTCTTCCCTGATGGATATTAAAAAAGGCGGGGAGATGTCCAGCGAAGGCGCTGACTAGACAAAGCCCCGGAAATCCCCCAAGGGGTAACAGTGAGGCCGATGATTCAGATTTTACGGAGTAAAATCGCCGGCCGAACGCAATAGGGGCAGGAGCCCCTTTGAGCAGGGTTTGGGGGATTTTCCTGATGGATATTAAAAAAGGCGGGGAGATGTCCAGCGAAGGCGCTGACTAGTTGCAAGGCACAAAGGTACAAAGTTTTAAAGCAAAAACAGGCACAAAGTAACAAGAGGAAAGAATGAGACGATCTAAAATTATTTGCACGCTCGGTCCGGCCAGTCAGGACTTGCAGACTATTAAGGAGTTGATACAGGCGGGTATGAATATTGCCCGCCTGAACGCTTCGCATGGTGATTTTGCTGCTTTGGTAAAAATAATTGCCAATATCAGGATTGCCGCTAAAGGAGCGCAAAAAACCATAGGTATTTTGCTGGACCTGGAAGGGCCCCATGTCAGGGTAGGAGAAATTGCCGGCGGGCAGGTAGAACTGCTTGAAGCCCAGGAATTGATCATAACTAATTCGCCGATACTGGGTAATAGTAAATATATTTCCATTAATTATAAGAATATTATTAAAGATGTAAAAGCCGGAAACAATATTTTGCTGGATGACGGTAATATTAAACTGCAGGTAGTTAAAAAATCCGCTGATGGCTTGCATTGCACCGTGCTTGACGGGGGCATTCTCAAGAGCCATAAGAGCGTGAATGTGCCGGGAGTTTATTTAAACTTACCTTCCTTGACCAGTAAGGACCTGGCTTATATTAAATTCGGTGTCCGGCAGAATGTTGATTTTTTCGGTCTTTCTTTTGTGCGGCAGACCCAAGATGTCATACGGGTTAAGAACTATGTTAAAAAACTCAAAGCCAGGACCTGGGTTATAGCCAAGATAGAGCATCCTCTGGCTGTGGCGAATATTGATGATATTATCAATGCTGCTGACGGCATTATGATCGCCCGCGGGGACCTGGGAGTGGAACTGCCGACCGAAGATGTCCCTATTGTACAAAAAGCGATAATCCGCAAATGCAATGCCTTTGCCAAGCCGGTGATCACGGCTACGCAAATGCTGGAATCTATGATCGATAATATGATCCCGACCAGGGCCGAAGCGACAGATGTGGCCAATGCCATCATTGACGGTACTGACGCAGTGATGTTGTCCGGAGAAACAGCAGTGGGAAAACATCCGGCTTTAGTGGTACAGACCATGGAGCGCATAATCCTTAAAGCTGAAACCTCCATGGATTACGACAAGATATTTGAGTCTAAAAAAACGATCAGGGCCACCGGTAATATTCCTCATGCAGTAAGCCACGCGACCATTCAGGCGGCAATAGACTTAAAAGCGCGGGCCATAATCACGGCCACCAAGAGCGGCCAGACAGCGCGGTTGATCGCCTGCCATCGTCCCAGTGCCTTTATTTACGCTATTACCACTGACCGGGATAATGTCAGGAAATTGAATCTGCTCTGGGGAGTGATACCATACCATATTGCCAAATATATCCGGAACACTGACCAAATGATCGATTATTCCATGAAGGTGGTCAAACAGCACAAAAGAGTACAATCAGGCGATACTGTAGTTATTACCAGCGGCGCACCGGCAGGAATTGCCGGCAAGACCAATATGCTGGAGATCAATGTAATAAAGTAAACAGGTGTAAAGGTCTAAAGGTGTAGAGGTGTAAAGGGAATGAAAGAACATAGTTTAGAGATCAGGGTAAGTTACGCCGATACCGATCAGATGGATGTGGTCTATTATGCCAATTATTTTGTCTGGTTCGAACGCGGCAGGATAGAGTATCTGCGCGCTTTGGGATTGTCCTATAAGGAAATGGAAAAGCAGAACCTGATCCTGCCGGTAATGGAAGCCAGCTGCTCTTATAAAGCCCCGGCTCATTTTGATGACTTGGTAGTAGTGAAGACAATGATCAAAGAACTGGGCAAAAGCAGTATCAGTTTTACCTATGAAGTATTAAATAAAGAATCAAGCCAGTTATTAGCTACCGGCGAAACCAGGCATCCGTTCATCAACCGGGAAAGAAAGATCGTACGTATACCTGATGAGATCAGTCTAAAATTAAAAGAATGTCTATAACTGTTAGATTTCGCAGTTCAGTCGGGCATCTAAACCGTTAACCGACTAACGAGTTAGTAGGAGGTCCATTAATGTTCCGCATCATGTGTAAGTCAAAAATCCACCGGGCTACCGTTACCGAAGCTAACCTGGCGTATGAAGGAAGCATCAGCATTGACCAGACTTTGCTTAAAGCCGCGGATATATTGCCTTTTGAAAAAGTACAGGTATTGAATATCAATAACGGTTCCCGCGTAGAAACCTATGTCATGGAAGCGGCCGCTGGTTCCGGGGTCATTTGCCTGAACGGAGCTGCAGCACGCTGGGGGCAACCAGGGGACCTGGTGATCATCATTGCTTACGAAGTGGTAGAGGAAAAGAAAGCCAAGAAATACCACCCCAAGATCGTGCTCGTCAATGAAAGAAACAGGATCAAAAAGTGATCAGGATCATTAATCTGACCAAGAGATATGGCAAGCTGTTAGCTCTGGATAACCTGAATTTGGAAATCTCCCCCGGCGAGATTTTTGGTTTTTTAGGGCCTAATGGTGCCGGTAAAACCACTACGGTTAAATTATTATGCGGCTTGCTTAAACCCAGCCAGGGACAAGCTATTGTCGGCGGGATTGACATCCAGCAGCATCCTGAGGAGGCCAAGAGGATCATCGGTTTAGTGCCTGACTTCCCGTTTGTTTATAAAAAATTAACTGGCCAGGAATTTTTACAGTTTATCGGAGACTTGTATGGCGTTAGTGAAGAGGATATGTCTAACAAGATACCTAATTACCTGGAAATGTTCGAATTAACTCCGTGGGCCAATGAATTAATCGAAAATTATTCCCGGGGCATGCAGCAAAAATTGGTTATGGCCAGTGTCCTGTTGCATGAGCCAAAAGTAATTGTCCTGGATGAACCTTTAGTGGGATTAGACCCAAAAGGAGCCAGGGTGATGAAAGAAATATTTGTGAATTTAAGCAAAAAAGGCACGACTATCTTTATGTGCACCCATACCCTGGAGATCGCTGAACGGATGTGTAACCGGATCGGCATTGTCCAGAATGGAAAGCTGACCAATATGGGGACGACAGATGAATTGCGCCAGCAGGTTAAAGAAGGGGGCAACCTGGAAGATATCTTCCTGCAGTTGACCGGTGGATCAGAATACGCTGACCTCTTGAAATACCTGGAATAAACAAAGTGATAAATTATGAATAATATCTGGTTATTGACCAAAATAAATCTCTTATCATTGCGCAATAGCATCAGGATTAACTCCAAAGAAGATATTATTAAAAGAGTTTTATTCCCGTTAATGGGGGCTCTTTTCCTCTGGGGTCTGTATGTGCTATGCTATAAAGGTATGGTCTACATGCGGGGAACACCGCTCTTAGGCCCGCTGTTGATCGCCCGGTTTTTTGCCATGATCTTCCTGGCTTTCATGGCGATGCTTATTTTCTCCAATATAATCACCAGTTTTACCGCTATTTATTTCTCCTATGACCTGCATCTTCTTTTGAGCAGTCCTATTTCCTTTAATGTTATCTTTATACTTAAGTTTTTGGAAACCATGGTTTATTCTTCATGGATGCTGCTATTGGCCTTGTCTCCGCTCATTGTTTCGTATGCGCAGGTATATCTTTATCCCATCAGTGGATCTTTACTGTCCATACTCGCTCTGATCCCGTTTTTTGTGATCTGTTCCGGGGTCGGTGTCCTGCTTAGTCTTGTCCTGATGTACTTCTTCCCCAGTAAGAAAACCCGTGATATTTTTATAGTTTTAGGGGTTATACTGGGCAGCGGCATGTACTTGTTTTTCCGGTTCCTGCAGCCTGAGCGTATCACTAATCCTACCGAAATGATGAGTATTTTCCAGTATATGGCCGGCCTCCAGGCACCGGTGGCCGGATATTCGCCTAGTTACTGGGCAGCTCAAGCCATAATATATTCAGTCCGTCATCCGCTTAATAATTATTATTACTATTTAAGCTTTTTATGCATCACTGCCCTGGTCCTGCTGGTCATTAACCTGGTGGTAGCTAAATATGTATATTATGAGGGCTGGGTCTCCAGCCAGGATGCGGCCAAAAAGGTTTTTAAAAAATCCTTCTTGGCCAAACTGGATACCAGCAGGTTTATCGTCGTATTACCCCGGGAGTTTAAGGCTTTATTATTTAAGGACATCAGGATTTTCTTCCGTGATACCAGCCAATGGTCGCAGATACTTTTACTGCTGGTCCTGGTAATAGTCTATGTATTCAATATCTATAAATTGCCTTTGGACCTGCCGGTATTGCGGCTCCTGGTCTCGTTCCTAAATATCGGGATGGTAGGGTTTGTAATCGCCGCCGTAGCTTTGCGTTTTGTCTTCCCCCAGGTCAGCCTGGAAGGGAATAGCTTTTGGATCATCAGAAGCGCCCCGCTTTCCGTGAACCGTTTTATGTGGGAGAAATTCTGGTTATCCCTGATCCCCCTGCTGGTATTATCAACTGCCTTGATCTGGTTCTCGAATATTGTGCTGAAGGCCAGTCCTGTCATGATGGTTTTTACCACAGCGACAGTATTTTTCCAGACGATCGGCTTGACTGGTATGGGTATCGGCATGGGAGCCTATTTTCCGCGCTTTAAAGTGGAAAATATCGCCCAAATAGAATCCAGTATGGGCGGAGTATTATATATGGTTTTCTCTTTGTTCTATATTGGCTTGACTATTGCTTTGGAGGCGTTGCCTGTAAGAATGTATGTAGTAGGACAGATCGGTGCCAGGTTCTGGTCATCCACATTGTTGATCGGTACAATTGGTGCCATCCTGGTGATGAATTTCCTGGTGACCTATCTCCCGATGAAAATGGGCATTAAAGCTATTGAGCGTATGGATCTTTAAGAGCAGTAAATCAGGGTATCTGGTAATCAGGAAGTGGTTACCAGGATATCGGGATACCAGGTTTCCCTGATAATCTGTTTTCCTGATGTCCACAACATGACCTGTCCCCGCGTCTTAGATCCCGATTTATCGGGATCAGCAGGGGATAACCTGATGTACTGATAACCGTTTGTAAGGATAGAGAAAAATGAAAAAATTAAAAGCGTTAATCATTATATTACTATTACTTATTACTGGTTGCCAGCAGCAAATGCCCAAAGACCAATTATTGGTTGAGGATGCGGAAGAATGGATCAATGCCCAGGGTTATGACAAAGCATTGGAAAGCCTGAAAAAAGCCATTGAACTTAATCCGAGGAATGTGAAAGCCTATATGTTGCTGGGAGATGTTTATTATTTCCAGTCTAATGTCATTATGTTCCGCATGCAGGTATTAAACCTGGCCTTTAAATACGGCCGGAGATTACGCTATGCTACCGCTAAAGAGCTGGATTTTGCTACCCCTACAGAAGAGATATTGCTATCAGGAATGAGTTCTTACCAAAAAGCCCTGGATTTATTAAATGAAGGGCTGGTTGAACCAACAGTAGAAGACACCTATCTCAATTACGAACTCGGCTGGGGATATATGGCCATGGATGATATAACCAACGCTAAGAAATACTTCCAGAGCTCGATTAAAGATGGCAAGGACCGCTGGGATGTAAAAAGCGCCGAAAGATATATCTTGTATTTAGAGCAGAAAGCTATTGACCAAAAAAACCAGGAAATACTGGAAAAAGCAAAAAAAGAACTGCAAGAAAAAAAGAAGAGGCAGATTAAAAAATGAAAAAATTGATCATCTTTATTATTTTGATAGTGATGCTGTCCAGCGCTGCTTATGCTCTTAACAAAAATTACCTGGGCTGGGCAGTAGGTCAGGCCAAAACTACTGAAAAGGTGGTTGCCTTGACCTTTGATGATGGCCCACACAAAATCTATACACCACAGGTTCTCTCTGTATTAAGGCAACACAATATAAAAGCAACATTTTTCATGTGCGGGACATATGCGCAGTATTATCCTGAACTGGTAAAACAGGCATCAGCAGATGGTCACGAGATAGCGAATCATACTTTCAGCCATCCTAATCTATTTAAGAATAAAGCCAAACGCGGAGCAGCACTGGTTAATGAAGTAAAGCAAATGAATCAATTGATCGAAAAACTAACCATGATCCGTCCAGCATATTTCCGTGCCCCTTATAATTACATGGGGCCAGAGACGGTCAAAGCGATAAATGATCTAGGCCTGATTTATGTGAGCTGGACTTTCAGCGTCAAAGATTGGGAAAAGCCAGCTCCTGCAGTTATGGTAGATAACTTTAATAAAAGACTGATACCAGGAGCGATCGTCTTGCTGCACGATGGCGGCGGGAACAGGGCCAATACGGTAGCGGCTTTGCCAGGCATGATCGAGGCAGCCAGGAAAAAAGGATATCGGTTCGTGACCCTGGGAGAACTACTCAAGTAACAAAGTTACGAGTTTCAAGTTGCGAGTTTTGAAAATGTTATGAGATCAACCTATAACTCGTAACTCGAAACCTGGAACCAGAAACTTTTTTTGAGGTTGGCTATGGATATTAACAAATTTACCTATAAAGCGCAGGAAGCTCTGCAGGAGGCGCAGAGAAGAACAACAGAAGCAGGGCAACAACAGGTAGAACTTGAACATTTATTGGCTGCTTTATTGGCCCAGGAAGATGGTATCGTTCCGCTTATCCTGCAGGAATCTGGACTGGAACAAGGGGCCATACAAAGGGAAAACAATGCGGTCATTGCTAAATATCCCCGGGTATCCGGAAGCGGGCAAATATACATTTCGCCGGCTTTAGACCGGGCACTGAATAATAGTTTCAAGGAAGCGCAAAAACTGAAAGATGAATTTGTTTCCACAGAACATATCCTATTGGCTATCCTGGATGAATCAATACCTGTCCTGAAAGCTAAGGGAATGACCAGGGAAAAAGCCTTGCAAGCATTGCAAAAGGTGAGAGGGGGCCAGCAAGTGACAGACCAAAATCCTGAAGTAAAATACAAAGCTTTAGAAAAATATAGCCGTGATTTGACGGAGCTGGCGAGAAAAGGCAAATTGGATCCGGTGATCGGCCGGGATGACGAAATTCGCCGGGTGATACAGGTGTTATCGCGCCGTACCAAGAATAATCCGGTGCTGATTGGTGAGCCGGGGGTGGGCAAGACGGCTATTGTTGAAGGGCTGGCGCAGCGTATCGTGCGCGGTGACGTGCCCGAGGGGCTTAAAAATAAAAAGATTGTGGCTCTGGACATGGGTGCACTAGTGGCTGGGGCTAAGTTTCGTGGCGAATTTGAGGAGAGGCTAAAGGCTGTTTTGAAGGAGGTACAGCAATCCGAAGGCCGTATTATCCTTTTTATCGATGAGCTGCATACAGTAGTTGGCGCAGGTGCAGCGGAGGGTTCCATGGATGCTTCCAACATGCTTAAACCTATGCTGGCACGCGGCGAACTGCACTGCATTGGTGCCACCACGCTCAACGAATACCG
>DJVG01000012.1 GCA_002441095.1 Elusimicrobia bacterium UBA6262
TAAACTTGACTTTACAAAGGTACAAAGTAAGGATAACTAATATGAACATAAAACAACTTATTAAATTTGGTTTATTACTGATGCTGGTCTGCAGTATAGCAGCCGCTGCATTGGCTTTTACCTATGCCAAGACCAAGCCAGTGATAGAACAGCGCAAAATAGATGCGGAAAAAGAAGCTATCCAAAGTGTTTTTCCGCAGGCTGCGGAAGTTAAAATAGTGATCACTGAGAAAGAAAATTACAAAGTTGTTTTTGATAAGGACCAGCAGGAATTAGGCGTAGCCATGAAAGCTTCTCCTATAGGGTACGGCGGGACTATCGAGATATTGGTTGGGGTCACCAAAGAAGGCAAAGTATCAGCGGTCAAGATCATGAACCAGAATGAGACCCCCGGGTTGGGCACCAAAACCGCAGAGCCGAAATTTTATGAACAATTTGCCGGTAAACAGGATAAAGAACTGGCTTTGCAGAAAGATGGCGGCACCATTGAGGCAGTCACGGCTGCCACGATCTCTTCCCAGGCAGTTACCAGGGGAGTGCAGGAAGCAGTGGATAAAGTATTGAAATTTTACGAAGGGCAGAAACATAATGAGTCTCAAAAATGATTTCTTGAGCGGCATTATTAGGGAAAATCCGGTGCTGGTTCTGATGATCGGGCTTTGCCCGGCACTGGCAGTTTCCAATACAGCACTGAATGGTTTGGGTATGGGTATTGCTGCCAGCTTTGTGCTGATCTGCTCTAATATCGTTATTGCTACGGTTAGGAAATATGTCCCTGACCAGATCCGTATCCCGATCTTCATTATTATTATTTCTACTTTTGTCACGATCACTGACTATGTAATGCAGGCCTATAACCCGGCTTTATATAAACAACTTGGCGTTTTTGTGCCTTTGATCGTGGTTAATTGCATTATTCTTGGCCGGGCCGAGGCTTTTGCCTACAAAAATAGTGTGTTATCTTCGACCCTGGATGGTTTAGGTATGGGCTTGGGATTTGCCCTGGTCATTACCGTGATCGGTGCCATCAGGGAATTGATCGGTAATGGTACGATTTTTAACAAAATTGTTTTTGGCCCGGATTTCCAGCCAGCCTTGATCATGATCCTGCCGCCGGGCGGCTTTATCACTATCGGCATATTGATAGCTTTTTTGCATTATTTCCAGAATAAAGTAAAGGAAAAATAATCATGGATTCGACCAGTCTTTTTGGCATTTTTATTGCGGCATTATTGATCAACAACATCCTGCTCATCAGGTTTATCGCCTTATGCTCATTCTTCGGTGTATCCAACCAGATGGAAACTTCTATCGGCATGGGCATGGCCGTGATCTTTGTTATGATGATGGCTTCAGCCGTGAGCTGGTGCATCTATCATTACCTGCTCTTGCCTTTTGACCTGGTCTACCTGCGTACTGCCTCGTTTATCCTGACTATTGCGGCCCTGGTACAACTGGAAGAGATGTACTTAAAAAAATATGTGCCAACCCTTTACCGGGCCATGGGCATTTACCTGCCGCTCATCACCACGAATTGCGCGGTTTTAGCGGTAGCTTTCCTGAATATTGATTATAAATATAGTTTCCTGCAAAGCATGGTCTATACCTTCGGCGTATCTGCCGGCTATACCCTGGCTATTATTTTATTTGCCGGTATTCGGGAGAGAGTTGCCTTAGCGCCAGTACCCAAAGCCATGCAAGGTTATCCCATTGCTTTTTTTACTGCCAGTCTTATGTCCTTGGCATTTCTCGGGTTTAAAGGACTATTTGGTCTATAAAAAAGTTACGGGTTTCAGGTTTCGAGTTTCGGGTTGATTCTATGATATTAATAGAACTCGCAACTCGCAACTCGGTACTCGCAACTGCATTTGAGAGGTATAAAGTGGTTTTCGCTTTATTAATACTAGGTGGTTTGGGATTGATGCTTGGCATCGGCCTGGCTTTTGCCGGGCAGAAATTCATGGTGCATATGGATCCCAAACAGGAAGAATTACTGAAAGCCTTGCCTGGGGCTAATTGTGGCGCTTGCGGGTTTCCCGGCTGCCTTGGGTATGCTGAGGCTTTAGCCCTGGGGAACGCAGAACCGAATAAATGCAGTGTTGGTGGTTATAAAACCACCAAGGCCATTGGCCATATCCTGGGTGTGGATGTAGATGAGAAAGTAGCGGAGATGGCGGCGGTATTCTGTCGCGGTGACCGGGAGAATTGCACTGATAAATATATTTATGATGGTGTCTCTGATTGCCGGGCAGCGATAGCCTTATCCGGAGGACACAAAGGATGTATCTATGGTTGTTTAGGCCTTGGCTCTTGCGTCAGGGCTTGCCCTTTTGATGCGATAGATTGGCAACCAGGCAATCCACCGAAGATCAATCCTGACAAGTGCACCGGTTGCGGCCTTTGTTTTAAAACCTGCCCGAAAAATGTCATCGGCCTAATGTCCCGCGAACATGCCGTATGCGTGGCCTGCAAAAGCCTGGATAAAGGCCGGGAAGTAAGAAATATCTGTAAAGTAGGTTGCATTGCCTGTGGCGCTTGTGTTAAAATATGCCCAGTCAATGCTATTACCTTAAAAGACAACCTCGCAGTGATCGATTACTCCAAATGTACCGGCTGCGGCAAATGCGTAGAAAAGTGTCCTACCAAGACTATCATTTTTATAAAAGCCAGGGGAAAATAATTAAGTAAGGGTTTGCGTATGGAAAGCATGACAGGTTATGGAAGAGGTGAGGAAGGCGGCATCAGGGCCGAGATCCGTTGTACCAATCACCGGTACTGTGAGATCGGCTTAAAAATGCCTACCTTGCTTTTGCCGCTGGAAGATGAAGTGCGCAAGATCATCCAGGAAAAACTAAAACGCGGCCATATTGACGTCAATATCACCCTGGAATCAAAAACCACCCTTAAAAAGATCCTGTTCAAAGTTAATAAAGACCTGGCGCAGGCGTATACCTCAGTGCTCATTAAAATGGCCAAGGACCTGGATATGCCGGCTAATATCAGCCTGGAATTCCTGTTAAGCAAAGTTCCGGATATTATCCAGGTAGAAGAAACGCCGGTCAACCTGATGAAAGTGGTCCCGGACCTGAAAAAAGCGATCTTCCAAAGCGTCAATAATGTCAAAATGATCCGTCACCGCGAAGGCAAAGCCATAGAGAACGATTTTATTGACCGCCTGGATGTGATCAGCGGTGTCGTGACAGAAATAGAACAGATGGCCCCGCAGGTAATAGAAAAATACCGGAAGGGTTTTGAGGACCGGCTCAAAGGATTGCTCAAAGGCCAAACCCTGGACAACAACCAGCTCATGCATGAGGTGGCTTTTTACGCGGAAAAAGTGGATATTACTGAAGAGATCGTGCGCCTGAATAGCCATATCAAGCAGTTTGCTCAAATTATAAAGAAGATAACGCCGGTGGGCCGCGAGCTTGATTTTACCCTGCAGGAAATGAATCGCGAGATCAATACTATGGGTTCTAAAGCCGATGAGATCGTGATCAGCCAAAAAGTCATCCAGGTCAAAGGTGAGCTGGAAAAATTAAGGGAACAAGTGCAGAATATAGTGTAAAAACAGGGCCAAAGGGTCAGAGTATCAGAGGGTCAAAGGAAGGCAGCGTGAAAAAAGCCGGTAAGCATATCATGGTCTTTGTGACCTGCGCTCATTATAATGAGGCTAATGAGATAGCTCATGCGCTGGTCAAAGATAAACTAGTGGCCTGTGTCAATATTTTACTGCACTCTGAGTCTCTTTTTTGGTGGCAGAATAAAATAGACCGGGCTAGCGAGATCGTCATCATTGCCAAAACTACTGCCGCCAAAATGTCCGGCCTGATCGCTAAAGTCAAAAAAATGCACAGCTATAAAGTCCCGGAAATAATAGCATTGCCAATAATAGACGGTAGTGCAGAATACCTTAGCTGGATCGATGATTCAGTTAAAGAAAAGGAGTAAAGAACATGAAACTGACAAAAGTTTTAATACTGGCACTAATAGCGCTTGCAATGGGCACTATGGTTCAGGCCGATGTACCGGTAATGGCCAGCAACACCGCCAAAATAGGAGGTTATACCAGGCTCCGCTATCTGATTTTGCCGCATGAGGCAGATACTTTCAGGTTTGATGAGCTTTCCTTGACTATTAAAAATGATTTTAATGACCAGGTCTTTGGTATGGTCGGGGCCCTGATCTATGGGGGTAATGTTTTCTATTTAGAACATGCTTATTTAGGGATCAAGGGATTGCCATTGAACGGCATGTTATATATCGGGCAAACCCGCAACTATGCTTTTGGCTTGACGCCCAGCTATGGTAATCGTAAAACCACGAATTACGGTATTGTCTCTGATGCTTTTACTCATGACCGCATCCTTGGCGTGCAGTATCTTGGTAAGGTTGAAGCTGTAGATTTTGCCGCTGCCATACATAATGGCTATTCCATCTCGTACCGGGCAGCCGGCGAAGGCACGAGCAATATTAGGTTCCTGGCTGACCGTGATTCTACTCTCGGCACTTTCCAGGGCCGCGATCCCAGTGACAATAAAGAAGCTGCTGCCCGTATCGGCGTGTCCAATGTCGGAGGTTTTAGTGTGGGATTGAGCGGATCGTTTGGACGGTTGAGCAGTACAGACCTGGCTTTTATGAAAACCAATGTCAAAGCCGATTATGATAGCAGGACAAAGAACCGCCTTGGCCTTGATGCCAGATATACAGCCGGGCCGTTCCTGGCCCAGGGTGAATTTTACCAGGGTAAAACCAGCGAACTCAGCCATAATGCCTGGCAGGTTTTAGCCTTATATAAGATCCCTTATGTGCAAGATAAAACTATCGATGTGTATGCTCGTTACGGCACCATCAAGCCGGACATAGAAGCCACTACGTCCAGTTATACCTGGGTTTTGAAACAGACCGTAACCGGGATCATTTACTATTTTACCAAGAATATCTGGCTGCAGACCGAGCTGGAATTTAATACTGAAGGCCCGAGAGGCGGGATTACCAAGATCGATAATGATGCTTACTTTACGGAGTTGTTTGTGGCCTTCTAATGGCTAACTTAAGAGAAGCGTTGTACTATAAAATTATTGATACCGATAAAAAAGTGGCACAGTGTGAGCTGTGCCCTTTTTTATGCGTGCTTGAACCAGGGCAGGCCGGTAACTGCGGCATTCGCCAGAATCAAGACGGCAAGATATATGCTTTGGCCTATGGGCAATTTGCCTCGGTCAATCTTGATCCTATCGAAAAGAAACCGTTGTACCATTTCTATCCCGGCAGTGATATTTTTTCTGTGGGGACCGCGGGCTGTAATTTTCATTGCCAATTCTGCCAGAATTGGGAGATTTCCCAAAAGAAGCCGTCAGAATTGCCGTTACGGGAGATTTCCAGTGACGATATTGTGCGGATGGCCAAACAATATAACAGTATTGGGGTAGCCTATACTTATAATGAGCCGCTGGTTAATTATGAATTTGTCCTGGAATGCGCGGAACAAGCGCACAAATACGGCTTAAAGAATGTCTTGGTGACCAATGGCTATATCCAGGAAAGCCCGCTGCTCAGGTTGCTGCCTTTCATTGATGCCGTCAATGTTGATGTGAAATCGTTTCGTGATGATTTTTACAAAAAAATGTGCGGCGGCCGACTGGCTCCGGTATTGCGTACGGTAGAAACCTGCGCCCGCAAAAAGATCCATCTAGAAATAACCAACCTGATCATCCCGCATCTCAATGATTCACAGGAAGAACTGGAAGATCTGACTGACTGGGTCTATGCCTTAGGGGAAGAAACGCCGCTGCATTTTTCCCGTTATTTACCCTGCTACAAAATGACGGCGGAGCCGACACCGCTGGCGACACTGCACAAAGCCCGGGACATTGCCATTAAGAAATTAAAATATGTCTATATCGGTAATGTCTTTGAAGAGCGGGAAGCAAAAACATATTGTCCTCATTGCCAGGAACTGCTGATCATCAGGCAAGGGTATCGTACGGCGGTCCAGGCGGTGAAAGATAGCCATTGCACAAAATGCGGGAATAAAGTTAATGTCATACAATAAGAAAAAAGTCGTTCGTCGTTCGTCGTTCGTCGTTCGTCGCTTTTTAATAGGGCTTATTTTAATTACTGGTTGTGCGAAAAAGCCCACAGAAGTATATGACGCCAGGGTGATGCTGGGCACAGTGGTTGAGATCAAAATAGTTGATGCCGATCCCCAAAAGGCCAGGCAAGCTCTCTCTGCCGCTTTCAATGAGATCAGCCGCATCGAAAAATTAATGTCCCATTTTGACCGGGATAGTGTTCTTTCACAGTTGAATAAGCGAGGTTATTCCACTAACCAGGAGCTGTCTGCCCTTATTCTCCAGGCCGTGGAAATCAGCAGGATTAGTGACGGTGGATTTGATGTGACGGTAGGCCCGCTCATGAATTTATGGGATTTTAAGGCCAAGGTCCCGCGTGTGCCAACGATACAACAGATCAGGCAGGCGCTGGCGAATATTGGTTATAAAAAAATAGATTTTGATTCCAATAAAAATAGAATTATGATAAAAAAGGGCATTGACATTGATTTGGGCGGGATCGCCAAGGGGTATGCTACGGATAAAGCCGTTGCTATTTTGCAAAAAGAGGGTATTGGTACCGCCTTGGTCAATGCTGGTGGTGATATTCGGGCGATTGGTGACAGGGAATGGCACATTGGCTTGAAAAACCCGAGGGGCAAAGATATCCTGGCCTCTATTATAGTGAAGAACCGGGCGGTTGTCACCAGCGGTGATTATGAGCGGTATTTTATCAAGGGTGGCCGGCGCTACCACCATATTTTGGACCCGCATACCGGTTATCCGGCTGAACAGTGCCAGAGCGTGACAGTTATCGCCCCGTCTGCCAGCGCAGCAGTGGCCCTGGCCAAAGGGATTTTTGTAGCTGGCCCGGCAAAAGGATTGGCCATTGCCAGTTCACAACCGCAGACAGAAACTATTATTATCGATACCCAGGGCCGCTTACATGTATCCACAGGACTGGTTAAAACAGGCAATGTTTATAAAGTGAAGTCCGAAAAGCAGTAATGTTTTGCTCTAATCTGTGCCGCGCCCGCCGGCGCTCTTTGGCGGGTAATCATCCTTCGAAATCTGTGTAATCCCTGCCTGACTGCCTCTGCGGTCAGTTAAACCGGCAGGCAGGTGTGTAATCATTTTCACGGAGTGAAAAAATGGAAAAATTCAATGAAAAAGACAAAGATTATAAAAATGGCGACTGGGGAACGAAATACTTTGTGAACGGGCCTCACTGGGAAGGCGGACTTGTCGTCTTTAAGCCCGGCCAGAAGCTGGGTGAACATTTTCACCGGGAGGTGGAAGAAACATTTTACTTCCTGGAAGGCACTCCGGCCATGATCATTGACGGCAAAGAACATCGCGTAACTCCCGGTGATGTGTTTAAGCTGGCCGCCGGTGAAAAACATAATATTATTAATGACACGGCTCAATCAATGAAGGCGATTTTTATCAAGAGCCCTTACCGTCCGAATGATAAAGTAACTTAAAAACGGTAATCAGCTGATCAGGATATCAGGAAGTGGATACCAGAATATCAGGAAATCAGGAAATTCCTGGTACCCTGATAACCTGATACTCTTCACCCTGATTCCCTAATATCCTGATACCCTATTCTAACAAAGGATGTGCTCATGAGCCAATCTGCGGAAAAGCAAAAACATGAAAAACGCAAAACTACCCGCTTAAGAACCAATATTCCGTTTAAATATTTTGTCCATAACGGCGGTGAAGAGATCATCAAAGAAGGGAAAATTCTGGAAATTTCCTCCGAGAATGTACTCTTTGATTCCCCGGAAGGCATCAGCATCGGCGACCGTATCCGGTTTGAGGTGACTTTGCCGACGCTGATGGATGTAGTCCGGTGCTGGGGAGTGGTGACCAGGCTTGATTACGATGAGAAGCAGGCTGCCCTGGAATTTGACCAAATGGAAGACATAGGCCGTAAGCAAGTCCAAACCTTTTTAGAGCGCAGTGATATTATTCGTTTGCTTGAGACTACCCTGGAAGAGGGGGCCAGTGACCTGCACTTATCAGTCGGCCATAAACCGCATATCCGGCTGGGCGGCAATTTAAAGCCGTTGCCCTACCATGAGGTATTAACCGGCATAATGCTTAAGAAAATGATATATAGTATCCTGAACGAAGATCAGACAGCGGTATTTGAAAAGAGACTAGAGCTGGATTCTTCTTTTGCTTTATCACCGGTAGTCAGGTTCCGTTATAATGTACATGTCCAGAGAGGAAATGTGGAAATTGCGTTCAGGCGCATCGAGTCAAATATCCGCACCCTGACTGAATTAGGTTTGCCGCCGGTGGTCGCTGACCTGACCAGGAAACACAGCGGATTGGTGATCGTGACCGGGGCTACCAATGCCGGCAAGACTACAACAGTATCCGGAATGGTAGACTTGATCAATAATGAGCGTTCCTGTGTTATCATTACTTTGGAAGATCCGATCGAGTATGTCCATGATTTTAAAAAAGGCATCGTTAAACAGAGAGAAGTTGGCCTGGATACGAAATCATTCACTATCGCTTTGAAGCATGCCTTGCGCCAGGACCCGGACGTGATCGTGATCGGTGAAATAAGAGACGCAGAAACCATGGCTACAGCACTGTCTGCTGCCGAAACCGGGCACTTGATCATAGCAACTTTACCGGCATATGATTCAGTCCAGGCGATCAGCCAGATCGTTAATATGTTCCCGGTCGAACAACAGCGCCAGGCCAGGATGCAATTAGCAGAAACCTTGCAAGGCCTGATTTACCAGATGCTGCTCCCTCATGCTGAAAGGCCCTGGCAGCGGGTACTGGCTACGGAAATACTGGTCGTAACCCCGGCCGTGCGTAATTTAATCCGTGACCAGCGTTTGGAACAGATTCCTCTGGTGATCCAGACCGGAGGCGCTCAGGGTATGCATACTTTCGATTCTTCACTGGAACAGATGTTACGCCGCCGGGAAATAAGCCAGGAAACAGTAAATGAACGCTGCCGTGACAAGAAGAAATTCGGGATCAAAGAATAAGCATGCGCTATAAATTAAAAACAGTTCCACTGACTATGGATATCCTGGTCGTCATCTATCTGTCCTTGTCCCTCTGGCTGGTCTATGAAAGTGATGTCCTGGGATATACGAAAATATTTAGCCTGGTCCCGGACAGGGTTGCTCATACTAAAGTATTTGCCCTGCTGTATAAGATCCGGCTTTATCTTTTCGCTATTACCTATTGTGTGTTTACGATCGGTTTATATTACCTGAAAAAGTGGGCTTTTATCGGCACGCTTGTCCTTAATCTTATCACCCTGATCACGGCTGAGCCACTGGTCAGGGTGATTACTTTTTTTGCCATTATTTACCTTGTTCTCCAGCGGGAATATTTTAGTATCGGGGAGTTTAAAAGGCCTGAATACAAGGATCTTATTCATGTTGATTTGATGAAAGGGGATAAACTAATAAGCCCGGCAGAAGAGCGCTATGACTTGAAAATAGAAGAGTTGCTGGCCGCTGGCCAGATAGACGAAGCCAGTGAATATACGCAAGGCTTGATCGCTATCGCCCGGCAAATGGCTGATGTCAAGAACCTGGTCTTCTATGAAAAATATATGGAAAAAATAAACCGCATCAAGAACCGGACTGTTCTATGAAGCAAGGTCTGAAGCATAAATATATTTTAGCCAGCGCTTCACCCCGCCGCCGGCAATTACTCCGGGAAATGGGGTTCCAATTTAAGGTGATACCAAGTTCAGTCAAAGAAGCGGCTGATCCTGCTCTTGGCCCGTCGCAGCTGGTCAGGAAACTGGCTGGCCAGAAAGCAGCTGACGTTGCCCGGCGGTTCAGAGGGAAAAAATATATAATTATCGGGGCCGATACTATTGTGGCCAGGAGAGGGGAAATCCTGGGGAAACCGCGGGATTCACGGCATGCCCGGCAGATCTTAAATAAACTGAGTGATAGTATTCACTTTGTATATACCGGAGTAGCGTTGATCGATACCCTGGCCAATAAAAAGATAGTGGCTTATGAAAAAACCAGGGTGAAGATGAAAAAATTGAGCCCGGCAGAAATAAAGTATCATTCCGGGCGGCATTTGGATAAAGCTGGCGCTTACGCGGTTCAGGAAGAAAAGGATGCTTTTATTGAAAAGATAGATGGCTGCTATTATAATGTAGTTGGGCTGCCTATTAATCTTCTTAAGCAGATGCTTAAGAAGATTAGGAGTAAGAGCGAAAGGCAGTAATAGCGAGAAACAGTTGCCAGTAAGCGCGAGAGGCAGTGAATCAATTAAAAGAAAAAGCAGTTAACCTGATTTAAGTTAACTGCTTTTCGTATTTACTGGCAACTGCTCTTTGGTTTGACTGATTCTTGCTCTTACTGCTCCTCGTTTTGACTGGCAACTGTCCCTCGTATCGACTGCCCCTCGTTTTTACTCTGCCTGGCCAGTCATTTGCTTCTCTATCGTCTCTAAATTGTTTTCTATTTTTGCCGCTGTCTCCAGTTTTTTATACCATTCCTCAAAAAACTGTGACTTTTTCTGCTGCAATAAGCTCTGTTTTATCATTTCCTTTTCCTTCAACAGGTCTTCCGGTTTCGGGGCTGGTTTTTTGTCCTTGAGCTGTTTGGTTGCCTCATCTGCCAATTCCTTGTCGGTGACCGTTACTGTGGCGGTAACTTTTTCCTGCAATTGCTGGATTACCAGGCTTTCCTTGACATCCTTTTCAAATACTGCCGGGGAAGTGCGCAGCTGCATTTTCAGGATATTCAAATACTGCTGTTTATCGAATCGTCCATCTTTCTGGAAATAGGGCAGTTTTTGGATGTAATCGCTTAACTCTTTATCTGAGACCCTGATCTTCATTTTACTTGCTTCCTGCAGCAACAAGATCTTGCCGATCATTTCATTAAGTACCATTTTTTTCAGGTTATTGGCCATTTCTTCATTAATATCAATGTTATACATATTACGGTAATTATTCATCCGCTGTAAAAAAGTGGCATTGAACGCTTCATACCTGATTTTTTTTCCATTGACCTTGGCGACCACATCAGCCGTATTAGAAAAGAAATAGCTCCCTAATCCCACGAATGTGGCTAAAATAAAAATAGTGACGGCGAACCATAGGAATATCTTGGTATTCTTGCGTATGGCTTTAAGCATAACCTAATTCCTCCGTTTTCGAATTAATCTGTGTAATCTTGATTATAATCCCTGCCTGACAGCAGGCAGGTGCGTAATCAAGTTTTTACTGATTTTTTCAGTAAAAACTAAATATACCCTAAACAGTAAAATAAAGCAAGTTTTTTGATGGCAACCCAATAAAATTCTAATGTAATATTGGGTTGGATATGTTATAATTATTATTCTTATGGCTACTATAACCATTCTTTTCTACCGTGTTTTCATTTTTATCCTGCTGGGCTATATCCTGGGCCGTTATGTGCGGTTCAATATCCAGCGGGAGGCGCAGGGGATTATTAATATCGGGATGTATGTCCTTTTCCCGTTTTTTGTGCTGGTGACGATGTGGTCTGAAACGCTGCCTGCCGCATATCTATACCGGGTCTGGTTGCTGGCAGCAGGGGTGGTCATTGGCGGCGCGGCCTTAGCCTGGCTATATAGCCGGATTTATGTTATGTCCTATCGGGACTGCAGTTTGCCCATCATCTTTGTTAATTCAGCCTACCTCGGGATCCCGGTCAATACCTATATATTAGGCTCGGCAGCTACCAAATATGCTATTATTTTTGATCTGGTCCCGACTCTCATCATGTTCACTTTCGGTGTGGCCCTGGTAGCTAAAGGGGATAGATTGAAAGAAATATTGAAAATGCCCCTGGCCTATGCTGCTCTTATTGGCCTGCTGTTAAACGCACAGGGAGTACCTGTCCCCTGGCCAGTACTTAAAATTACCAGTTTTGTTAAAGCGGTTACTATGCCCTTGATCCTGATTATTGTGGGCTATGAGCTTAAACCTTTTAAAACAGCCTTATTGAGCCGGGTGTTAACAGCTTCAGTATTGCGTATGGCCGGGGGAGCAAGCATTGCCTTGGCTTTAATTTTTTTGCTGCGTCTGGAAGGAATCCCGGCTTTGGTCTGTTTGATCAGCGCCAGCATGCCCAGTGCGGTTAATAGTTATGTACTGGCTAAAAAATACCAGGCTAATGCTGAATTTGCCGCAGCCGTGGTGGCTATGAGCACCCTGATCAGCCTCCCGGTTATTATGATAATTTCTTTACTTATACACGGGAAAATGATATAATAAAATTTCTTGTAAGCGAATAAATACCGAATGAAATGAAGCGAATGCCTCGAATAGCTAATATTCGTGCGTTTAGTTGCTTCTCTTCGCGATATTCGCATCTTTTAATTCGAGTAATTCGCTGGGGATTTTATATGGACATTCCGTCTAAGTATGACTCCAAAGAAACAGATAGCAAATGGTATGGCTTGCAGAGCCGGTATTTTCATGCCCAATCCGACTCAGCCAAGCAACCCTTTACCATAGTGATCCCGCCGCCAAATGTCACTGGTTCCCTGCATATGGGTCATGCCCTGAATAATACCCTGCAGGATATCCTGATCCGTTGGCGGCGCATGGCAGGATATAATGCCTGCTGGATACCAGGAACTGATCACGGTGGTATTGCTACCCAGAACGTAGTGGAGAAACTGCTCAAACAGGAAGGTAAGACCCGCTTTGACCTGGGGCGGGAAAAGTTTCTGGAAAAAATGTGGAAATGGCGTCAGGAAACCGGGGATACTATATTAAAGCAGCTGCGCATCCTCGGCTGCTCTTGTGATTGGGAGCGTACCCGTTTTACCATGGATGAACAATGTTCCCTGGCAGTTAAGACAGCCTTCAGCCAGCTTTTTGCCAAAGGCTGGATCTATCGCGGTGAACATATTGTGGACTGGTGCCCGCGGTGCGGCACTGCTCTCAATGAAAGCGAAGTAGAGCACGAGTCGGAAAAAGGCAAACTTTGGTATATAAAATACTTCTTAAAAGACGACCAACGACCAACGACCAACGACCANNACGACCAACGACCAACGACCAACGGTTTTTGGTTGTCGCCACCACCCGGCCTGAGACAATGCTGGGCGATACTGCTGTCGCGGTCAATCCCAAAGATGAACGATATCAAGATTTTATTGGCAAGGTACTGGTTCTGCCCCTGGTGAACAGGGAGATACCAGTGGTAGCTGATGATGTGGTAGAGATGAGTTTTGGCACTGGCGCGGTCAAGGTAACTCCGGCTCATGATCCTAATGACTGGGAAATAGCCAAGCGGCACAACCTGGCCTCGATCCAAGTGATCGACAAGGAGGGCAGGATTACACCCCAGGCTGAGGTAGATACGAACGGACGAATTATCTCCCAGGCTGAGGTCAAAGGATATATCGGCCAGGACCGGTATAAAGCCAGGGACAAAGTCGTGGCTGATCTCAAGGCCAGGGAATTCCTGCAAAAGGAAGAAGATTATACCTTGCCTATTACCCGGTGCTATCGCTGTAATAGCGCTACGGAGCCGCTGGTCAGCGAGCAATGGTATTTGAAAACCAGGGAAATGGCTGACGCCGGCATGAAAGTTGTGGCAGAAGGAAAGACCAAGTTTGTCCCGGATAATTGGGCGAAGCCATATTTGCTCTGGATGAAAAACCTGCATGACTGGTGCCTTTCCCGGCAGATCTGGTGGGGACATCGTATCCCGGCCTGGTATTGCTTGCAATGCAACAAAGACAAGATCATTTTTAAGGATGAGAGTAAGGATAACTATATATTACGGTCTGGCATCAAACCAGATTATGTAGGTATTGATCCACCGGAGAAATGTCCCAAGTGCGGCGGGAAGGACCTGGTCCAGGACCCTGATGTACTGGATACCTGGTTCTCCAGCGCCTTATGGCCGTTCTCTACCTTGGGCTGGCCCTGTCCGAACGGGGACTTGGATCATTTTTATCCGACAGCAGTCCTGGTGACTGGCCACGAGATCATCTATCTCTGGGTCGCCCGCATGATCATGATG
>DJVG01000022.1 GCA_002441095.1 Elusimicrobia bacterium UBA6262
GGTTGCCAACGCTTATCTCAACAATAATAACTTAACCAAAATCCAGCTACTTCCACCCTTAGAATCATATTCTGGAGGAACTAGTGACTAAGAAAATTATCTTGGCCTTGCTATGTATTGTTCTTATTGGCGGAGCGGTTTTTTACTATCTGGAAAACCACAACAACAGATCAGTTGTGCCGAAGCTGCCGGTAGATACTGAGCCAGCATACGGAGACAGCATTATTTACGGCTCCATTGGAGAGCCGAGTATTTTAAATCCGATCCTGGCTTCTGACAGCTCCTCATTCGATATTATCGACCTGGTGTACAATGGGCTGGTAAAATATGACCAGGATATCAAACTGGTCGGGGATCTCGCTGAAAAATGGGATATCTCCAAGGATGGGCTGACTATTACTTTCTTTTTACGCAAAAATGTGCAGTGGCATGACGGATCACCGTTCACCAGTGAGGATGTGCTATTTACTTACCAGAAGCTCATCGATCCGGGCATCAAGACCCCTTTTTCCAGTAATTTCCAGTTGGTGTCTAAAGTAGAAGCCCCGGATCCATACACCGTCATTATCAGGTATAAGGAACCCTTTGCGCCGGCCCTGGAATCATGGGGTATGGGTATACTGCCGAAGCATATTTTAGGCACCCTGAAGGCTGAGGAGTTTAATATATGCGATTTTAACCGTTCCCCGGTCGGTACCGGCCCGTATAAATTCAAGGAATGGCAAACCGGCCAAAAAGTGATCCTGGAGTCAAATCCGGATTATTTCGACGGCCGTCCCTATATTGATAAATACATTTACCAGATCATTCCTGACCAGTCAGTCCAGCTGCTCTCATTGAAGACCCATGCTATTGACATGATGAGCCTGACGGCAGACATATATGTCAAAGAAGCCAGTGCCCCCGAGTTCGCGCAGGGGATCAACAGTTTCCGTTATCCGTCGTTCAGCTATACTTATCTGGCCTACAATCTAAATAATCCTCTTTTTAAAAATACCCGCTGGACCAGGCAGGCTCTCAGCTACGCCATTAACCGCCAGGAAATTATTGACGGTACTTTGCAATCTATGGGCACTATTTGCACCGGGCCGTTCCCCAATCGTTCCTGGGCTTATAATCCCGAGGTTAAGCCCTATGAGTACAATCCGGAAAAAGCCAAAACCATGCTGGCCAACATTGGCTGGAAAGACACTAATAACGATGGGTACCTGGAAAAGGGCGGCAGAAAATTTGAATTTACCATTCTCACCAACCAGGGCAATAAAGAACGCGAACTCGCTGCTACCATTATCCAGGAACAGCTGAAAAAGATCGGGGTTAAAGTAAACGTGAGGATACTGGAATGGAGCACCCTGATCCACCAGTATATGGACAAAAAGAATTTTGACGCCATACTCCTGGGCTGGAATATGACCCCAGACCCGGATTGTTTTGATATCTGGTCCTCGGAAAAGACCCGGGAAGGGGAATACAATTTTATCTCCTATAAAAACCCCCAGGTGGATATCCTGCTGGCCCTGGGAAGAAAGACTTTTGACCGGGAAGAGCGCATGAAGATCTACCACAAAGTGCACGCGCTGATCGCTGAAGACCAACCCTATGCTTTTCTCTATGTGCGGGATTCTTTGATCGGGGTCGACAAGCGTTTCCAGGGGATCAAGGTTGAACCTATCGGCATTGGTTATAATTTCACCAAGTGGTTTGTACCTAAGTCTCAGCAGAAATATATTATTCAACAGTAAGAACAGTTGGCGGTCCGCAGTTGGCGGATGGCGCTTAGTGTCCTGTCTATGAAATCTATTGTCATTTGCTGTAGGGATTTTGTTCAGAGACAAGGCGCGAGGAGTGCGGTGTGCCTTTAGGCACATAAGAGACGAGCAACACGGTATCTGGACAAAAGACCACAGCCCTTCGGGAAAGTCATCTTTGGCCGACTTTGGTTCGACAGGGACTTCGGCTGAGCTCAGTCGAAGGACTGTGTCACTCCTCCTCGAAGTATCGCAGCGGATACGACTTCGTCGTCGTTCCTGGAATTCGACTCAAATATGACTTTCCAATGTAAAGAGATTTCATAGATAGGACACTAGAGGCAAAAAGCAATGGGAGAGATCAGGAAAGTTATAAAAGTAAAACTAATAGTAGGGATGATAGCCGGCAATGAATTACTATTTAAGAAAGCAGTTAAACACCTTGAAAAAACCTATGGCCCGGTTGATTTTACCAGCGATATCATGGCTTTTGACCAGACTTCATATTATGAAAAAGAGCTGGGCCGGAACCTGCAGCGACAGTTCATTTCTTTTGCGCATTTGATCGTGCCTGGCAAACTGGTACAGATTAAACGGCATACTAATGAATTAGAATATAAACTGAGTAAAAACCGGCAGAACCGTACTATTAATCTTGATCCAGGATACCTGGAATACGGCAAGCTGGTACTGGCTACGACTAAGGACCACCAACACCGTCTTTACCTGGGCCAAGGGATTTTCGGGGAAGTCACCCTGCGCTATACTAATGGTTCATTTGCGCCTTGGGAATGGACCTATCCGGATTATGCCACGACTGTGTACATCCACATTTTCAATCAGATAAGAAAACTTTATCAGAAACAAGTAAAGACAGGTGTAAAGGTGTAGAGGTATAAAGGTGTAAAGTAAAAACTAAAAGGAGTCGTCGTGAAAATTGGATTTGTAGGGTTTGACCTTAAGGAAGGTAAAATAAAATATGAGGATGAACGGTTTAAGAATATGGTAGAAAAATTCGAGCCACAAAAAGAAACCCCGTTCTTTGCCGAATTCGTTAAAGATGAAATGCTGAATGTAGATGCGATCCTGATCAAATACGAAAAACTGCTTGACCTGCTGATCCAGGATATCGAAAAGATCGAAGGACGCCTCGCTAAAACCCAGGATGAAAAAGAAAAGGCTTTGCTGTTGAAATGCCAGGAAGCCCTGGAAATGGAACAGCCTTTATGCAATATACTTTTTGATGCAGAAGAACTCACGATCATGCGCGGCCTGGCTCCGCTGAGCTGGAAACCTACCTATGTGGCTTCCAAGCTGGAAGATACTAATTTATTTATCCAGCAGGTCCTGCATAAGGCCAAGATCCTCTTTTTTTACACCGTCGGGAAAAAAGAGGTCCATGCCTGGCCTTTCCATGAAGGAGAAACGATCGTGGAATGCGCCGGTGAGATCCACACTGACCTGGCCCGCGGCTTTATCCGGGCCGACATTGTGAGTTATGACGACCTGATGCAGTGCCATAACCTGCAGGAAGCCAAAACCAAAGGCCTGCTGAAAACAGTGGGCAAAGAATACCTGACTCATGACGGCGATATTATTGAAATAAAGTTTAACGTCTAAAATCATAGTTGCGAGTTCCAGGTAGCGAGTTGAAGGAGGTACTGTGAGCGAATGTCTGTTCTGCAAAATATGTGGAAAAAAGATACCGGCGAAAATTGCTTATGAGGATGATAAAGTATTAGCTTTTCATGATATCAGTCCCCAGGCTCCAACCCACATTTTAATTATCCCCAAAAAGCATATTGCCTCAATTAATGACCTTTCTGAGCAGGACTCTGAGATCATAGGATATCTTCATTTAATAGCCAAAAAACTGGCCAAAGAGCTCAGGATCGATAAAAGCGGATTTAGGCTGGTGATTAATAACGGGACTGATGCCGGGCAGGCAGTCAGTCACATCCATTTGCATGTATTAGGCGGCAGGAAACTGCAATGGCCCCCAGGTTGAAACATCGGATTTAGGTATACGGTTACGATGCCGGATTAGCTACTCGGTATACGGTGAACGGATACGAAGCGCGAAAGAGAAGTTTCAATCGGGCATCGAAACCATAACCGAAAACCGAGGTTTTTAATCGGGCTTAGTTACCGATCACCGTATAACGAGGTATAAACATTTAACTTATGCATAAAATAAACATCAGGGTTATCCCCAGAGCCAAAAAAAACCTGGTCAAACAAGAACCTGGCCGCCTTAAAGTATATCTTACGGCTCCGCCGCAGGACGGCAAAGCTAATAAGCTTCTGATTGAAGTCCTGGCTGAACACTTTCAAGTAAAGAAGAAACAAATGCATATAGTTCGCGGAGATAAGTCCCAAGACAAAGTAGTTGAGATAACGTAACTGCTTTTCGTACTTACTGGCAACTGCTCCTCGTATTGACCGGCACACTATTAAAAAGGAGATTTTATGTTGCTAGACAAGATCAATGAAGATTTAAAAGACGCCATGAGAGCCAAGGACACGCTCAAGACTGATACGCTCAGGATGTTCAAATCAGCTTTAAACTATTACCAGATAGAGAAACAGCTTAAAGAACTGACTGATGAAGACGCGCTGACTATTTTGCAAAAACAAGCCAAACAGCGCAAAGAAGCTATAGCCGGCTTTGAAAGCGGCGGCCGCATCGAGTCAGCAGAAAAAGAAAAGAAGGAATTGGCCATCCTCGAATATTACTTGCCCAAGCAGGCCAGCCAGGAAGAAGTCAGGAAGATAATTATGGATAGCATCGCGGAAGCCGGGGCTGTCACCAAGAAAGATTTCGGCAAGGTCATGAAAGCTGTGACCGGCAAACTGAAAGGGCAGGCTGACGGGAAAGTGATCAGCCAGATAGTGAACGAAGAACTGGGTAAGAAAGAGCAGGTGTAAAGGTATAAAGGTTTAGAGGGGTAGAGATGCAGGAACTTAAAATATACGGAGCTACGATTAAAATTGTCCTGGGGGATATTACCGCCCTGGCAGTTGACGCTATCGTGAATGCTGCCAATAACAAACTCGTCATGGGTGGCGGTTTAGCCGGGGTAATCCGCCAGAAGGGCGGCCAGCAAATTGAAGACGAAGCAGTCAGCAAAGGACCGATCGAGATCGGGGGCGCTATCGCCACTGGTGCAGGTTCACTGCCGGCCAAATATGTCATTCATGCGGCGACCATGGGCATGGACTTTAAAACCGATGAAGTAAAGATCAGGGAATCCTGCAAGAATGCTTTACTGGTTGCCAGTGAACTAAAGCTAAGCTCAATCGCCTTACCTGCCTTGGGTTGCGGAGTGGGACATTTCCCGCTGGTTGGCGCTGCCAAGATCATGGCCCAGGAAACTCTCCGTCACTTTCGGGAAAGCAAGCCTACTTTAAAGGAAATAATTTATTGCCTCTATGACCAGAAAGCGTTTGATATTTTTGAGCAGAATGCTATCGGCTATTTGGACTATTTTGAAAATCAGTTCCAGAGTCCGTTTGCTACTGTCGATACGATCATTGATATAAATGGGGCAGTGGTTCTTATTAAAAGAACCAATCCGCCATACGGTTGGGCCATTCCCGGCGGATTTGTGGATTATGGAGAGTCTTTGGAAGACGCTGCCAGCCGAGAAGCCCTTGAAGAAACCTCTCTTAAAGTGGACAATCTCAAACAGTTCCATACCTACTCTTACTCCAAGCGTGACCCGCGCTTTCATACTATTTCCACAGTATTTACGGCCACGGCTACTGGCATACCCAAGGCTGACAGCGATGCCGCTGATGTCGGGATATTCCAGGAAAATGAATTACCTGAACATATGGCTTTTGACCACCGCCAGATACTGGAAGATTACTTCAGTTCTAAATATAGAAAAAGGACATCAGGATAGCAGGAGACCAGGGAGTGGATACCAGGAAACCAGGATATCAGGAAGTGCCTGATACCCTGATGCCCTTATAAACTTCACCCTGATCACCTGATTACCTGATACCCTGCTAAGGATCAGTATGCTAAATTACCTCGCTCGCAGACTCTTGTTCATGCTGCCTCTTTTATTGGGCATCACTATAATAACTTTTGTCATTATCCATCTCTCACCCGGCCGTCCTACCGACACTGTTGTTTACGGCAATCCCAAATTAGGCACAGATACCCGCACCAGGCTGGATGCACTGTATGGCCTGGACAAACCATTACCAGTCCAGTACTGGCACTGGCTCACCCGGCTTATTAAGCTTGATTTCGGCACTTCTTTTAACGATAACCGTCCGGTTATGAAAAAGATCATGGAACGCCTGCCGGCAACGATCCTATTGAATACTTTAGCTTTATTGGTGATCTTCGTTGTAGCTATCCCTTTAGGAGTAGTGTCGGCAGCTAAGAGAGATACGCCTTTTGATAAGACAGTGACCGTAGCTTCATTTATTGCCTATGCCATGCCGACCTTCTGGCTGGCATTATTATTGATGATGTTGTTCGGGGTATATTGGCGCATCCTGCCGCTGGGGGGTATGTACTCGGCAAACTATGAATATTTGTCGGCTGGAAAAAAAGCTTTGGACCTGCTTTGGCACTTGATCCTGCCGGTATTTGTCTCTGCTTTTGGCGGCTTTGCTTCCATTACCCGCTACAGCCGTTCGCAAATGCTGGAAGTACTGAATCAGGATTATATCCGCACTGCGCGCGCCAAAGGCCTGCCAGAATACAAAGTGATCTATAAACATGCTTTACGAAACGCTTTATTGCCTATTATCACCTTGCTGGGATTGTCCTTGCCGGGATTGATCGGCGGCGGCGTGATATTCGAAACAATTTTTTCCTGGCCAGGCATGGGTCGTCTGGGTTGGGAGGCAGTGATGAGCCGGGATTACCCGGTCATTATGGGTGTGGGCGTATTAAGCGCTATCCTGACCCTGCTGGGCAATCTTGTAGCAGATATCCTGTATGCCTATGCTGACCCCAGGATACGGTATAAGTAGGAAGAAGGGATAATGAATATAAAACTTTCTAAAATCATCATAGTGTCATCTCTGATTCTGGCGATGTTGTTTGCTTTAGCGCAAGGAAAGGAGAAGAAAATGGAAATAAAACTCCATAGTCCGTCTTTTCGTGACGGTGAAATGATGCCTGATAAACACGCTTATCAAAGTGAAAATATTTCACCGGCACTAAATTGGTTCAACATCCCTGAAAAAGCCAAAACCCTGGCCATCATCTGTGATGACCCTGACGCACCAAGTATCTGGGTACATTGGGTCATTTATAACATTCCAGCTACGGAAAAAGGTTTGCCTGAGAAAATAGCCAGGCAAGAGATACTGGACACTAAGTCAATACACGGGAAGAATGACTTCGGCAATATTGGTTATGACGGTCCGGCACCCCCCAGCGGGACGCACCGCTACATATTCAAGATATATGCACTGGATACGGAACTGCATCTTAATCCAGGAGCTTCCAAGCAGCAGCTTCTCAAAGCCATGGGAGGACACCTCCTGGCCCAGGGACTGCTTATGGGAAAATACGCTAAAAAATAAGATAAATACGATTGCACACCTGCCTGCCGGCAGGCATGGATTAGAAAGCGAGATTACACAGATTAGTGCCTATATGAATATTTTACCAATAATTAAAACCAGGCGGTCGAGCAGGAAATATAAAAATCGGCCAGTCAGTGATTCGCTAATTAAAAAGATCCTGGAAGCCGGGCGTTGGGCCCCGTCAGGATTAAACAACCAACCCTGGCGCTTCTTAGTGATCAAAAATGAAACTATTAAAAACAAACTGGCTAAGTTTACCAAGTATAGCCACATAATTGAGGGTGCTAATATTATTATCCTGGTATTCCTTGATAACCAGGTCACCTATAACCGGGACAAAGACCTGATGGCTATCGGCGCCTGTATCCAGAATATACTATTGTCTGCCCATAGCCTGGGACTTGGCACTTGCTGGCTGGGAGAAATATTAAGCCAGAAGAAAAAGGTATCCCAGTATTTACAGCTGCCAGCGAAGTTGGAACTAATGGCTGTTTTAAGTCTGGGCTATAGAGCAGATAAATTAAAAAAAGGAAACCGGCAGGCGCTTAAAAGCTTAGTGATAAAAAGGGAGCAATCATGCCAAATGAAGTGATTAAAACAATTAATTACCGGCGTAGTATCCGTTCTTTTACCGACCAGCCAGTGAAAGAAGAGGATATTAAGACCATTCTTAACGCCGCCAATAAAGCTCCCTCGGCCCATAACCAGCAATCCTGGAAGTTTATCGTCATCAAAGGCAAAAAGAAAGAACAATTAGTTGACCTGGTCTCCCAAAAAGCAGCAGCTTTTCCCAAGGCAACCTCAGTATTATTAAGGCTGGCATCCCGGTCCATTGCTTGCGCGCCAGTTGTGATCGCTATCGCTAATACCGGCGAATTGATCGAACACGGCACAAAGCTATTTCAAATAGACCGGGAGCAAGCGTATGATTTTTTCCGCACCATGGAGATCCAGAGTTCAGCGGCAGCAGTAGAAAACCTGTTGCTGGCAGTCACCTCGCTGGGATTAGGCGCAGTCTGGCTGGGCATACTCTTTGTGATCAAGGATGAAGTCCTGACCTTGCTGGAAGAGCCCAAAGGTGAGTTCATGGCTGTTATCCCAGTCGGTTACCCGTCTAAATCATCACTGGGACCAAACAAAAAGCAGTTAGATATGGTCATCAAGGAATTAAATTGAAAATAGAAGTAGGGTGTTGGGTTTAGAAGTAGGTATAGTCTAAAGTCTCAGGAAGTTGGGCTTGAAGCCTTAAAACCTACTTCTTACTTCCATACTTACTACCAAGACCTACAACCTGCTTCTTCGAGGTTAAGATGTGGCAGAAGCTTAAGCACAACAAATTAGCTTTATCAGGACTGATGATCATCACTATCCTGGTCGCTATAGCTATTTTTGCGCCTAAAATCGTCCCGTATGAGCCGACCAGCCAGAATATTATTGAGCGGCTGCAAAAACCGTCGGCAAAACACCTGTTGGGCACGGACGAGTTGGGACGGGATGTTCTCTCACGTATTATCTACGGCGCCAGGATCTCCCTTTCTGTGGGCTTTATTGCCGTGGGCATCTCCGTCATTATTGGTGTATTTTTCGGCGCTATAGCGGGATTTTACGGCCGCTGGATCGATTCCCTGATCATGCGTTTTGTCGATATCATGTTCTGTTTCCCTTCTTTTTTCCTGATCCTGATGATCATCGCTGTCCTGGGACCTAATATCTATAATGTCATGATCATCATCGGCATCACCAGCTGGCCGGGGATCGCCCGCCTGGTCAGGGGAGAGATATTATCAGTCAAAGAAAGGGAATATGTTTATTCTGCCAGGGCTATCGGGGCTTCGGACCTGAGGATAATTTTTAAACACATCCTGCCTAATGCCTTGGGACCTGTGCTGGTCGCCGCCACACTGGGCATAGCTGACGCGATACTGGTAGAATCAGGATTGAGTTTTCTCGGTTTAGGCGTTCAACCGCCGATGCCCAGCTGGGGCAATATCCTGACTTCAGGCAAGGATTATATTGAATCTGCCTGGTGGCTGACCTTATTCCCCGGACTGGCTATATTGATCACGATCCTCTCATACAATCTGGTAGGAGAGGGCCTAAGAGAAGTCATTGACCCGAAATTATAAAAATAGCGTATAGCGTGTAGCGTATAG
>DJVG01000009.1 GCA_002441095.1 Elusimicrobia bacterium UBA6262
TCAACACATCTTTACAATTGTACAAACAAATCCTTAACTTATAACTTTTCACTTAAAACTTATAACTGCATTCATGGGAGATATAAATGTCCATCAGGGTAATTAAAGATAAGTGTATCGGCTGTAAACTTTGCATTAAAAGCTGCCCGTTCGGTATTATTACTGTTGATAATAAGTTGGCCATTATCGGCGATGGCTGCAATTTATGCGGTGCCTGTGTGCCGTCCTGCAAGTTTAAGGCCATTGTGATTGAAAAAGAGCAAAAAGCTACCCAGGATTATTCTGCCTACCGTGGCATCTGGGTTTTTGCTGAACAAAGAAAAGGTAAAGTGGAAGGCGTTGCCTATGAATTACTGGGTGAAGGCCGCAAGCTGGCTGATAAGCTGCAAGTTCCCTTAAGCGCTGTGCTGATCGGTGATAAAGTGACAGAACAGGCCAAGGAACTTATTGCCCATGGCGCAGATAAAGTATATGTTTACGACGATCCGGTCCTGAATAACTTCCAGGATGATTCCTATGGAGAAGTCTTTATCAAGCTGGTGGCAGAAGAAAAACCAGAGATCATCCTGATCGGCGCTACGTCTATCGGGCGGTCGCTGGCCCCTAAAATAGCTTTTCGCATCCGGACCGGCTTGACTGCAGACTGTACCGGCCTGGAAGTTGACCCGCTTAACAGGAACCTGATGCAAACCCGTCCAGCCTTTGGCGGTAACATCATGGCGACGATCATTTGCCCTAATTACCGGCCGCAAATAGCGACGGTGCGCCATAAAGTCATGAAAAAAGCGGCGCGTGATGCCAGTCATCAAGGTGAGATCATCCAAAAGATCTTTGATTTTAAAGCTATTACCATAAAAACCAAGGTCCTGAATATAGTAGAAGAAGTGGCCAAGACCATTAATATCGCTGAAGCTGATATCATAGTTTCCGGCGGCCGGGGCCTGGGTGCTCCGGAGAATTTCAAGCTGGTGGAAGAATTAGCCCAGGTATTGGGAGGAGCGGTTGGCTCCAGCCGGGCAGCAGTGGACGCGGGCTGGATGCCGTATTCCCACCAGGTAGGCCAGACTGGACGCACGGTATGTCCTAAATTGTATATCGCCTGCGGTATCAGCGGGGCCATCCAGCATTTGGTGGGAATGCAGTCTTCGGATGTGATCATTGCTATTAATAAAGATCCCCAGGCGCCGATTTTCAAGGTTGCTACCTTTGGCATAGAAGGAGATGTACTGCAAGTATTACCGGCATTGACCAAGCAATTTAAAAAAGTTCTCGGAGGGGACTATTAATGTATTTTAAAAAGATGGAATTGTTTGGCTTTAAAAGTTTTGCCGAAAAGACTGAATTAATGCTTGAACCTGGTGTAACTGCGGTAGTCGGCCCTAACGGCTGCGGCAAGACCAATATTTCCGATGCCATCCGCTGGGTTCTCGGGGAGCAAAGCGCCAAGCAGCTGCGCGGCGGGAAAATGGAAGATGTGATCTTCAATGGCTCGCGGACCAGGCAGCCTATGGGTATGGCTGAAGTTTCACTGACCATGGATAATTCCCAAAATGCCCTGCCGGTTGACTACAGCGAGATCACAGTCACGCGCCGCCTGTTCCGCAGCGGTGAAAGCGAGTACTTGTTAAATAAGGTCCCCTGCCGTCATAAGGATATCATTGAGTTATTTATGGATACAGGAGTAGGGACAGAAGCGTATTCATCCCTGGAAAACAAGCAGATCGAGATGATCCTTAATTCCAAGCCTGAGGACCGGCGTTTCCTGTTTGAAGAAGCAGCCGGGGTAATGAAATATAAAGTGCGCAAGAATGAAGCTCTGCATAAAATGGAACAAACGACCCAGAACTTACTGCGTCTCGGCGATGTTGTCAGCGAGGTAAAATCGCGCATCAGTTCACTGGATTACCAGGCCCGCAAAGCCAGGCAATTCCAAAAGTACCAGGAGGAACTTAAAACCCTGGAATTGAACAGCCTTTATCATTCCTGGCAGATCTTAAAGCAGGATGCTGCCGGTTTGGAAACCCTGGAACTGCAATTTACCCAGGGGGCCGAGAAGATCAACACAGAAATAGCTGCCTGTGAAAGCAAAGTCGCAGAGATAAAGCTGGCTTTAACCACGCTGGATGAGCAGATCGTCACTGCCCAGCAAAAGGCATTTGGTATTGATTCCCAGATCGCCCGCCTGGAAGACAAGGTCTATGGCTCCCAGGAAAGAAAAAAGGAATTAGGGCAACGGTTAGTGGATCTTTCCCAGGAAAAATGGGAGCTGGAAGAAAAATATAATAATCTGGCCAATGAACAGAAAAAAATCGGCAAAGAAAAAGAAGACCTGGCCATAAAATTGCAGGAAATGGAAAGTTCTTTCCAGGCACAGGACTCCCGCTATAACAGTAATCGCCAGTCCCTGAACGACCAAATTAAAGCCCTGGAAGATGAAAAAGCCGGATATATTGACCTGTTAAATAAAGTAGCCCAGATCAGGAATACGCTTACCAGCATTAACAGCGAGCAAAAAAATGCCCAGGGCCTGAAGGATAAGCTCAACCAGCAGATCACAGCCATTAACCTGCAGGTAAACGAACTTAACCAGGCCACGCAGGATTTAACCGCTAAATGCCAGGAGCATACCAATGCCTATAACCAGCTGGTCGAAGAAAATAAAACCCTGGAATCAACTAAACAGACACAGCAGGAAGGTTTAGCCGCACTGGATAAAAAATATGAAGAGGCCAGGAATGAATTTAACCTGAAAAACTCTTTACTGGCTTCCCTGATCGAACTAAAAGAAAGTTTTGCCGGATATGAGGACGGGGTAAAACAGATCCTGGCGCAGCGCCCTGCCGGCGTGCTTGGATCAATACCCGAGATCATCCAGATCACCAATGAAGAATACGCGCCTTTAATAGAAATGGCCCTGGCCGAGAAACTGCAATATGTCTTGTGTGAAAATAACCAGGCTGTAACTGAGGTAATAGCCGCCACCAGGACCGGTGAATCAAACCGGATAACGGCCGTAGCGCTCGAAAATTTCCAGGCTTTATACGGGCGTTCAGGCCCACAGCCTGTACCCGGGCAGGAAGGCGTAGTAGCACGGGCCAGTGACCTGGTAAAAGCCGCAGAACGCTATTCTGCTTTGATAGGCTACCTCCTGGGGAATACCTATATAGTACAAGACCTGGAAGCAGCCAGGAATTTAATGAGGAGATATAACTCGCTGAATGTGATCACTGTAAAGGGTGAGCTTCTTACCCATCCAGCGATCATCAGCGTAGGTGGCAAGAATTCAAGCGGCCTGCTGGAGCGGGAGATCAGGATCAAGCATTTGCAGGAAGAGAAATCCCAGCTGGAAGCTGCGGTACAGGAGCTGGCTGGGGAAAAAGGACATTGCGCAGGTACTTTGTCTGGAACTGAAGCCCGCTTAAAAACGCTGGCTGGGGATATACAAGATAAATTACTGGCGCTGGGAGCTTTGCAGAAAGATAATGAGCAGGCCAACAAGCGGCTGAAAGAATTACAGCAGGAACTGTCGCTTTTACAAACAGAAGAAAATGACCTGGCTAAGCATCTGGCGGAGCATCATGAATTAATGGCAAAAGTGAACCGGGAATACCAGCTCAGTGAAGAGGAAGAAAAACAGGCCAAGATCAGATTGGCTGACCGCGAGCAGGGATTATTGGTCCTGAACCAGCAAACGGCAAAGCTGCAGAGTGAATTAACTACCTTAAAAGTTGACCTGGCAGCCAGCAAGGAGAAGAGCGAAAACCTGCAAGTGCTGATGGGGCGCTTCAGTGAAAATGAAAAAGACCTGAAAATTGAAATTGAGAAAACAAAAGCTGAACACGCTGCCATTGAGAAACAAATAAGCGAGCTGGACCAAATTAAGTCTGAGGTAGAAGAGAGTATTACAAAAATGCTCTTGGAGAAGAAAGAAGCTGATCAGGTGCTGGAAAATATGCGGCTGCAGAAACAGGATATGATCGTAGGCCTGCGGGCGCAGGAAGCGAAGATTGACACCTGGAAGCAGGAGACAGAAAGCCTGCAGCACAAGCAGCACGAACAGGAAATCAAGCGGGTTCAGATTGATTCACAGCGTGAACAGATCAGCAAATCCCTGGCGGAAAAGTACAATATCGCCAGGGAAAACATTATTGTACCTGAGGACCTGCCGGCACCGGATGAAGAAGAGATCATTAAAACCCGTAAGAAAATTGATTCCCTGGGTCCGGTCAACCTGGTAGCTATCGATGAGTATGAACAGCTGCAGGAGCGGTATAATTTTCTTTTAAAACAGCAGCAGGATATGGTCCAGGCCCAGGAAGATATACATAAAGTGATCAATAAGATCAATCAAACCTCGCGGGAATATTTTGAGACTACCTTTAAACAAGTCCAGCAGAATTTCTCCTCCTTGTTCAAGCAATTATTTGAAGGAGGAGAAGCGGAAATGATCCTGACCAATCCGGAAGACCTTTTGGAAACAGGGGTCGATATCAATGTCCAGCCGCCGGGTAAAAAGCTGACTAATATAACTTTGCTTTCAGGCGGAGAGAAAGCCCTGACTGCCATTGCCATCTTGTTTGCCATTTTCATGGTCAAGCCCAGTCCGTACTGCGTGCTGGACGAAATTGATGCCCCGCTGGATGATTCGAATTTGAACCGTTTTATCCGCATGCTCAAGGAATTCTCTGAAAAAACCCAGTTTATTATTATCACCCATAATAAAAAGAGCATGGAAATGGCTGACGTTCTATATGGCGTGACTATGGAAGAATTCGGGATTTCCAAACTGGTATCAGTTAAATTCAGAAGCGCTGTAACGGTATAAGCAAGAGAGAACTGATGAAAAATAACCAGGCAAATATTCTCGGCTTTCAGATCGACAACGTCAGGATGGCTGAAACGATAGCCCAGATCAAGGGATTCATCCAGTACCGGTCGCCGCATCAAGTCATCACTGCTAATTCTTTAATGTTACATGCGGCTATTGACAACCAGCGCTTAAAGGAAGTTTTTGCCAGATCTGCCCTGGTAGTTCCAGACAGTATAGGCCTGCTCCTGGCGGGTAAAATACTGGGACAGCCTTTACTGGAAAGGGTTACCGGTATTGATCTGATGTATCAGCTTTTCGCTCTTTGCCAAAAAGAGGGGTTTTCCATATATTTGCTGGGAGCTAGGCCTGGTATAGCTGCAGAGGCTGCGGGACAGGTCCGCAGGCAGTTTCCTGGTTTGAAGATCGCCGGCACTCACCATGGCTATTTTGATGCCCGGGAAGAAGCGCAGGTAATCGCAGAAATAAAAAAATTGAAACCAGATATGCTTTTTGTCGGTTTGAATGTACCGCGACAGGAAATGTGGATAGCCGAGCACTTAGACGTCCTGGCAGTGCCTGTGGCGATCGGCATTGGCGGCAGTTTTGATGTGATCAGCGGCCGTATCAAAAGAGCGCCGGCAGCAATGCAGCAGGCTGGCCTGGAATGGCTTTGGCGGACAATAGTAGAACCCTGGCGTATAAAGCGCATTATCCTTCTGCCGGTTTTCCTGTGGAAGGTATACCAGCAAAAATGGCAGGATAAGGTACAATGAAACTAGGATTAATAGCGGATATTCATAGCAACCTGCCAGCGCTGAATGAAGTATTACAGGATTTGGCAGCTGAACAAGTTGAAGGTTATCTGGTATTGGGTGATTTGGTGGGATATGGGCCATATCCGAATGAATGCATTGAAGTGTTGCAAAAACTGCCAAACGCTGTTATAATCGTAGGTAATCACGATTGGGCAGCAATAGAACTGGAAGATATTTCCTTATTTAATGCCGAAGCCAGGCAAGCGATACTCTGGACCCGGTCTGTTCTTAAACCTGAATATAAGGAATATCTTGGCTCATTGGAATATATTGTCAATAAAGACCGGTATATGCTGGTACATGGCAGCCCCCGGGATCCTTTGGATGAATACCTGGTAAACGTTGATATATTTGAAAAGAATATTCCAGCTCTGAAAGCTGACATTTGTTTTATCGGGCATAGCCATCAGCCGCTGTATTTTAGCAAACAGAAAGATGGTGGGACTCCGGATATGCGCCTGATCAAGGAGCAGGAAATCTTAAATTTGACGCCAGAGACGATTCATGTAATCAATCCCGGTTCCATAGGCCAGCCGCGTGACCGTGACGCCAGGGCCTGTTATGGATTATTTGATACAGAGACTTTAGCTTTTACGCTAAAACGTAAAGCCTATGATGTGGCAGCGGTGCAAGCTAAAATGGTTGAGCAACAGTTGCCCAAAGCACTAATTGACCGATTAGCCGAAGGAGTATAGCAATACTACTATGCAAAACATTAAACCGGGACAAATTCTGGATAATAGGTATGAGATCAAGAGGAACATTGCCAAAGGCGCTATGGGTGCGGTTGTTAAGGCGGAAAAAGTAGATACCAAAGAGATAGTGGCTATCAAATTTGCCTTGCCGGGATTTGAACAGGGCATATCCAGCCAGCAACGTTTCCAACAGGCAGAAAAGATCCAGTTCTTCCTGGACCATCCTAACATCGTCAAGGCTTATAAACCAGAACACGAAAAAAGTTTTCCTTATGTGATCATGGAATATGTCGATGGCCCATCCCTGGAATACCTGATCAACAAGAACCGGCGCTTGTCCATAGAAGATGCTACTAATTACACTATCCAAATGTGCAATGCGCTAGACTATCTAAGGCAGAAAAATGTGGTACATCATGATATTAAGCCCTCTAATATTGTTATAGATATGCAAAAACAATTAAAGTTAACCGATTTTGGCATATCTTTTTGCCAAGGAATGGAAGCAGAGATTTGGGCCAGCCTGGTGAGTATCGGCGGGACACTGGCCTATATGGCGCCGGAAAAGATCAGGGATCATGCCCTGAATGATTATCGCAGTGATATCTATTCACTAGGCGTGCTGATGTACCATATGTTTACCGGTAAATTGCCTTTTAACGGTTCCACCGAAGAAGTGATCGGAGCGCAGATCACCCAGAATTTCATCAGCCCAAGTGTGCTTAATCCTTCTATTTCCCCGGCTATTGAACGGATCATTTTAAAGGCTATGTCGCCAACTCCTAACGACCGCTACCATGATGTAAATATAATAAAAAATGAGCTGGAAGAAGCTGTTTCGATGTCTGCGCGAAAGGCCAAATCTGTCAAAATGACCATGATCCCGGAAGCGGGGATACCGATCTGGACCCTATATGTGCTTTTAATCATTATTTTCCTGGCGGTTATTGGCAGGATAATATATATTAATTTATACAAGTAAGCAATAAAGTATTGACTTTTCCGGAAAATTATGATATAGTATAGATAATTCAGGGTAAGGTGAAATTCCTTAACCGGTGGTAAAGCCCGCAAGTAAGCGTCGGCGGGCAAGCCCACGAGTCCTTCTTAATAGAGGAACTGATCCTGTGAAAATCAGGAGCCGACGGTGGGAGGTGTTATAAAACCTCTGAAAGTCCGGATGAAAGAAGCATAATAAGTATAGTTGCAAAATATTCCCTGAAGAGTATTATTCTTCAGGGTGTCTTATTTTATGGGGCAAGATAATGACCAAACATGAAAAGTTTATGAAAATGGCTTTGCAACTGGCAGCTAAGGGAAGAGGGAAAGTATTTCCGAATCCCCTGGTCGGGGCAGTGCTGGTTAAAAACGGCAAGGTGATCGGACAGGGATTTCACCGCTATTTTGGCGGCAATCACGCTGAGATTGAAGCTCTTAATAATGCTGTTCAGCCGGTTTCCGGGTCAGACCTTTATGTCACTCTTGAACCATGTGCTCACCAGGGCAAAACCCCGCCTTGTACAGAGGCTATTATTAAGGCTGGCATCAAGAAAGTATATGTAGCCATGCCGGATCCTCATCCCCTGGTAGCAGGCAAAGGGATCAGGAAATTACGGCAGCATCACATCCCGGTCTTTACCGGCATAGTTCAGGAAAAAGCCGTCTCCCTGAACCATGATTATCTTCATTATATCAGGACGAAAAGGCCGTATATTACGCTGAAATGGGCTATGAGCCTCGATGGCAAGATCGCTACTAAAACAGGCCAGGCAAAATGGATTTCCAGTGTCCAGGCCAGGAAATATACGCACCATTTAAGGGCTGAAGCAGGAGCAATTATTGTAGGCATCAATACTGTTTTAAAAGACGATCCAAGCTTGACTGTCCGGGGTATACCCGGGGCCAGTAATCCGGTGAGAATCATTCTTGATCATAATTTACGCATTCCCCTTAAAGCTAATGTATTGGACCATAAGGCCAAAAGCACTGTTGTTTGCGGCAAAGATGCCTCCAGGGCCCGCGCCGTACGACTCATGAAGCAGGGGGTTGAAGTAATACAAATAAATAAATTGCCAGACTTATTGAATATTTTGGTTAACCGGGGAATCGCCAGGATATTGGTGGAAGGCGGCGGGATGGTGCATGCTTCTTTTATTGAACAAGGACTGGCTGACCAGGCGATAGCAGTGATCGCCCCGATCATTATTGGCGGGAAACAAGCAGTGACGCCGGTTTCCGGCAGTGGTATTGACAGTATAAAAAATGCCCCTCGTTTAGAAGATATGAAGATACGTCAAATAGGAGATAATGTAATTATTGAGGGCAGCTTTTAGTGACGGGTATCAGGTAATCAGGAAACCAGGAAGTGGATATCAGGAAATCAGAATATCAGGTACTTACCTGATTCCCTGGTAATCTGATCACCATCTCCTGATATCCTGATATACTGATAGACGTATTTAATTCGCATAAGGAGCACACATGTTTACCGGAATAATCCAGCAATTGGGGAAAGTGACCAGTAAAACGCCGCGGCTTTTGGGCGTACAATGCCAGCTTGAAAATGCCGGCATAGGGGAGAGCATTGCTGTTAATGGCACTTGCCTCAGCCTGAAAAGGTATGACGAGAGCAATAAGATTGCTTATTTTGATATCATGGCTTCAACCTTAAAAACCACAAACTTAGGCAAGTTAAGAGCTTCTGCCATGGTGAATATGGAAAGAGCTTTAAAAATTGGGGATGCAGTCGGGGGCCATTTTATCAACGGCCATATTGACGAAACCGGTTCTATCGGCAGGATCCGTAAATCGCCCGGTGCTGTAATTTTTGAGATCAAAGTCAGCAAGAAGAACCTGTCTTATATCAATCCCAAAGGGTCCATTGCCATTGATGGCATCAGTTTAACTATCCTGGATAAATTACCCCAGGGATTATCCGTTTCCCTGATCCCGCTGACATTAAAAGGAACTACGCTAGGTTTTAAAAAACCAGGTGATAAGGTGAATATTGAATATGACCAGATCGTCAAGAGTACGATCAATATACTGGAAGAAAAGTTCCGTAACCAGAGTTATATTACGATAAAATACCTGAAGAATAAGGGATTCTAAATGAAATTCAACACTATTAAGGAAGCCATAGCTGATATTAAAAAAGGAAGATTAGTGGTTGTGGTTGATGATGCTGACCGGGAAAATGAGGGAGACCTGATCATGGCAGCGGAGAAAGTCACGCCGCAAGCGATTAATTTCATGGCGACCCATGGCCGCGGCCTGATCTGCCTGCCTGTCGTAGGCCAGCGTTTGGATGAATTAAAGATTGAACCAATGGTCGCTGAACCAGGCGACAGCCTGAAAACCGCATTCACTATTTCTATAGACGCTAAAAAAGGAGTAACCACCGGAATCTCGGCTCATGACCGGGCGAACACAATTAAAGCGGCTTTAAACAGGCAAACCAGGCCTGAAGACCTGGTCAAACCAGGGCATGTGTTTCCCCTAAGATATAAAGAAGGAGGTGTATTAGTCAGGGCAGGGCATACCGAGGCAGCCGTAGACCTGGCCAGGCTGGCAGGATTGTTCCCAGCCGGCATAATTTGCGAAATCATGCATGAAGACGGCACTATGGCCAGGGTACCGGAATTATTTAAGTTCTGCCAGAAACATCACTTAAAGATCATAACTATTGCTGATCTGATCAAGTACCGGAGAATGACTGAAAAGCTGATCCACTGCGTAGTATCTACGAAACTGCCGACTAAATATGGCAATTTTAAGGCTTTTGTTTACGAGACTTTACCTGACCATGATTACCATTTAGCCCTGGTCGCGGGCAATGTAGCCAGCCAGAAAAATGTGCTCGTGCGGGTGCATTCATCCTGTTTAACCGGGGATGTATTTCATTCCTGCCGCTGTGACTGCGGCGACCAGCTGCACCGGGCTATGGAAATGATTGCCAAGCATGGCCGGGGTGTGCTATTATACATGAGTCAGGAAGGGAGAGGCATAGGATTAATAAACAAATTGCGGGCCTATGAGCTGCAGGACCAGGGATTGGATACGGTCCAGGCTAATGTTGCTCTGGGTTTTAAGCCTGACTTGCGGGATTACGGTATCGGGGCGCAGATCCTGGCTGATCTGGGATTAACCTCGATCGCGTTGCTGACCAATAATCCGCGTAAAATTGTAGGGTTGGAAGGTTATGGCCTGAAAGTAACAAAACGGGTACCCTTGGAAATAAAACCAGGTAAATGTAATGTTAAATACCTGAAAACGAAACGCCGGAAAATGGGACATCTGTTGAAGTTAGTATAAAGAAGTTACGAGTTACGGGTTAACGAGTTGCGGGTTTTGGAATAATTAATATAAAGTAAGGTACGAAACTCGTAACGCGTAACTGGCAAACTCGCAACTCGCAACCTAGAACTCGCAACTATTTCACAGGAGGGGAATATGGGAAAGACCTATAATGGCAAATTGATAGCTAAAGGATTAAAATTCGGGATCATCGTTTCCAGGTTTAATGAGTTTATCAGCCAGAAGCTGTTAGCCGGAGCGCTGGATACTCTAAGCAGGCATGATGCCGATGAAGAGAACATAGATGTGGCCTGGGTGCCGGGAGCTTTCGAGATACCTTACGCCGCGGTAAAAATGGCTGAAAGCGGCAAGTATGACGCCGTGATCTGCCTGGGAGCAGTGATCCGCGGTGACACGCCGCATTTCGATTACATTGCAGCTGAAGTCACAAAAGGCATTGCGCAGACTGGCATGAAATCAGGTGTACCGACGATATACGGGGTCATCACTACTGATACCCTGGAACAAGCGATAGAGCGTGCTGGTACTAAAGCCGGTAACAAAGGCGCGGATGCAGCCAATTCAGCCATTGAAATGGCCAATCTTTTTAAACAATTAAAATAGAGTTTCGAGTTTCTGGTTTCGGGTTACGAGTTTTGTTTTTGTTAATTTATTAACTCGCAACTCGCAACAGGGAACTGGCAACTGATTTCAGGAGAAAAAATGGGTTCTCGCAGAAAAGCCAGGGAAATTGCTTTGCAAATGATATACAGTATTGATGTCAGCAAATCAGACATCAAGGATTCATTGAATTTGTACTGGGAAAATAATCCTGATGAGCACGAGGTCGTGGCTTTTGCCAACATGCTCTCCACCGGGACTATGGAAAACCTGGCCAAAATAGATGAATTGATCACCCAATATACCAAAAATTGGAACCTGAAAAGGATGGCCAGTGTTGACCGGAATATCCTGCGGGTAGCTATTTATGAACTTGTTTTCTATAAGGATACGCCGGTGAATGTGGTTATTAATGAAGCCGTGGAACTGGCGAAGAAATATTCGACCAGTGAAAGCGGTGGCTTCGTCAACGGCATTCTGGATAAAGTCAAAGAGGTCAGAGAAGGTCTCTAAAGAATTCATATTACCGCTGTGAATTAATCCTTTTGGCTACAACTGTGTCAGAGTCTCCTTTCCTATCACTGTCGTAGATAGGCTTCGTCGCCTCTTCCTGGTTTCGCTCAAAAGTATTAAATTCTCGCTAGGTAATATGACTTCATCAGAGACCTTGGGATATAAAATGGCTAACCTCCAGCAGATAAAAAAAGAGATCGAGAAACTCCGGCAAGATATAGAATTCCATAACCACAAATATTATATTGAAAATAATCCGGTCCTGAGCGACGCTGAATATGACCAGTTAATGCAGCGGCTCATTACCCTGGAAGAACAGCACCCGCATTTAAAAGCCCCTGATTCACCAACCCAAAGGGTTGGCGCCAAACCTGCCAAAGAGTTATCCACGGTAAAACATTTGACTCCCATGCTCAGCCTGGCCAATGCCTTTAATGATGAAGACCTCCTGGCCTTTGATAAACGGGTAAAAAAGCTCCTGGATTGGCCAGAGACAAAAGACCTGGCTTATGTCGCTGAACTTAAGATTGACGGCCTGGCAGTGAATATTTCCTATGAAAACGGTATCCTGGCCAGGGCAGCTACCCGTGGCGATGGGCTCGAAGGTGAGGAGATCACTAATAATATCAAGACTATAAAAGCTATTCCCCTGAAACTGCAAAGCTCAGCTGCAATAAAAAAACCCAGTTTGATCGAGATCCGCGGCGAGATCTATCTCGAACGACAAGAATTCAAGCGTATTAATAAAGAACGGGAAAAGAATGGGGAAGCTTTGTTTGCCAATCCCCGCAACGCTGCTGCTGGCAGTGTACGCCAGCTTGATCCCTCAATTACTGCGCAGCGCAAAATGGATATATTCGTCTATGGTACCGGCCAGGTGCAAGGCTTAAAACTTGCCAGTCATTGGGAAACCTTGGAATACCTGAAGAAACTGGGACTAAAGATAAACTCTGTAAATAAATTATGTAATAATATAACTGAAGCCATTAGTTTCTGCCAGGCTTGGGAAGAAAAGAAGCGCAGTCTGCCTTACGATGCTGATGGGATCGTGGTAAAAGTTAATTCTATCGCCCAGCAGGGGGTTCTTGGACAAGTGAGCCGCAGCCCGCGTTGGGCCATAGCTTATAAATTTGCCGCTGAACAAGCTGTCACAGTGATTAAAGACATAGAAGTAGGTGTGGGCAGGACAGGTGCTCTTACGCCGGTAGCGATCATGGAACCAGTAGAGGTCAGCGGAGTTATGGTCAGCCATGCCACTTTGCATAATGAAGATGAGATCAGGCGCAAAGATGTGCGTATCAGTGATACTGTGGTGATACAACGGGCCGGGGAAGTAATTCCTGAAGTGGTCAGGGTACTGACTGAAAAGAGGAATGGCCAGGAAAAAGCATTTGTCATGCCTAAAAAATGTCCGGTCTGTGGTAGTGATGTTTACCGCCCCATGGATGAGGCTGTCGCCAGATGCACTGGTATTGCCTGTCCGGCGCAAGTTAAAGAACGAATTATCCATTTTGCTTCCAGGACCGCCATGGATATAGAAGGACTGGGAGAAGCATGGGTAGAGATATTAGTAGATAAAAAGCTGATCAGCGATCCTGCGGATATATATTTCATTAAAAAAGAAGACCTCTTAGGTCTGGAAAGAATGGGGGAAAAGTCAGCCTCCAATCTTATCAAAGCCATTAACGAGAGCAAGAACAGGGAATTCAGCCAGATCATTTATGCCCTGGGCATCCGTCATGTAGGGGAACACATAGCCGAAGTATTAGCTGAGCACTATTCATCCCTGGATGAACTGTCTAAAGCCCATAAAGAGGAACTGGAAAATATTCATGAGATCGGCCCGGCTATTGCGGAAAGCATTGAAATATTTTTTAAGCAGGAAGAGACTAAAGTAGTAATAGAGAAATTGCACCAGGCTGGTGTGAGATTGCAGCAGGAGAAAAAAGAAAAAAAGGAACAGATCCTGGCTGGTAAGACATTTGTCCTGACCGGCGGGCTTGAAGCATTTACCAGGGATGAGGCAGCCAGGATGATCAAGGACCTGGGTGGCAGGGTGACGGCTAGTGTGACTAAGAAGACTGATTATGTTGTAGCTGGTACAGACCCAGGCTCTAAATACGATAAAGCCAAAGAATTAGGCGTGAAGATATTAGACGAAGCCGGATTTAATAAGATAATTGGGAAATAGCTTTTCCGCATATCAGTGAACTGGTTATTTTTGTTCGCTCCAGTGTCGATTTTTAGCGTCAAAGGTCTTGCGTCAACTCGGTGCCGAGAAACTCGCCCCTTGGGCTCAGACAATCTCGGCATCCAGCAACCAAAAGATGCCCTCGTTGTCTGCAAGCATGCTTTGACTAAAATCGACAAGCTCGCTCAAAAATATTATCAGCTACCTGATTGAAATGAGTATTGCATTCTCGGATTTCCCGGATTTCTAATTCGAATACTAAAAAGGAGTACTTATGCCAGTACCAGATTTTCAAACGATAATGTTGCCTTTATTAAAGGTTTTATCTGATGGCAAGATTTATACTACTCGTGAGCTTATTGAAAGCTTAGCAGCCTATTTTCAACTTAGTGATTCTGAAAGAAAAGAGTTACTACCAAGCGGGCAACAACCCGTATTTGATAATCGGGTGGGTTGGGCTCGAACCTATATGAAGAAGGCAGGCTTAGTAGATTCAGATAAAAGAGGAACACAGAAAATATCTCAAAAAGGGTTAGAGGTAGTTAAAAAAGAGCCTAAGAAAATAGATGTATCATTTTTGATGCAATTCCCTGAATTTAGTGAATTCCGCACCCAAAGAGAAAATGAGGAAGAGGTCGTAACTGAAAATGGGCATCAAGTAAAAACGCCAGAAGAAAATCTAGAGAATACTCATTTGGCTATTCAAAGTGACATTGAAAAGGAAGTACTATTAAAAGTAAAGGAATCTTCCTCTCAATTTTTTGAAAAAGTTGTTGTTGATCTTGTGGTTGCCATGGGGTATGGAGGTTCTCGTCAAGATGCTGGGAAGGCCGTAGGGAAAAGCGGTGACGGTGGTATAGATGGAATCATCAAAGAAGATCGCTTGGGTCTTGACACAATTTATATGCAGGCTAAACGTTGGGAGGGTACTGTCCCAGTAAAGGAAATACGGGATTTTGCAGGGGCATTGTTATCAAAAAAATCACGTAAAGGTATTTTTATTACAACATCTCAATTTCCGCAGAGTGCATATGAATACGTACAAACAATTGAGCCTAAAATAATTCTTATTGATGGAAGCAATCTTGCAAAATTAATGATTGAACTTGGAATTGGCACAGCTGTTCAAAAGATATATAAGATATCAAAAATTGACACGGATTATTTTGAAGAATAGCCTACACAAACAGCAGGACAACCAATATTCCACCTCCGAGGTGGAACGAAGTGGTTTGTAGTAGCGGAACCAGGTGTCAACCTATCCTCCACTAAAACGTTGGCGGACTCCCAAGGGTCGCGCGGTTGACAGTAGCGGTTAAAATGAAAGCAGGATAACCAGTAGGACACCTACGCGGTGTCTGAAAGGGGTTTACGTTGGCGGCGTTTTTGAAGACATTGTTGTTGATATTTATAGCTGAGCTGGGGGATAAGACCCAGCTTCTGGTTTTATCTTTTGCCGCTAAGTATAAGCCAAAGGTAGTATTCCTGGCAGTTATTACCAGTACTATACTTCTGTATTTACTCGCTATCAGTATCGGCTCGGTTATCGGCAATATCATCCCCATGCAGTATCTCAAATGGCTAGTAGCCTTATCCTTCATTGGCTTTGGGATCTGGACACTACTGGAAAAAGAGGAAAATGAAGAAGCCAAGAAGATCGGCAAATTCGGGCCATTCCTCACTGTAGCCCTGGCTTTTTTCCTGGCTGAAATGGGTGATAAGACCCAACTGGCAGCAATATCTCTGACTTCCGCCATGCCTAGTGCCGCGATCATGATCTGGGCCGGCGCGATCATCGGCATGATCCTGGCCGACGGGTTGGCTATCCTTATCGGGACCATACTCCATAAAAAATTACCGCACAAAGCCATTAAGATCTTAGCTGGTATTATTTTCATCGGATTCGGATTATTTAACCTGTTCTCCCGGTAATATTTCTTCTATACAAAATAACACTATTTTGGTATACTAAAAAAATGGACACGATGAAACAGGTATTTCTATCAGGTGATGAAGCTTTGGCGCAGGGAGTCTATGAAGAAGGGCTCAAGGTAGCCTGTTCCTATCCAGGGACACCGGCTACGGAGATAGTGGAATATCTTTCCAGGCTCCCGGAAGTTGATGCCCAGTGGTCAGTAAATGAAAAAGTAGCTTTTGAAGTGGCCCTGGCTTCTTCTATCGCCGGGCTGCGTTCCATGTTTTCTGCTAAGCATGTTGGCTTGAATGTAGCTATGGACTCTTTAATGACTGCAGCGTATACTGGCGTAGGTGCGGGGTTCGTAGTCGTTTCAGCCGATGACCCAGGCATGCACTCTTCGCAAAACGAGCAGGATAACAGGCTCTTAGCCAGGATTGCTAAAATCCCTTTGTTGGAGCCGTCCAGCCCGTCAGAAGCCAGGGAATTTGCCAAGCAAGCCTTCCAGATCAGCGAAGAATTTGACCTCCCGGTATTGATCAGGATCACCACCCGGTTAGCCCACACTAAAGAAAATATGGAAATTGCCGCTAGAAAAGAAATACCCCAGAAGGAATTCAAAATAAATATACCAAAATATGTCATGGTTCCCGGCAATGCTTATAAAAAGCATCTTGAGCTGGAGCAAAAGCTGGTGCGTTTAAAAGCCTATGCTGAAAAATCATCTTTAAACAGGATCGAGCTCAATGATCGCAAGATAGGGATTATTGCCGATAGTGTTGCCTATCTCTATGCCAAAGAAATGTATCCAAGTGCGTCCTTCCTGAAGCTGGGATTTGTCTACCCATTTCCGGCGGATAAAATAAAGGAATTTGCCTCACAGGTACAGGAACTATATGTGATAGAAGAATTGGAGCCATTTATCGAAGAAGAAGTGCAGCGCCTGGGCATCACGGCCAAAGCCAAGCATCCGTCTTTCCGGGTAGGAGAATTACGACCTGAACTTATTCCACTTATAATTGAAGGTAAAGAAAAAATAGAAGAACCCTCAACAGCCAGGAAACCAGTATTATGCCCTGGTTGCCAGCACCAGGCAGTTTTCTCTGTGCTAAAAAAACTGGATCTTACTGTTACCGGCGATATTGGCTGCTACACCTTGGGAGCCTTAGCGCCGCTAAACAGCTTGCATACGTGCTTGTGTATGGGCAGCGGCATTACCTTTTTTGAAGGATTTCGCAAAGGTGTGGGCAAAAATGTAGTTGGCGTGATTGGTGATTCAACTTTTGTGCATTCAGGTATTTCCGGTTTGATCAATTTGGCTTATAATGGGACCAAAGGCGTGATCCTTATCCTGGATAACGGCACGACAGCTATGACTGGCAGCCAGCCTCATCCAGGCACTGGCGAGACCAGCAAAGGTCAAAAAAACAGGAAACTTATCCTGGAAGATATCTGCCGGGCGGCTGGCGCAGACAATGTCGATGTCATCAATGCTTACAAGGCAGAAGAACTGGAAACACTGCTAAGAAAAAGATTAGCAGAAGACGCCCTGTCTGTGGTTATCACCAGGGCAAAATGTGTGATCCTTTTGAAGCGGGAGCAGAAAAAGCATGACTGATCTAAAAACTGTTAACATATTATTCTGCGGTACCGGCGGCCAGGGCGTGCTTTCAGCGGCTGAGATATGCGGCTGGGCAGCGCTGTATGATGGTTACCATGTAAAAAAATCAGAAGTCCATGGCATGGCCCAGCGCGGCGGCTCCGTTGAATCGCACCTGCGCTTTGGCACATTGGTGTATTCCCCGCTGATCCCCAAGGGAGAAGCTGATTTCTTGTTATCATTTCATCCTGACGAACAGGCCAGGTTAGTCAAATATCTTAAACCCTCAGGCAAAGACCTTTTACCATATTTGCAGCAAGCTGAGACAACCGTACCAGACAAAAAATTTATCAATACTTATCTTTTGGGCGCATTAGCAAAGAGTTTGCCGATCAAGGAAGAAAGCTGGCTCCAGGCCTTAGCGCTGGTTTTCGCCGGTAAAAGAACAGCAGAGAATAAAGAAGTATTTTTAGCAGGGAGGAATAGCCATGATCTGGAATGAAAAAATGGAAACTATGGATCTTAACGAATTGAAAAATATCCAGTCAGAACGATTGGCCGGCATTGTAAAATATGTGTACGATAATTGTCCGGCGTATGCTAAAAAGCTAAGTAAAGAAGGTATCAGCACGGCAGATATCGTTACTATCGATGACCTGAAAAAAATTCCTTTTACTATCAAAGAAGACCTGCGCGACAATTATCCATTCGGCTTATTCTCCCAGGAAGTCAAACAGATAAAAGAAATACATGTTTCCAGCGGAACCACCGGGAATCCCACGGTGGTCGGCTATACCAAAGATGACCTGAAGCTTTGGTCAGAAGTGATGGCCAGGGTGATTGCCTGTGCCGGAGGAGTACCGGGGGACATGATCCAGATAGCTTATGGATACGGATTGTTTACCGGCGGTTTGGGATTCCATTATGGCGCGCAAGAGATGGGGTTGACGGTAATTCCCTGCTCCAGCGGACAGACCAAACGCCAGCTGAAGATCATGACTGACTTTAAGCCCAGGATACTAGCCTGCACGCCCAGCTATTCCCTCTATATGGCAGAGGAAGCCAGGGAAATGGGACTGAATACCAAAGCCAGCAGTTGGAAGGTTGGTATTTTTGGCGCTGAGCCTTGGAGCGAGGCGATGAGAAAAGAAATTGAAGCAACCTGGGACTTGGATGCCACTGATGTTTTTGGCTTGTCAGAGATCATTGGGCCGGGTGTGGCCCAGGAATGCCTGCAAAAAAAGGGACTGCATATTTTTTCGGATGTTTTTTACCCAGAGATCATTGATCCTAAGACCGGCCAGGAAGCCAAGCCAGGACAGCCGGGAGAACTGGTCATAACTACCCTGACCAAGCAAGGCATCCCGTTATTGCGCTATAAGACCAGGGATATAGTCAGCATTAATTATGAAAAATGCGCCTGCGGCCGTACTTCCCCGCGGATCAGCAAGATCCAGGGCCGGACTGATGATATGATCATTGTCCGGGGAATTAACGTGTTTCCCTCGCAGATCGAGCATGTGCTCCTGGGTATTGAGGGCACCCAACCTCATTACCAGTTGGTCGTGGACCGCAAGACCGGGGAACTGGACGAGCTGGAAGTGATGGTAGAAGTAGATGAAAAGATCTTTTCTGATGAAGTGAAGAAATTGCGAGCCCTGGAAGAAAAGATCCGGGATGAGATCGAATCAGTATTAGGAGTATTGGTCAAGGTCAAGCTGGTTGAACCAAAAACTATCCAGCGCAGTGAAGGCAAAGCTAAGCGGGTAGTGGATAAACGCACATTATAAAAAGTTACGAGTTTCTGGTTGGCGAGTTTTGATTAGTTGAAAAGCATTTAAACCCGCAACGCGCAACTCGAAACCCGCAACCCGCAACTCTATGAGGAGGTTTATATGAAAATAACGCAGATCTCGATTTTCCTGGAAAACCGGAAAGGCCGCCTTTTTGATGTTTGTTCCCTGCTCGGCCAGAAGAAAATTAACATCCGCGCCTTGAATATCGCCGAGACTGAAGAATTTGGTATCTTGCGGATAGTCGTGGATAAACCGGCAGAAGCAGTCAAGGCGCTTAAAGAGAATGGATTTGTCGCTCATCTGACTGATATTGTGGCGGTAGAAGTAGCCGACCAGCCGGGCGGCCTGGCTGATATCCTGAAGATCCTGAATGAAAACAATGTCAACGTGGAATATATGTACGGTTTCGTCGAGCGGTCAGCGGATAAGGCCTTACTGGTGTTCCGCTTTGACGATCCGGATAGAGCGATCAGCGTCTTAAACAGTAATAAGATAAAAATAATCGGCTCAAAGGATATAGGGGGCCTGTGAAATGGAAGTAAGTTATTGGAACAAGGAAATTGAAACCCTGGCCAGGCCAGACTTGGAAAAATTGCAGTTGCAAAGGCTAAAAGAGATCATCGGCTATGCCTTGAAAACCCATTTTTACAAGAAACGCCTGGAAAAAGCTGGCTTAAAATCGCCTGAAGACATAAAAAGCCTGACTGATCTTAAAAAGATCCCATATACCACTAAAGATGATTTGCGGGAAAACTATCCCCAGGGATTATTAGCAGTAGCGCCGGAAGAAGTAGTAAGGATACATACTTCCAGCGGGACTACCGGCATACCCACAGTAATTTATTATTCCCGGGAAGACCTCAATAACTGGACCGAGAATTTGGCCAGGAGCATTGTCGCGACTGGTGCCGGGAAAAAAGACGTTTTCCAGAATATGATGTCCTATGGTATGTTCACTGGCGGGCTGGGTTTGCATTACGGCGCGGAAAAAGTAGGCATGACGGTTATCCCGATCGGCGGAGGTAACACCAAAAGGCAAATACAATTGATGAAAGATTTTCGCACGACGGTATTGCATATCACTCCCAGCTATTTGCTGCATATCCATAGTAAGCTTGAAGAATGCGATACTAAGCTGGAAGAACTGGCTTTAAGGAAAGCATTTATCGGGGCTGAACCGCATTCTGAAAATACCCGCAAGAAGATTGAAGGCTTATTTAATATTGATGCTTATAATTCGTACGGCCTGAGCGAAATGAACGGGCCAGGAGTTGCTTTTGAGTGTGTATACAAGAACGGCATGCACATCTGGGAAGACGGGTATATCACCGAGATCATTGATCCTAAAACCGGCGCGTTACTGGGAGATGAGGAAGAAGGGGAAGTAGTCTTTACCAACCTGATCCGCAAAGCTACGCCCTTGCTCCGCTACCGCACCAGGGACCTGGCTTTTGTTTATAAAAATGCCTGCCCTTGCGGCCGTACCCACCGGCGCCTGTCCAGGATCACCGGCCGCAGCGATGATATGCTGATCGTGAACGGGGTCAATGTATTTCCTTCACAGATAGAGGAAGTGGTCATGCGCATTCCCCAGGTAGGCACCAATTACCAGATCTACCTGGAAAAAGACGGAGCCTTGGACAAGCTGATCGTCAAAGTGGAAATATATTCAAAAATGTTCAGCGGCGATATTAATGAATTAGACAAGCTAAAAACCAGAATAGGCGAGGATTTGCGGGCTTCTATTATTATTACCCCGCATGTGGAACTGCATGAGCCTGGAAGCCTGCCGGTGTTTGAAGGCAAGGCTAAGAGAGTAGTAGACAACAGACCAAAGCTATAAGGAGAACAGCATGGCTAAAGAGGTTAATATTTTTGTGGAGAATCGTCTAGGCAGGCTGCAATCTGTAGCCGCGATCCTGGCTGATAATGAGATTAACGTACGGACCATGACCTTACAAGACCGCGGCGAGTTTGGCCTGATGAAATTGATCGTGGATAAACCGGAAAAAGCTGACCTGGCCTTGAAAGATAAGGGTTTTGCCTCGGCTATAAAAGATATTCTGGCCATACTGCTGGAAGATAAGCCAGGCAGTTTTAATAAGCTGATGCTAACTTTTGAGAATAGCAAGATCAATATACTTGATGCCTATGGATTTGTTATTGAGTCCAATAAACAAGCAGTTTTTTGCGTAGAAGTTAAAGAACCAGGCAATATTAAGCAGATCCTGCAACAAGAAGGGTTTAAGATCCTGGAAGAAGAGCTTTACGAATTCTAGTGTGCCGGGATTTAAAGATTACCCTGCTGAGATTAAGCGGCAGGAGTGGGTTTGTAAAAAATAGTATACTGAGCAAGGTTTTAAACAGGAAGTATTTTAAATGTCGAAAGTATGAACCAGGCGGCAAAAGCGATCAAAGCCAGGGCACACACTAGAACCATACCGCGATAGACTTTATCAGAAATAAATCTCTTCCCTTTATGGATCATCAGCGCGACCAGCGAATACCATCCCAGGTCCGCGCTGATATGTCCCAGGAAAAAAACAATAACTGCCAGCCAGCCTTGTTTCTGGGCAGCTAATACCAATCCGAGACCGATAGTCACCCACCAAATAGTCCAATATGGATTTGTCAAGCTCATAGTAATGCCTAACCAAACCAGGTTTGACGGTTTGGTAGGAATCCCGGTTTGCAGTAAGGTTAAGTGCGGCAGGGAGACGAGCATGCTCAGGCCGAAGCCAAAGAGGATAATAGAACCAAGTATAGCCGTCAGCCGCAATGCTAATGGCGTGCTGAGAAATTGGGAAAACCCGAAAATAATACCAGCGATCATCAACATTTCCAGTAGCGCATGCCCCAGGATGAATAAGGGGCCGGTTTTAGAGCCGTGCCTGGTGCTTTCATAAATGACCGCAGTCAATAAAGGGCCAGGCATTAAAGCGCCGCTTAAAGCGATGGTGAAAGAAACTGCGAATATAGAAAAATAAGTCATATAATTATTATATACTATGAACTAATTTTTGTAAACCCCGTTAGAAATAATTAGTTTTAAACCAATTTAGAATTTCTAACGGGGTAAAGACAAAATACTTGACTATCAGGGCGAAAAAAGGTTATACAATATAGATAATGTTTACCGGGAGGGATAATGCCTAAAAAAATTAAAATATACGCCTTAAGTACCTGTACCTGGTGCAAAAAAACCATTGAGTATTTTAAGAAGAAAGGGATCCCATTTGAACATATCTATGTTGACTTGCTGGATGAAGAGCAGGACCGCGAAGTTTCTAAGGAACTGGCTAGTCTTAATCCAGACCGCAGTTTCCCGACCATCGTCATTGGCGACAAGGTAATAGTTGGCTATAAAACAGAAGAATTTGATAAGGAATGTTAGGGACAGGAGTTATATGTTGCCGCCAGTAAGTGAACAGGAAATAAAGGAATATCGTCAAGAGTTGGAAAAAGTATTAAAAGGCCGTGGATATTACCTGAATCCAGATGATACTTACACTAACAATCTGATCCAGGGCATTTTAGTCAATATTAAGCGTTATGGCTATGGCTGCTGCCCATGCCGGCTGGCGGCCAAAGACAAGGCTAAAGATATAGATGTGATCTGCCCGTGTTATTACCGGGATGATGATGTTGCTGAATATGGCGCCTGTTTTTGCGGTTTATATGTTTCCCGGGAAAATTACAAAGAGAAAAAAGAAATTTCTTCCATTCCGGAAAGAAGAGGCAAAGCCAAACCAATACCAAGGAGCATACCCATGAAAGAATTAACGATCACCCATACTGTCTGGAGATGTAATGTGTGCGGTTATTTAACCGCCAGGGATACGGCACCTGATGTATGCCCTATTTGCGGCGTGCCTAAAGACAGGTTCGAGATTTTCATTGAAGGGAATAAATAGTGAAAAAAACAACACTATATTTGGCTTTGCTCATAGTGCTTTTAATTTTTGCGACCCAAACTATGGCCGTAGACATTGGCATGACTGGGGCAGTCAGAAGCAAAGCTAAGGAATTAGACGCCAAGGTACTAGACAGTAAAAAAGCGACTACGACAACCACGACCGATACTGACACAGACACTGATACTACCTTAACCATCGATCAAAAAGTAGAAGCCCTCTTAAACAGGATGACTTTGGAAGAAAAGATCGGGCAAATGACCCTGCCAGACAGTGCTTCATTAAGCGGCAAGGCAGAAGACATTAAGAATTATTTTATCGGCGCAGTGTTGAGCGGCGGGGGTTCAGATACTGCCGATAATAGTCCGGTCTCCTGGGCCAACCAGTTCAATCTGTTCCAGACCTATGCTACCCAAACCAGGATGGCTATACCCATATTATATGGTATAGATGCGGTACATGGTCATAATAATGTGGTCGGTGCGGTTATTTTCCCGCATAATATCGGTATGGGCTGCACTAACAATGAAGCGCTGGTGGAACAAGCTGCCCAAGTCACGGCGGAAGAAATGGCTGGCACTGGTATGAATTGGGCTTATGCCCCGTGCATTGCAGTGGCGCGTGATGAACGTTGGGGCAGGACCTATGAGAGCTTTGGTGAAACTCCGGAATTAGTCAAAAAGCTTGGTGTTGCCCATATTAAGGGTTTGCAAGGGACGGATCTGAGCAAGAGGCCGAATGTATTGGCTTGCGCTAAGCATTATCTAGGTGATGGAGGAACCAACCAGGGTATTGACCAGGGTGATACTGTTTTAAATGAAACTGATCTAAGAGCGATACATTTGGCTGGTTATATTGATGCTATAGCTGCTGGGGTTAAGACCATAATGCCTTCTTATAGCAGTTGGAACGGTATAAAAATGCACCGTAACCAGTATTTGCTTACTGATGTGCTGAAGACTGAGCTTGGTTTTAAAGGATTTGTTGTTTCTGATTGGAATGCCATTAACCAATTGACCGGGCCGCTTTCCAACCAGATAGCCACTGCTGTTAATGCCGGTGTAGATATGGTAATGATGTCAGATAGTTACATTCCCTTTATTAATACTCTAATATCATTAGTAGAAGAAAATACAATTTCCCAATCGCGCATTAATGATGCAGTGTGGCGCATCCTTAAAGTAAAATATGAGCTGGGATTATTTGATGATGCTTTTGAAAACCGGAGTTACCTGACGGGGATCGGTTCCAGCGCGCACCGGGATGTAGCCCGTCAATGCGTCAGGGAATCGCTGGTTTTGCTGCAGAACAACAATTCAGCTTTACCCTTATCCAAAGATAATATAAAAATATTTGTCGCTGGTAAGAATGCGGATGATCTTGGGAATCAATGTGGTGGCTGGACAATCAGCTGGCAGGGAGACAGCGGCCCAACCACTACTGGAACCACTATTCTGCAAGGAATCAGGGATACTGTCTCCGCTTCTAGTACTGTCACCTATGAAAAGGAGGGGATAGGCGCAGATACTTCCGGTGCGGATGTAGGCGTTGTTGTAATCGGTGAAACCCCGTATGCTGAATTTGAGGGGGATAGCATTACTTTGGCGCTGGATGATACTGATACAGCTGTTTTTACTCAAATAAAAAATGCCGGCATAGCAAAAATTATTGTTATCCTGGTTTCCGGACGGCCGCTGATACTGCCGAATGACGTGCTTGATAATGCTGATGCTATTGTTGCGGCCTGGCTGCCTGGCACAGAAGGGCAGGGTGTGGCTGAGGTCCTTTTCAATGATTACAATTTTAAAGGCAAACTATCTTTTTCCTGGCCCAAAAACGTTAACCAGCTTCCGCTCAATTATGGCGACTCCAGCTATGAGCCATTGTTTTCCTATGGATTTGGCCTTACCTATCCATAGGGTAAATTACTAGTAAATAATGATTGTCTTTAAGTTGGCGGATGTAATATAATTATATAATATGTTTTTAATCCTTATCGTGAGTGCAATAATGACGAGGGGGGTGATGGTAATGACGGTTTTAGGAATTAGTGATCCTTCTATCTGGTTAGTTTACCTGCTATGTATTCTCAGCGCTCTTTTTAGTTTAATTTATGGCTTGGTCAACTGGAACAAAGGAGACGAAGAGGTCTATCCCGAAGATAAGAAATGGGTAGAAGACGAGAAAAAAGTAGAGGAGACATTATGAATATCTTAATACTTACTATTGTTGTCGTCCTGTACCTGTTTATTATTGCCTATCTTGGTTGGTATGGGTACCGGAAAACTAAAACCACTTTGGATTACCTGGTGGCCGGCCGTGCCAGCCATCCGTTTGTCATGTCCTTGTCTTATGGCGCAACCTTTATCAGTACCTCAGCGATTGTCGGCTTTGGCGGTGCGGCTGCTCTTTACGGCATGGGCCTGTTATGGCTTACTTTTCTGAATATCTTTGTAGGTATTGTCATTGCTTTCATCGTTTTTGGCAAAAAAACGCGGAAAATGGGGCATAACCTGGATGCTCATACCTTTCCCGAACTTTTGGGATTGCGTTTCCAGTCAAGCTTCATCCAGTGGTTCAGCGGCCTGGTCATCTTCCTGTTCATGCCATTGTACTCTGCGGCGGTTTTGATCGGAGCGGCCAGGTTCATTGAAACTACATTCGCTCCCCAGGTTAATTTTAATGTTGCTATAATGATCTATACGCTCATCATCTGCGCTTATGTGCTGGCCGGAGGATTAAAAGGAGTCATGTATACTGACGCTCTGCAAGGCGGGATAATGTTCGTGGGCATGGCCATCATGCTGATAGTCACTTATGTTAAATTAGGCGGCGTATCTATAGCTCACCAGGCGCTCACTAATATTACCAATTTGGTGCCGGCTAAGCTGGTGGAACAAGGCCACCAGGGATGGACGCGAATGCCTCAACTCGGCTCGCCTTTATGGTGGTCCCTGGTTTCTACTATTGTCATGGGAGTAGGGATTGGCGTGCTCGCCCAGCCGCAATTAGCAGTGCGTTTTATGACTGTTAAAAGCAATAAGGAACTTAACCGGGCCTTGACTATCGGCGGTATTTTCATCCTGATGATGACCGGTGTAGCTTTTGTAGTAGGGGCATTATCCAATGTTTATTTTGTGAATAATCCGGCATTCGGGAAAATTTCCCTGGCTGTCGCTAAAGGAAATATTGATTCGATCATTCCCACCTATATTAACAGCACCTTCCCGGTATGGTTTGTGTATCTATTCATGCTGACCTTGTTGTCTGCCGCCATGTCTACTTCCAGCGGGCAATTTCATACACTCGGTACGGCTATTGGCCGGGATTTCTTCGAAAAAGGTATCTGGGAAGGAAAGAAAACGAAATATACCATGCTGCTGACTAAGCTGGGCATTGTAATAGGCGTATTGGTGACAGTAATTATCAGTTACAATTTACCAGGTAATATCATCGCTATAGCTACAGCCATTTTCTTCGGTTTATGCGCCTGTACATTCTTACCCACCTATATCGGCGCGTGTTTTATCAAGGAAATGACGAAAGCCGGAGCTATTGCCAGTATGCTGGTAGGATTTTTCGGGAATACTTTCTGGCTGCTGTTCGTTCATGTCAAGGAATCAGAGGCCCTGGGACTGTGCAAATTTATATTTAATGTCCCGACTATAGCCAAATATCCCTGGACGGTAATAGACCCGATCGTGATCTGGCTGCCGCTTTCGTTCCTGACGGCTATTGTCGTCAGCCTATTCACGAAAAAAATACCTAAAGAGCATATAGATTTCTGTTTCAAACACGTAGTCAAGGAGAGATAAGCAATGAAAAGCAAACTGCTGGGCGTATTATTGACCATACTCATAGGAGGGATTTTCTTGGTAAATGCAGAAGCTCAAGAAAAGAATACGGTTACCGTTGTAGTAGATACAGACCTGGGAAAAATAACCATTGAGCTGCAGCCGGGCAAAGCGCCTAAAACAGTAGCTAATTTTCTGCGACAATCAAAAGCCAAGGCTTTTAACGGGACCACCTTTCACCGGGTGGTCCCTGGCTTTGTCATCCAGGGAGGTGATCCGCTTTCCAAGGATAATGACCCGTCTAATGATGGGACTGGCGGCGGTACTATGGGTGTAGAGCCGCGGCAATTGTCAAACATTAAAGGGACCATTTCCATGGCTTCTGCTTCCCGGACCATGCCGATCAATTCACAATCTGACGCTCAATTCTTCATTAACCTGAATGATAACCTTGGCCTGGACCAGTATGGCTTTATCCCGTTCGGCAAGGTCACCGCTGGCCTGGATATAGTAGGGAAAATTGCCCAGCAAGCCCGCGATAAAAATGACCGGCCGCTGAAGAATATTGTTATTAACTCCATAGTTGTTCTGCCCTAAGATCACTTGCGTGATCATGTGATGTTGTATAAGGATGACAATGGATATAGAACATCAAGAACATGACTATAATAATTGCCTGCCAATGATGGAAAAAATCGTTGAATTTTTTCCTGATCCTGTTTTTGTGATCAATCAAGAAAAAAAAGTGATCGCCTGGAACCTGGCCATGGAAAAACTTACCGGCGTCTCCAAAGCGGACATGATTGGCCAGGGCGATTACGCTTATGCTGTGCCTTTTTATGGAGAAAAAAAGCCAATTCTCGTTAATCTCATTGACCTGCATGATTCAGCGATCGAGGACAGCTACCAGAATTTTAAACGTGACGGAAATACCTTATACGCAGAGGTTTTTGCGCCTAAACTGCGTCATGGGGAAGGAGCCTATCTCAGTATCAAAGCTTCTCCTTTGTATGATGTTGATGGTATTTTGGTCGGCGCTATAGAATCTGTGCGGGATATTTCTGCCCAGAAAGAAGCTGAATTAGCGCTTAAAGAGTCGGAAAATAAATTTAAAACACTGGCCGAAGAATCCCCCAATATTATATTTATTAATAAATCAGGCCGGATAGTTTACACAAACAAAAAAACAGAAGAGATCATGGGTTATACCCGGCAGGAACTATATTCACCGGCTTTTGATTTTACGACCCTTATTTCCCCTGAATCCCATTGGCAAAGCAAGTCTGCTTATGATAAACACCAAAAGGGACTTGAAGTCCCTAGTTACGAGTACGTCATTCAGGCTAAATCCGGGAAAAAGTTAAATGCTCTCATTACCACAAAGCTTATTAGTTTCCAAGGGTCCGCTGCGATCCTGGGCATAATAACTGATATCACCAAGCAGAAGGAAATTGAGCGGGCAATAGCTGAATCTGAAAAAAAATACCATAATACTTTAGATGCTATGCCGGAAGCTGTACATGTTGTTGACCGGAACCTGAATATCCTGCTTATTAACCAAGCTTTCCTAAAGATGAATAAAGAATTCGGTATAGCTCTTGATATTGTCGGAAAAACAGTGTTTGAGGCTTTTCCTTTCCTGTCTGATACTATCCTGAAAGAATATGAGCAGGTTTTTACGCAAAATAAGGTAGTAACTACTGAGGAAAGCACGTTAATCAATAAAGAATCGGTTTATACCCAAACGACAAAGATCCCCATCGTAGAAAACGGGAAAGTAAATAAAATAGTGACTGTGATCCGTAACGCGACAGACGAGAAGACCAAAGAAAAAGAATTAATAAAATGTAATGAAGAGATCCTCTCGATCAATAAACAACTCAAACAGTTATCATTGAAGGATTTGCAAACCGGACTTTTTAACCACCGATATTTTACCGAAACTATCAACCTGGAGTTCGCCCGGGCCAAACGCGAACATCACTCGCTCTCCCTGATCATGATCGATATTGATTATTTTAAATCCATCAATGATGTGTATGGCCATGGTTTCGGTGACCTGGTATTAAAGCAATTGTCTGCCTTGCTTAAAAAATTAGTCCGCCATTACAATCCGGTCATCCGTTTGGGCGGCGAAGAATTTATCATCATCGCTGCTGGCCTGGACCGCATGTCTGCGATCGACCTGGGACAACGACTCCTGGATAAAGTAAATAATACGGCTTTCGGCAATAAAAAGCAAAAAGTGAAGCTTAAGCTTAGTATAGCCGTAGTCTCTTACCCGGAAGAAAAAATAAAAAAAACCGCTGATTTGCTGGAAAAAGTCGATCATATCCTGCTTAAAGCTAAAGAATTCGGCGGTAACCGTGTCTATTCCTCCCTTGATATCAGCCCCCAGCGCAAGGGGACTATGAACAAGAAGGGGCCCACGCTGAAGTATTTGAAAGAAAAAATGGAACGCTTGAACAAACGGGCCAACCAAAGTTTGATCGAAGCTATCTTTGCCTTTGCCAGGACCATAGAGCTAAAAGACCATTATACCGGTGAACATGTAGAAGAAACGGTAAGCTTCGCCACAGATATAGCCAGGGCCCTAAAACTGCCCAAGGAAGATGTTTTACTCATTAAACAGGCTTCTATTCTTCATGATCTGGGGAAGATCGGGATTAGCGAAAAAATACTCCTTAAACCTAGCAGGCTTACCAGCAGGGAATTCACCGAGATCAAGAAACATCCGTTGATAGCGGCTGATATCATCAGGCCGATCCAATTACTGCATGGGCTCCTGCCGTATATTGTGCACCACCACGAGCGGTGGGATGGCAAGGGATATCCTTCGGGATTAAAGGGTGAAGAGATCCCAGTCGGAGCCAGGATTATTGCTTTGGCCGATGTATACCAGGCGCTTACTTCCAACCGGCCTTACCGCAAAGCCTTTAAAAAGAGCGAAGCTATCCAAATAATTAGAAAAGAAGCGGGATCACACTTTGACCCCCAGATCGTGGCCGTCTTCCTCAAGGTACTCAAAAAAGGTAAAAAATAAATGTCTAAAGTTTTTTTTATTGATATCAAGCAGGGCAGCCTATTGCCGGAACTGGTGCTGAAGAGCGGCTTAAAAGAAGTGGTTCGTAAGGATAACTTCACTGCTATTAAGATGCATTTTGGCGAGCAAGGCAATATCGGCTATATCAAGCCGCACTGGGTTAAACCGCTAGTCGACTTAATAAAAGAACAGCAAGCTATACCTTTCCTGACTGATGCTTCTACGATCTATAAAGGAAAAAGGTCAGATGCGGTAAACCATAGCCTGGTAGCGGCCGAGCACGGGTTCACGATCGATTCTTGCGGGGCTCCGGTAATCATTGCTGACGGTCTGCGCGGCAATAGTTACCAGAATGTAGCGGTCAAAGGAAAATACTTTTCCAGCGTAAAGATCGCCCAGGATATATATTATGCTGACAGCCTGGTTTGCTTGTCACATTTCAAAGGCCATGAACTCAGCGGTTTTGGCGGAGCACTGAAGAATCTGGGTATGGGCTGCGGGGCAAAAGCCGGTAAATATGAGATGCATAATAGTGTCCTGCCAGAAATAGATCCACTGAAATGCACCGCCTGCCGGGTCTGTTTTAGATGGTGTCCGACCAAGGCGATCAGCCTGGTTAACGATAAAGCTAAAATTGATCCCAAAAAATGTATCGGCTGCGGCGATTGTATTTTATCCTGTTCTTTTCATGCTGTACAGATCACCTGGAATGAAACCTATACCGCTGTCCAGGAAAAAATCGCCGAATATGCCGCCGGGGCTGTGGCCAATAAAATTAATAAATGCCTCTATGTGAATTTCCTCAATCATCTCACTGCTTATTGTGACTGCTACCCATCCCAAGCCAAGGATAAGCCGCTTATCGGCGATGTCGGTATTGTCGCTTCGCTTGACCCGGTCAGCATAGACCAGGCCAGTGTTGACCTGGTCAACCAGGCAGCCGGGCGGGATCTTTTCAAGGAAGCGTGGCCCCCGATAAACTGGAGCGATCAATTACGACATGCTGAAGATCTTGGGCTGGGAGAAAGAAAATACACCCTGGAAAAAATATAAATCTTGGAAAAAATAATGCGTCGCATCTTATTGATAGTCCTGATAGTTCTCGGCGTTGGCCTGTTAACCTGGCACGTTTATTCCAGCCAGCTTTTAAACAGCCAGGAAGCCTTGTATTATGATAAATTACCAGGGAAAAAGGTACAATGCCGGCTATGCCCATGGCAGTGCGTGATCAGCAGGGGTGAGCTTGGTTTTTGCCGCGCCAGAAAAAATATCGCTGGCACCTTGATTGCTTTAGGATATGGAGCGCCTTGTTCAATTCACATCGATCCGATAGAAAAAAAACCATTCTTTAACTATTATCCTGCCGCCGAGGCATTCAGCATAGCCAGCGCCGGCTGCAACCTGCGCTGCAAATTCTGCCAAAATTGGGAAATCGCACAGGTATCCCCGCTGAATACAGACAATTTTAACCTATCGCCTCGGGAAATCATCAACCAGGTGATCAAAGAAAAATGCCAGGTAATTGCCTATACCTATTCTGAACCTACCAATTTCTATGAATATATGCTGGATATCTGCAAATTAGCCAGGAATAGGGGCATTAAGAATGTCTATCACTCTAATGGTTATATAAATCCTGAGCCTTTGAAAGAACTGTGTAAATACCTGGATGCCGCTAATATCGATCTCAAAGGATTCAGTGAAGATTATTACCAGAAAATATGCGGCGCACACCTCCAGCCGGTCCTGGATTCCCTGGTCATTCTAAAACAAAAAGGGATCTGGCTGGAGATCACCAACCTGATCATTCCCCGGGAAAATGACCGGCCGGAAGATATTCGTAAAATGTGCCAATGGATAGTGGCTAATCTCGGGCGTGACGTACCCATCCATTTTTCCCGCTTTTATCCCACCTACCAGCTGAAAAATGCCTCTCCTACACCAATAAAAACCCTGGAAATGGCCAGGGAGATCGCCCTGAAGGAAGGCCTGCATTACGTTTATATTGGCAATGTAGTAGGCCATCCCGGAGAAAATACCTATTGTCCAAAATGCCAAAAAGTAATTATTAAACGGGTCGGCTATGCCGTATTGGAAAAGCATATTACTAATGGTTTATGCGCTTACTGCGGCACTGCCATTGCCGGCAAGTGGAGCTTATGAAACATAAAAACCTGGTTATCTTTTTCAGCATACTCACCTTGTTTGCCAGCTGTTCAGGTAAAAGCAATGAGACAGCCAGGCCGCCAGCCGTAGCCGATGCTTTTTATCCGGCTGACCCGGTTAAGCTAAGTGCTCTTATCGACCAGTATTTACAAGAAGCCCCCAGGCCGGAAATTACCGGGGAGATCATCACATTGATCGTACCGCATGCCGGCTATGTCTATAGCGGTCCGGTGGCGGCGTATGGCTATAAACTGGTGGCCAATGAGTCTTTTGATACAGTTATCATGATCGGTCCCAGTCATCAACAATACTTAAATGTGGCCAGCATTTACACTTCCGGAGCATGGGAAACCCCGCTGGGAAAAGTATTGGTAGACACATCGCTAGCCAAAGCTATTGCCGCCGAGAACAAATTATTTGCCTGTTCTGGCCAGGCGCATGTACAAGAGCACTCTTTGGAAGTACAGTTGCCTTTTTTGCAAAAAACATTACATAATTTCAAGATCGTTCCGATCCTGGTAAGCGCTCCGAACCTGGAAAATTGCACTCTGCTGGCCCAAGCTATTATTAAACACTGCCACCCGGGGAAAAAGTACTTGATCATAGCTTCTACTGATATGAGCCATTATTATTCGGCTGGGCAAGCTCGGGCTAAGGACAGCGCCGCCCTGGCTTTACTGGAAAAACAGGATGCTAATAAATTGATCGCTGCGCTTAATGACGGCAGTGCTGAGTTTTGCGGCCAAGGCGCGGTTCTCACTGCCCTGGAGATCGCCAGGTTAAAAGGCCCGGCCAAAGTGAAGATCCTAAAATATGCTACCAGCGGAGACGTCACTGGGGTGCAGGACCGGGTGGTTGGATATGCGGCGGCAGTTATCTATCTGGAAAAAAAAGCGGTGAAAAAGGAGAATGCCATGCTCAAAAAAGAGCAGCAACAGGAGCTATTGAAAATAGCCAGGGAAACCATTGAATCATCTATCAGGTCAGGTGCAGTGCCTGATTTCAAGGTAACAGATCCGCTGCTGAAAGAAAAAAGGGGAGTATTCGTGACCCTGAATAAAAGCCGGCAGCTGCGCGGCTGTATTGGTTATATCATGCCCATTGAACAGCTTTACCTGGCTGTAAGCAAAATGGCCATAGAGTCAGCTACCGGCGATCCACGGTTCGCGCCAGTCACTAAAGATGAATTAGGCCAGCTGGAAATTGAGATCTCTGTCCTGACTGTTCCGGAACGGATATATAAACCGGATGAAATTATACTGGGCACGCATGGTGTGATTGTCCGGAAAGGCGGACGGGGCGGGGTGTTTTTGCCCCAGGTGGCTACAGAAACAGGCTGGACCAAAGAGCAGTTCCTGAACGAACTATGCTCCCAGAAAGCCGGCCTGCCGGAAGAAGCCTGGAAAGATAAAGATACAGAATTATATACGTTTAGCGCGCAGGTCTTTTCTGAGCGGAGATAGTAAAAACGAGAAGCAGTAAGAACGAAGAGCAGTTTCCAGTAAGAACTAAAAGCAGTGTTGTTGTTTTACTGGCACACTGGCAACTGCCTTTCGTACTTACTGATACACTATTTAGGAATAACAGATGCTGACAGAATGCCTAAAAATGTTTCTCACCGGCTTCAGTGCCGGAGCAGGACCTTGCCTGCTTTCCTGTGCGCCGGTCCTGCTGCCTATTTTAACCGCTACGGTAACTGCAGAACAGCAGGGCGTAACTGCTACGGTTTTTTTTGTCACCGGAAGATTGACAGCTTATCTGGTCCTGGGCTGGTTTGCCGGATGGTCGATACGTTTGCTTGATTTATGGCAGCATAGCGCGTTTATGCCTGCTGTGATCAAGGCTTGCGCCGCTGCATTAATTATTGTAATTGGCGTGCTTATTATTATTGGCCGTGATTTTTCGTATCCATTTTGCGATCGATTTGCAAAATATTTCATTGACAAGAACCATAAAAGTATGTTTATTCTAGGTATACTGCTGGGATTTGCTCCTTGTTTCCCCTTGCTCGGTATACTGACATATATCGCGGTCAAAGCAACTTCTCCCTGGCAAGGGCTGGTATATGCCGGCTGTTTTGGCCTCGGGAACATGATAGTATTACTGCTGCTGGGAGTCTTATCAGGCAGGCTGGTAGCGGGATATAAGCAGAAAATAAGGATCGGACAAAAAATATTGACCAAGGTTTGCGGTATTTTTTTAATCTTATGGGGGATCCTGCTGACCTTTAAAATCTGACCGGAGGCATCATGAACGAGCGCAGTAACCTGAATGTTTGGTTTATCTCCAGTAATAACAGCTACATGAATGATGTGATCACTCTTTTTGTGGACCTGTTTGAGAAAGACCACCCGGAAATTAAGATCAACCTTGAACTAAAACACTGGAACACCGTCTGGGATGAATTATTAAGCACCAAGGGCAGCAACCGGGCCCCGGATGTAGTGCAAATAGGTTCTACCTGGATAGGATATCTTGGCCAGCAGGGTTATCTGCTGGCCCTTAATGAAAACCTGAAAGAAGTTGGCGGAGCAGAGACCTTTGATACTAACATGTTCAGAACCTGTGTCCAGCCCGGGACCGGCGAAATACATGCTTTACCCTGGTTTATTGATGTCCGGGGACTGTATTACCGCGAAGATATCCTGCAAAAGAAAGACTTATCGGTCAAGGATTTGTCTACCTGGGATAGCTTTGTCAGTACCTGCACCCAGATCAATAATATGGAAATAAAAGGTAAAAAAGTGCCGGCCTTGGGCATGGGGGGCGGAGCTAAGTGCGGTGAGCTATTGCATAATGTGATGCCTTTTGTCTGGGCTGCCGGCGGGGACATCTTTAATGAAGAAACCAATGAAGTAGTGGTTAATAGCGAGGCGACTTTTAAAGGAATGGAGTTTTTCTTTAATTTATTCAGCCAGGACTTGATCCCTCTTCATTGCCTGGGTTTAGACTGTGCCCAGCTCACCCTTGAATATTTCCAGGGAGCTTATGCCATCTGCGTTACTAATGTCATTGATGTCTTTAGCATGGCCTATACTGAATCTTTTTATAATATTGATATTGCCAAGCATTGCCTGGCCACTAATTTTCCCACCGGGCCCAAGGGGAGCTTTTCCTTTGGCGGCGGCAGTGCCCTGGGGATCATGAAAAATTCTCTTTATCCCAAAGAGGCCTGGGAATTCCTGCGTTTCCTGACGGGAGTCGAGGCCCAGATCTACTATGCTAAATCCTGCGGCGCTATACCAGCGGTGAAAAAAGCATTCAATACTCATTATTTCCTGACTAATCCGCGTTTTGTGGCTTTTAATGGTATCCTGAAACAAGTCAAGTATTATCCAGTCTTGAGCCAATGGGGAAAAATAGAAGAGATCCTGGTCAACCGTCTTTTCGAGATCTATATGGATATCGGCCAGAACCAGGGGCAATTTGAAGCTAAATTACTGCATAAACAGATGAATGCCGCAGCGCAGGATATCAAAGAACTAATGAAATATTAAGGCTAGGTCCTTGGGTGTTGGGTTAGGAAGTTAGACCTACTTCCATACCTACTTCCACAACCAAAAACCTACTAACTGTGCAAAATAAAAAGAAATGAAAACTAAAAATCTCATTAAATTTCTGTCCGGATTGCTTTTATGGCCGCTAGTCCTGGCAGCATTCAGGGCATTTTTAACGCAATTGGGCGCTTTCACCAACTATCAGGGAAGCGTCCAATATTATTTTTTTGGCGGGTTTTTAAGCTATTTAGTCTTCCAGCTCATCTTCTTTAAGCCGATACGGACCTATATTTTTGGGCATGAATTAACCCATGCCCTTTGGAGCCTGCTGTTCGGCGGCCGGGTAAAGGATTTTACGGTCAAGGCTACCAGCGGAAAAGTGGTGCTGACCAAGACTAATTTTCTCATCAATCTGGCGCCATATTTTTTCCCGCTATATACCTTCATCGTGGTTATAATTTACACGGTATTGCAGGTTTTTGATCTGGACCATAAATATTTTATCTACATCATTTTTGCCCTGGGTTTTACCTTTTCTTTTCATGTCGCCCTGCTTATCTATGCCTTTAGCCTAGGGCAATCTGACGTGAAAAAAACAGGCCGTGTTTTTTCCTTGACTTTAGTAGCCCTTTTTAATATCATAGTGGCTGTTCTCATTTTAAAGTTGATGGTACCTGATACTATCCAGGTCGCTGATTTTGCCCGGGAAAGCCTGCTGACTTGCAAAACCATCTGGCTGTGGCTGTGGAAATCCTTAATCGAATTCAAGGATCTTATTCTCAAAGACAAAACCCTCTTCCTATGGAACAACTGACCGCCAAAGCAATGCGCTATAGCCTTTACCTGCTCGGCCGGAAAAATTATACCAACCGGCAGCTGCAGGACAAACTGAAAAAAAAGGATTATTCCCCCGCGGTAATACAGGCGGTCCTGGATAGATTGAATTCCTGGCACTATCTTGATGATGATAACTTTACCGAATTATATATCCGTGAAAGATTGCGCCTTAAACCGCGCGGCCGGCATATTCTCTTGCGGGAATTGAAATTAAAAGGCATAACCCAGGAACTGGCTAAAGAGAAAATAACTAAGATCATGCTGGAAGAAAACCTGGATGACCGCAGTTTGGCGGAAAGAACTTTGCAGAAGAAATTGGGCAGTTACCTGAAAGTTCCGGCTGAAAAGGGCGCCCAAAGAGCCAGAAATTACCTTTTGCGGCAGGGTTTCTCGTATGAAATCACTGACAAATTAATAAATAAGCACTGGAAAACAAAAACCAGCTAAAAACATTGATCCTGATTATATTTTTTTCCTTGACAATACAAGATATAGTGTGTTAAACTTTTTACACTCCATTATATAGTATATAAAGTGTCGCATTGAACAGGAAAGAAGGATTCTCCCTTGAAGTGCCCATTTTGTGGTTCGCTTGATGATAAAGTCATTGACTCCCGCCCGCTGGAAGAAGCTTCCATAATCAGAAGAAGACGAGAGTGCCTGGCCTGCCAAAAACGTTTTACTACGTATGAACGCCTGGAAGAAGTGCCTTTAATGGTCATTAAGAGCGACAACCGCAGGGAGCCTTTTAGCCGCGAGAAGCTCCGGGCCGGACTTTTAAGAGCCTGCGACAAACGGCCGATCAGCATTGACAAAATAGAAAAGATCATCAGCGAAATTGAATATGAAATGCATAATTATTATATTATGGAAGTGCATTCCTCATCGATCGGGCAGAAAGTGCTGAAACAGTTAAAAGAGCTGGATGAAGTGGCGTATATCCGTTTTGCCAGCGTACACCGCAACTTCAAGGATATTAACACTTTTATGCAGGAATTGAAAAAACTGAAAAAGGAAAAAGACACCCAGGAAATACCCGCGGAAAATGAAGGAAAAATATAACTGATACATACAGGAGCAGAGAGCGCATGGAAGCGAAGGAACAAACCGGGAAAAAGAGCGCAATAAAGATCAAGATATTTGGCAAAACCACTTGTGATGCCTGCCAAGCGGTAAAAGACAAATTTAACTTCTTTTTAAATCATTGGGGCTTAACAGACCAGGCTGAGATCATCTATATTGACCTGGACACGGTCGATGGTTTGAGCCAGGGAGCTTATTCTGATGCCCTGGAATTCCCGACCACCATTCTGGAAAAGAATGGGCAGGAATTGGCCCGTTGGAAAAAAACCGTACCTACCAGCCAGGAATTTCGTCAATTCTTTAAAGGAGACAGCGTATAGCGTAGAGCGTATAGCGGATAGATTTACTCTATCTTGTCCTATACGCTATCCGCTAAACGCCGATTTAAAACATGGGCGAATTAAAAATTAAAAGAATCATCGAAGAATCCTTAATTGAATGGGAAGGCAAGATCAGCGCGGTTATTGTACTCGCCGGTTGTAACTTTTCCTGCCCGTTCTGTCATAACGGAGTGCTGGTAAAAAGCAACATTGCCATTGCGGATATTCCCGAAGAGAAGGTATTACAAATATTAAGACGGAAAAAAGACTGGTTGGATGGAGTAGTTATCAGCGGCGGGGAACCGTGTCTCTACCATGAGCTTTTTGAATTCATTAAGAAAGTGAAGGCAATCGGCCTGCCGATCAAGCTGGACACCAATGGCTACCTGCCCAGGATGCTGGCGACCCTGATCAAGCAAAAATTAGTAGATTATGTTGCCATGGATATCAAAGCGCCGCTCAATGATAAATATAAGCAGCTTTGCGGCATACAGGTAAACCTGAGACGCATTAGGCAAAGCGTAGAGCTTTTGCGCACTTCCGGGATCGAGCATGAATTTCGCACCACTTTTGTGCCTCAAATGCTGGAAAAAAATGACCTGGTAGAGATTGCCATGTATTTACAGGGCAGTAAGCGGTTTTATATCCAGCAATTCAGCCCGGAAGAAACACTGGACAATAGCTTGAGTAGCCTGGTTCCCTATACCATGAATTACCTGAAAGAAACTGAATTAGCCTGCAAGAAATATGTCAGCAACGCCAAAATCAGATAAAAACAAATAATACGGGAAAGGGGGCAATACGCTACATGGCAAAGAGAAAAGGGGTTGTTTTTTCCGTAAAAGTCCGCAAGCGTGAACGCACCACTGAACCATTTAGTAAGGAAAATATTGTCGATGGTATTTTTAAGTCAGCCAAGGAAGTAGGCGGCAAGAACAGGCGCATAGCCGATGTGCTGGCAGATGAAGTGATCTCATACCTGAAGAAGAAATATCGTAATGAAAAAATACTTACCACTAAAATGATCGGTGACGCTGTCGAGAAAGTATTGATCGAAGAAGGCCATGCTGCCACGGCTAAAGCATTTATCTTATACCGGCACAAACGTGCCCGTATGAGAAAGGTGCTTAAGGTCAGGAAAGAAGTAGCGGCTAAAACCAATGCTACTGACCTGGCGCTCATGGTCACAACCCCGGCCCATGAAGAAATATTGCCCTGGAACAAAGAAGCCATCTGCGCGGCTCTGGTCAAAGAAGCTAATATCGATAAGAAACTAGCCAAGAAAATAGCTGACGCAGTAGAACAGAAGATCCTGGCCAGCGGTTCCCGCCAGGTGACAACATCCTTCATCCGCGAAATGGTAGATAACGAGCTTTTCAATCTCGGTTATCGTAATGGAAAATTAAAAAGACAGCGGGCTTTGGGTATTCCGATCTACGACCTGGAAGAACTGATCTTCTCCAAGAGTGATGAAAATTCCAATATAGCGGCCAACAGTCCGGAAGCCATCAACCTGGCTATCGCCGAAAATACCTTGAAACAGTATGCTTTGGAAAAAATATTTTCCGAAGAAGTCGCTAATGCTCATCTGAAAGGGGCCATGCATCTTCACGATCTGGGATATCCCACCAGGGTCTATTGCTCCAGCCATTCCCTGGAATACATCAAGAAATATGGCCTGGACCTGGAAAATCTTAATATCCGTTCCGTGCCGGCAAAACATGCCCGGACATTGACCGGCCATTTAAATACGTTCCTGGCCAGTATGCAGGCGTATTATGCCGGGGCACTGGGAGTAGCTTTTACTAATGTTCTTTATGCCCCGTATCTGGTTGGCATGAGTGAAAAGGAAATGAAACAGGAAGCGCAATATTTGCTTTTCTCCTGCGCCCAAAATGCTTTCAGCCGCGGCGGCCAAACCCTGTTTATCGACTTTAATATCCATCTTAGCGTACCTTCATACCTGAAGAATATCGAAGCTATCGGCCCGGGTGGCAAGTATACTGGTAAGAAATATTCAGAATATGAAAAAGAAGTACAGTCTTTTGCCAAAGCCATGATGGATGTCTGGCGGGCCGGGGATGCACACGGTCATATGTTTGAATTCCCCAAGATGGACCTCCATATTAATCAATCTTCTTTTGATGATCCGGACCAGTTTGAACTGCTCAAGCATGCTTGCCTGATCGCCAGCGAGAATGGTTCGCCTTATTTCGTTTTTGACCGTGATGAAGTTACTCTTTCCCAATGCTGCCGCTTAAAAACTACGCTGGACCTGAGCAAGGCAGAAGATGCTTATATGATCAATCATCCGGAAAGCCTGCGTTTCTGCGGTTTCCAGAATGTGACCATTAATCTGCCCCAGCTGGCTTTTAAGGCAGGCAAAGGCAATACAGACAAAGTCCTGGAGGAAATGGATAAGATCCTGGACCTGGCGGTACAGGCTCATCTCCAAAAAAGGTCCTTTGTATCAAAACTGATGAATCGGAAAGGATTGCCGCTCTGGCAGGTCGGAAAACCAGCTGCAGACGGGAAACCGTACATCAATCTGGATAAAGCCAGCTATATAATCGGCATGAATGGCCTGAATGAGTGTGTCCAGTTCCTCACAGGCCAGCAGCTGCACGAAGACGAGGAAGCGTACAAGCTTGGTTTAAAGATCATTTCCCATATGTTCCTGAAAGTCAAGGAACATGAAAAGAAACACGGTTTGAAGTTCGTATTGGAAGAATCTCCGGCTGAATCAGCGACCCGGCGCTTTGCCAAGATCGACATGCGCGAATATCCTGAATCACGCAGCGTGATCAAGGGAAATATCGACCAAGACCAGTATTATTACACTAACAGCATCCATTTTGCTGCCGGGGCACCGATTTCCATGATCGACCGGATCATTAAGCAAAGCAAGTTCCATGGCATCATTGAAGCGGGGGCTATTAACCATGCTTTTATCGGCGAGCATAAACCGGATCCGGATGCCATTTTGAGCCTGGTGACCAAATCCTGGAATAATACTTCTGCTGCCCAGATCACTATTTCACCTGAATTTACGATCTGCAATAATTGCCAGCAGATGAACCGCGGCCTATCCAGTGATTGTCCCAGCTGCGGGTCAAAAGATGTCTATGGTATTACCAGGATCGTCGGTTATTACAGCCGCACTGACAATTGGAACAGATCAAAAATTGGTGAACTGCAAGACCGGCATAGCCAAAAAGAATGTTATTCTGATTTTGGGATACCGGTGAAGAATAATACCTCTCAGCCGGAAAAAAAGCCGGCAGAAACAGTACTGGAAACTAAGAAGGAGATGGCTCCGGCTGGAGTATAAAATACGATGATCGTAAAAATAAAAAAATTGCACCCTGATATACTGCTCCCGCAATACAGCCATCCTGGTGACGCCGGGATGGATCTGTATAATATGGGAGAAGAAGTGACCCTGAAGCCGTTAGCCAGAGGATTAATTCCGACGGGATTGAAAGTTGCCGTCCCGGCAGGCTACGAATTGCAGGTTAGGCCCAGAAGCGGTATGGCTTTAAAAAAGGGGCTGACCGTCCTGAATACTCCTGGTACTATTGATGCCGGATACCGCGGCGAAGTCGGGGTCATTGTCTTTAATGCTTCTGGCGATGATGCGGTCACGATTAAAAAGGGAGACCGGATAGCCCAGATAGTTTTAAAAAAAGTGGAGACAATAGAATGGAACGTTGTTGATGAACTGGATGAAACCAGCCGCAATGAAGGCGGCTTTGGGTCTACGGGACATAAATAGAGAAAGTTAGCGAGTACCAGGTTGCGAGTTGCGAGTTTTGATAAATTAATTGAAAAACCAAACTCGAAACCCGTAACTAGAAACTTGAAACTAATCAAGCAAACTATCAGGAGGGAAAAGGAATGGCTTTTTTTATCGGCAGAGACAGAGAGGCGCGAAAAGCTTACGGGTTTGACGATGTAGCCCTGGTTCCGGGACTTCTTACTATTAATCCGAATGAGATCGACGTCGCCTGGAAAATAAGGGATATAAAATTTGATATTCCTATCATCGCCAGCGCCATGGACGGGGTAGTGGATGTAAAATTTGCCATCGAAATGGGTAAGCTTGGCGGCCTGGCGGTTTTGAACCTGGAAGGGATCCAAACACGTTATGATAATCCGGATGAGATCATTCAACAGATCGTAGCGGCAGCCCCGGCAGACGCCACCAAGATCATCCAAAGCATTTATAAAGAACCGATCAAGGAAGAATTGATCGGCAAGAGGATCAAGGAGATAAAGAAAGCCGGTGTAATATGCGCCGTATCCTCCATCCCGAAAAGAGCGGAACGTTTCGGGCAGATCGCCCAGGAAGCCGGGGCAGATATTTTTGTGATCCAGGCTACGGTTACTACAGTTCATCATGTTTCCAGTGAATACCAGGAAGTAAATTTTGCGAAAATCTGCAAAGACCTGAAAATACCGGTTTTGATCGGCAATTGCGTGACCTACGATGTATCCCTGGAATTAATGGAAACCGGGATTGATGGGTTGCTGGTCGGTATCGGGCCTGGCTCTGCCTGTACCTCCAGGGGAGTACTGGGTATTGGTGTGCCGCAGATCACGGCAACTGTGGATTGTGCTGCTGCCCGCGATTTTTACTACAAAAAAACCGGCCGGTATGTGCCGATTATTACCGATGGTGGCATGAGCTATAGCGGAGATATTTGCAAGGCTTTTGCCGCAGGCACAGATGCCGTTATGATCGGTTCATCTTTAGCCCGGGCGATCGAGGCCCCGGGTAAAGGATTCCATTGGGGTATGGCCACGCCTGACCGTTATTTGCCGCGCGGCACCAGGATCCAGATAAACACATCAGGTACTTTGCAGGAAATTTTGCTGGGACCGGCTAAAATAGACGACGGCAGCCAGAACCTGGTTGGCGCATTAAAGACCAGCATGGCTTCCCTTGGCGCAAAAAATATCAAGGAAATGCAGTTAGTAGAGATCATCATTGCTCCGGACTTTAAACACGAGGGTAAGCAATTCCAAAAAGCACAGAAGATTGGCATGGGTAAATGACCCCAAACCCCGCTCACAGGGGCTCCCGCCCCTAGTGCGTTCGGTCGGCGATTTTACTCCGTAAAATCTAAAGCATCGACCTCACTATTACCCCTTAGGGTCATTTGAAAGACAAGGACTTTAAAAATGATTATTATTTTGGATTTTGGGTCGCAGTACACGCAACTGATCGCCCGGCGGATCAGGGAGCAGAATGTCTATTGCGAAATATGGCCCTTTAATATCCCGTTGTCAGAACTACGGGCTAAAGACCCGAAAGGATTGATCTTATCCGGCGGCCCGGCCAGTGTCTATGCCAAAGGAGCACCTATACCTGATAAGCGGATCTTTGAACTGGGTATACCTGTTTTGGGTATTTGTTATGGCATGCAGATCATCGCTCACCTGTTAGGCGGCAAGGTTGATAAATCCAGCGAGCGGGAATATGGGGCAGCCCAGCTGGTCATCAGTAAGCCCACTGACCTGTTTTACAGCTTGGACAAAGAGCAAAAAGTATGGATGAGCCATGGCGACAAAATTACCAGGTTGCCTATCGGCTACTCGATCATAGCCTATACTGCCAATGCCCCGCAGGCAGCTATTTATGATCCTTTCCGGAAAATATACGGTGTGCAATTCCATCCGGAAGTAATGCATACTCCTAATGGCACCCAGATATTGCATAATTTTGTATTGCGTATCTGCAAGGAATTCCCTACCTGGACCATGCATTCATTCATTAAGACAGCGACAGAAGAGATCAGGAAGACAGTCGGCAAGAACAAGGTGATCTGCGGGCTTTCCGGAGGAGTTGATTCCAGTGTCACCGCGGTACTGATACATAAAGCTATCGGCAAACAACTAACCTGCGTATTTGTTAATAATGGCGTTTTACGCGCCAATGAAGCGGATAAAGTACAAAAAGTATTTAAAAAACACCTGGGTTTAAGCCTGCGCTATGTAGACGCTGAAAAACATTTCCTGGGAAAACTTAAAAAAATTACTAATCCGGAAACAAAACGCAAGATCATCGGGCATGAATTTATTACCATCTTTGAAAAAGAAGCCAGGCGCATAAAAGGCACGAAATTCCTGGCCCAGGGCACTTTGTATCCTGATGTGATCGAAAGTATATCAGTCAAAGGTCCTTCAGCAGTTATTAAAAGCCATCACAATGTCGGCGGCTTGCCTAAAAAAATGAATTTCAAATTGATCGAGCCTTTACGGTTTCTCTTCAAAGACGAAGTGCGCTTGCTGGGAAGGGAGCTGGGAATATCCGAAGAGATCATTACCAGGCAGCCATTCCCGGGACCAGGCTTAGCCATCCGGATAATAGGAGAAGTAAATAAGGAACGATTGGAAATATTACGCAGAGCTGATACGATCATTGTTGAAGAAATCAAGAAAGCCTTGCTTTATACACAAATCTGGCAGTCTTTCGCCATACTTTTGCCGCTGAAGAGCGTAGGGGTCATGGGAGACGAAAGAACATATGAAAATACTATTGCTTTCCGGGCGGTTAACAGCCTCGACGGCATGACTGCCGACTGGGTCCGCCTGCCTTATGAAATACTGGCGACCATATCTAACCGCATTATTAATGAAGTAAAAGGCGTCAACCGGGTGGTTTACGATATCAGCTCTAAACCTCCGGCGACGATTGAATGGGAATAACAAAGCAGCTGTAGAGCTCTAGATCTGTACAGCTAATATAAAGGAAACAAGATGATAGTTACAGAGACGAATATAAAAGAGTATCCTTTATTGACCAGGGGCAAAGTACGGGATGTTTACGACCTTGGCCTGGAATTGCTGATCGTCGCCACTGACCGCGTCAGCGCTTTTGATTTTGTGCTGCCCACGCCTATTCCGGACAAAGGCCGGATCCTTACCCAGATCAGCTCCTTTTTTTTTGACCTGACCAAAGACATTATACCTAATCATGTCATCACTACCGACACAGCTAAATATCCGGCTAAACTGAAACCCTACCAGGATATCCTGGCCGGGCGCAGTATGCTGGTAAAGAAAGCCAAGCGCCTGGATGTAGAATGCGTAGTCAGGGGATACCTGGCCGGCAGCGGCCTGAAGGATTATAAGAAAAGCCAATCTATTTGCGGTATTAAGTTTCCTCCGGGCCTAGTAGAGGGAGATAAACTGCCGGAGAATGTTTTCACTCCATCAAGCAAGGCAGAGCAGGGATTGCACGATGAGAATATTACCATGGCTGAGGTGGAAAAATTAGTTGGTCCGGCCCTGGCCTCGGAATTAAAAACTAAAAGCCTGGCCATCTACAAGAAAGCCAGTGATTATGCCAGGAGCAAAGGGATCATACTGGCTGACACCAAGTTTGAGTTTGGCCTGCTGAACGGCAAAATGATCCTTATTGATGAAGTTTTTACTCCTGATTCTTCGCGGTTTTGGGCAGTCAGTTCCTATAAGCCGGGTTCACCCCAGGCCAGCTACGACAAACAGTTCATCCGCGATTACTTGGAACATATTAACTGGAACAAACAACCTCCGGTACCTACCCTGCCGGCCGATATCGTAGAAAAAACCAGGCTAAAATACCTGACCGCCTATAAACTACTAACTGGCAAAGGACTCTGAAGTATGGGTTTAAAGCAATATATTATAGAAGTTGGCTATAAGGATAATATCCTTGATGCCCTTGGTGAAAGCATTAATAAGGATATTCACGACTTGGGCATAAAAAATGTTACCAAGATCAAGTCGGTGCAAATTTATAAAATAGACACCGACTTAATTTTTGCCCAAATTGACGACCTTTGCTGTAAACTGCTGATCGACCCGATCACCCAGGAATATGTCATCAACAAGACTATAGACTCTGCCGCCAATGAAAAGCACTTTGTGATCGAAGTATGGTTTAAAAAAGGGGTCACCGATGCCGTAGCCGACACTGTGATCACGGGCATCAGGGACCTGGGCTTTCAACCAGAACACATCAATGTGCACACTGGCGCAAAATATATTGTCTATGGCAAGCTGCAGCCAAAAGAAGCGGAAAGCATCGCGTCTAAGCTGCTGGCTAATACGATCGTGCAGGATTTTTTTATCGGAGCCGCCGAAAAATATGCCTAATGATGTTAAGACTATCGAAATACTAAATAAGACTGATGGCGAACTACTGACCATTTCAGCGGCGAACCTGCTGGCTTTAAATATCCAGGAAATGAAAACCATCCAGGAATATTTCCGGAAACTGCAGCGTGACCCGACTGATGTGGAGCTGGAAACACTGGCCCAGACCTGGAGCGAGCACTGTAAACACAAAACCCTAAGGGGAATTATAGAATACAGAAGGCAGACGGCAGACAGCGGATGGCAGACAGAAAAAATAGACAATTTATTAAAACAAACTGTCATGAGAGCGACTAAAGAGCTGAAACTGCCTTGGTGCCTTTCGGTATTTGAAGATAATGCCGGGGTCATTGATTTTGACCAGAAAAATGCCCTGGCTTTCAAGGTGGAAACCCATAATCATCCTTCAGCGTTGGAGCCCTACGGCGGAGCTGGTACTGGTATCGGTGGGGTGATCCGGGATATACTAGGGGTAGGATTGGGTGCTAAACCAGTCATGAATACTGATGTTTTTTGTTTTGGCCCGCCGGATACTTCCTTTTCTGATATTAGTGCACATATTTTACATCCTAAAAGAATTGCCAAGGGCGTAGTATCAGGAGTCCGTGATTACGGCAACCGGATGGGTATCCCTACTGCTAACGGCGCGGTTGTTTTCGCTGAAGACTTTATTTATAATCCCTTGGTGTTTTGCGGAACAGTCGGCATAATGCCCAAGAAATATATAGCAAAGAAAGTATATCCCGGCGACCTGGTACTGGCTGTGGGAGGTAGAACCGGCCGTGATGGCATCCATGGAGCCACTTTTTCTTCGATCGAATTAGATAAAGATACGGAGATATCCGCAGTACAGATCGGCAATCCGATCATAGAAAAGAAAGTAACTGATACTTTATTGCAAGCCCGTGACGCCGGACTTTATAATGCTTGTACTGATTGCGGAGCTGGGGGGTTTTCTTCAGCAGTGGGAGAACTGGGCGAAGAATGCGGAGCTAAAGTATACCTGGATAAGGCACCCTTAAAATACCAGGGCCTGCTTCCTTGGGAAATATGGGTCAGTGAATCGCAGGAAAGAATGGTTCTGGCAGTACCCCAAAATAAACTAGCTGCAATTTTAAAGATATTTTCCAGTGAAAATGTGGAAGCCACAGTAATCGGTGAATTTACCAATACCCATCGCCTGGAACTTTATTATGGCTCAGACCAGGTTGCGGACCTGGATATGAAGTTTTTACATGATGGCGTGCCTAAATACACGCGTAAAGCAATTTGGAAGGAACCCAAACATAAAGAACCGTCTATCAACAATCAACAATCTCCGCCAAAGGCGGATCAGCCTCTGGCTGAAACTATCAACAGCAAGAATTTCGGTAAGACTTTGAAGGAAATTCTTGCCTTGCCGACGGTGGCGAGCAAGGAATGGATTATCCGGCAATATGACCATGAGGTGCAGGGTGGCAGCATAATCAAGCCTTTAACCGGCGCTGATAATGATGGGCCAAGTGATGCAGCTGTCAACAGGCCTGACCTGAATTCCTGGAAAGGATTTGCCGTAGCTAATGGTATCAATCCGCGTTATGGATTGATCGATCCATATTGGATGACCGCCAGCGTTATTGACGAAGCCCTGCGCAATATTACTTGCGTGGGCGGTGACCTGCAAAGGACAGCCTTGCTGGATAACTTCTGCTGGGGTAATCCGAACAAAGAAGAACAATTAGGCGGGATTGTCAGGGCGGCTAAAGCCTGTTATGATGCCGCTAAGGCCTATGGCACGCCTTTTATCAGCGGTAAAGACAGCTTGAATAATGAATACTCCCTTAAAGGAAAATCCATTTCTATTGCCCCGACCATGCTCATTTCAGCTATTACCGTATTGGATGATGTGCGTAATTGCCTGACGATGGATGCGAAAGAAAGCGGCAACCTGGTGTACCTGCTGGGGGATACATATAATGAAATGGGAGGGTCGCAATTATTCGCTTTATCTGGTCTTATTGGGAATACAGTACCTAAAGTTGATTTTATCAAAGCCAGGAAACTTATGAGTTCACTTACCAAGGCTATTTCCCAGGGATTGATATGTTCTTGTCATGATCTCAGTGAAGGGGGCCTAGCTATAGCCGCGGCGGAGATGGCTTTTGCCGGAGGATTGGGGATGGAGCTTCAGCTGGAAGCTGGAAGCTGGAAGCTGGAAGGAAAAGAAAAGAAAGATGAAATAATACTATTTAGTGAAAGTAATTCGCGGTTTATAGTTGAGATAGAGCCTGAGAAAGCCAAAGCTTTTGAAAGAGCTATGCTGGAAACAAGCTACAGCTGTATCGGTAAGATAAAAGCTGATAAGAATTTTGTCGTTAAAGGATTAAAGAACAAGATCATCATAAAAGAAACTATAGCTGTACTTAAAGAATCCTGGCAGGGTACGCTCAGATGGTAGGAACAATGACTAAACCTAAAGTATTGATTTTAAGAACAGCCGGGACCAACTGTGATATGGAAACAGCGCAGGCTTTCAGACTGGCTGGCGGCGAACCGGAAAGAGTGCATATTAACCGGTTCATCCAGGGAGATGTGAAGTTAGCTGATTTCGCCATCCTGGCCATTCCCGGCGGATTTTCCTACGGCGACGACATTGCCAGCGGCAAAGTATTGGCTAACGAGTTGCGTTATAAGCTATATGAACAGATCCGTGTTTTTTCCGCCAGCGGAAAACCGGTCATCGGCATTTGCAACGGCTTCCAGGTTTTGGTCAAATCCGGACTGCTCCCTGGTTTTGAAACTATCGATCAGGAATTGCAGGCCACTCTCAGCTTTAATGATTCTGCAAAATTTGAAGATCGCTGGGTTTATCTTGCGCACGACGCACGACGCACGACGCACGACAAGTGTTTATGGACCAAGGGAATAAAGAAAATAATACATCTACCGGTGGCTCATGGTGAGGGAAAGTTCATTCCCAAGGGTGAAGAAGTCCTGGACCAGCTTAAGAAAAATGGCCAGATCGTAATGCAATACGTAGATGAAAGAGGCAAAACAGCCGGGTATCCCTGTAACCCGAATGGTTCGATTGAAAATATTGCCGGCATCTGTAATCCCGCAGGAAATGTTTTTGGCTTGATGCCGCATCCGGAACGGCACGTAACCAAATATAACCATCCCCAGTGGACCAGGAAAAAACTGCCAGAAGAAGGCGACGGCTTAGCAATATTCAGAAACGCGGTCAATTACGTATTATCAGAAAAATAGCTGAAGTATTAATCCGCGTAATTATGCAAATGTTGAATAAAAAGAGGAACCTATGTTTAAAACATTAAACGAAAAATGCGGCGTATTCGGAATATTCGGACATCTTGAAGCCGCCCGCCTGACTTATCTTGGCTTGTATTCCCTGCAACACCGGGGCCAGGAATCTGCCGGTATTGTCACGGGCGACGGGCAAAGGATGTATCCCTATTTAGGCATGGGCCTGGTGTCAGATATTTTTAACCGCGATACTCTCGATAAATTGCCGGGATACCTGGCTATCGGCCATAACCGGTATTCAACAACAGGAATGAGTTTCCTAAAAAACGCGCAGCCGCTGCTGATCAAGTATGCCAAGGGACAAATGGCTATTGCCCATAACGGCAATCTGACCAATACGGATATGATCAGGGCCCGCCTGGAAAAAGAAGGGTCAATTTTCCAAAGCACGAGTGATACTGAAGTAATTTTGCATCTTATTGCCAAAGCTAACGGGGTCCCGCTGGATGAGGCTATTGTTAAATCCCTGCGGCAGGTTAATGGCGCATATTCCCTGCTGATCAGCACTCCGGATACCCTGATCGCTGCCCGTGATCCCTTTGGGGTCAGGCCGCTATGCCTGGGTAAATTAGGTGATGCGTACGTCTTGGCCAGTGAAACCTGCGCTTTAGACCTGATCAACGCCAAATATATCCGCGATATTGCGCCTGGGGAATTGCTGATCATCACCGCCAAGGGCCTGAAAAGCGTTAGGTTTGCCCACGAAAAATTGTCAGCCATGTGTATTTTTGAATTTATTTACTTTAGCCGCCCTGACAGCTATATTTTCGGGCGTAATGTACACATGGTGCGCCGTGAATACGGTAAGCAATTAGCCCGGGAAACCAGGATCAAGGCAGACCTGGTTATACCAGTCCCTGACAGCGCCAACAGCGCCGCGGTAGGGTTTGCCGAAGAGTCTGGTATCCCATTCGAGACAGGCCTGATCCGCAACCATTATATTGGGCGCACATTTATCGAACCTGACCAGCAAATACGTGATTTTGGCGCAAAGATCAAATATAATCCGATACGGGAAGTGCTGAAAAACAAAAGAGTCATTGTGATCGATGACTCGATTGTCAGGGGAACAACTTCTAAAAAACTGGTCAAAATGCTGTACACTGCCGGGGCCAAACAGGTTCATCTCTGCATCAGTTCCCCGCCGATAATCGGCCCGTGCTTTTATGGCATTGACACACCCAATAAGAAAGAATTAATTGCCAGCAACCATACGGTTAAGCAAATCAAAGATTATTTAGGAGTGGATAGCCTGCATTACCTGAGCCTGGCTGGACTGCTTAAAGCGACTAAAGTCTCGTCAGCCAGTTTTTGCTGTGCCTGTTTTACCGATGAATACCCTATTAAGTAAAAACAGTTACGAGTCACGAGTTACGGGTTAAAGACAAGAAAGTTATTGTTTAATTAGAATAAATTATACCTAAACTCGAAACTCGTAACCCGAAACTCGCAACTTTCTTGCAAGGAGCATAAAATGAATATTCTGGTGATCGGTGGCGGCGGAAGGGAACATGCTTTAATCTGGAAATTAAAGCAAAGCTCGGCTATTACCGAGATATACTGTATCCCGGGAAATGCCGGGATCTCCCAGCTGGCCAAATGCGCCGATAAGCCGGTAGATGATTTCCCGGCGATAGAAAAGTATTGCAAAAACAATAATATCGGTTTGATCATAGTTGGCCCGGAAGCGCCGCTCATTAAAGGTTTTGTTGATTATTTTGAAAAAAAGAATTTTAGGGTATTTGGCCCCAATAAAGCCGCTGCCCAACTGGAGGGCAGTAAAGCTTTTGCCAAAACTTTCTTGCACAACTGCAATATTCCTACAGCCAGTTTTGAAATATTCTCCTCACCTAAGCAAGCCCTGGATTTCATAAAAAACCCTATGTTCAATAGTCCGCATGTCCAGCCCGGCTATCCTATTGTGATCAAGGCAGATGGATTGGCCGCGGGAAAAGGGGTAATTATTTGCCATACTTTGGCTGAGGCGGAAAAAGCTATTGACGTGATCATGCTGAAAAAAGTATTCGGGAGCGCGGGAGACAAGATCGTGATCGAAGAGTTTATCGGCGGGGAAGAGGCTTCCATTCTCTGCTTTACCGATGGCGAGACCATCGTGCCTATGGTCCCGGTACAGGATCACAAACGGATCTATGATGATGACCAGGGACCTAATACCGGCGGCATGGGGTGTTATGCACCGGTTACCAAGCTGGATGATGAGTTACACCGGAAAATAAGGGAAAAAGTTTTAACACCTACTATTGCCGGCTTGAAAAAGGAAAACATATTATACCGCGGGGTTATCTATGTTGGAATAATGATTGTCAACAGCGACCCTTTTGTGTTAGAATATAATGTTAGATTTGGGGACCCTGAAACGCAAGTTATCATGCCGCTCCTAAAAACCGATATTTTGAAAATAATGGAGTATATAAATCTGGGCAAGCTCAAAGAGATAAAGATCGAATGGGAAAAGAAATATTGCGTGAGCGTGATCATGGCCAGCTCAGGTTATCCCGGGGGCTACAGCAAAGGCAAGGTAGTGACCGGCTTAGAAAAAGCAGACGCTCTGCCTGAAGTTATAGTTTTTCATGCCGGGACCGCTTTCCCGCAAAAAGAAACTGCGCAGGGACTAATAGAGCATGACCGGTCCCAGATGGTCACTTCAGGAGGAAGGGTTGTAGGAGTTACAGCGACGGGAAATACCCTGCAGGAGGCGATCGACCGTTCCTATGAGGCCGTCCCGCTGATCCAATTTGAAGGGGCCCAGTGGCGCAAAGATATAGGACGAAAAGGACTTTAAGAAAGTTGGCGAGTTTCTAGTTGCGAGTTCCGAGTTTAAACCCGAAACCTGAAACCCGAAACTAACAATAGAGGATAATAATGAAGAACAAAGTAGCCATTATTATGGGCAGTGAATCTGACTTGGAAATCATGAATGAGGCAGCCAAAACACTAAAAGAATTTGGCCTGCAATATGAACTAAAGGTCATGTCTGCGCATCGCACTCCCAAGGCAGTAGCCCAGTTCTCCGGCAGTGCGGAGAAGAAGGGATTTGGGGTGGTCATCGCCGGAGCTGGTAAAGCAGCTCACCTGCCGGGGGTCATCGCCGCTTATACCCAACTGCCGGTCATTGGAGTGCCGATCAAAACCAAGGATCTTGGAGGATTGGATTCCCTCCTTTCCATAGTGCAAATGCCTAACGGCGTACCGGTAGCTACCGTAGCGATCAATGGGGCTAAAAATGCGGCTATACTGGCTTGCCAGATTCTGGCTATCAATGATCCGGCCCTGAATAATAAATTAAAAACCTTTAAAAAAAGATTAGCTGGCAGGAGCAGGAAATGACTAATGTTTATAAAACTAAAAAAACGATCATGAGCAGGAATGAAATAAACCTTACGATCAAACGCCTGGCTGGGGAAATAATCGAAAAGAACCATGGTACCAAAGATCTGGTGATCATCGGTATCAGGACCAGGGGAGTTTTCCTGGCCGAGCGTCTCGCCGCAGAGATCAAGAAAATATCCCATAAGATCATTCCGATCGGAGTGCTGGATATAACTTTGTATCGGGACGATTTTACCAGCCTTTCAGAGATGCCCTTGGTGAAGGAAACCCAGATACCGTTCCATATTGAAGAGAAGAACATTATCCTGGTAGATGACGTATTATTCACCGGCCGCACCATCAGGGCAGCCTTGGATGAGATCATTGACTTCGGGCGCCCAAAAAGCATCCAGCTGGCCGTCCTGGTTGACCGCGGCCACAGGGAATTACCGATCCAGGCTGACTTTTGCGGCAAGGTGTTCAAAACCTCAAAAGCCGAAATGATCAGCGTTAATTTCAAGGAAATAGACCAGCAGGACCAGATCACATTGAATGAACAGATGAGTACGTAAGGTCAAAAGGAGGTCTTACGGGTGAGACTAAGAGACAGGAATCTGCTCGGTATTGAAACGCTAACTCCAGAAGAGATTAAACTAATTCTGGACACAGCGGTACCTTTTAAGGAAATCTTTACCCGCTCTGTTAAGAAAGTACCCACATTACGCGGTAAGACCGTAGTCAACCTTTTCTATGAACCCTCCACCAGGACCAGAACCTCCTTTGAATTAGCGGAAAAAAGATTAAGTGCCGATGTGCTTAATATCTCGGTAAACACTTCCAGTATTGTCAAAGGTGAAAGCCTGATCGACACGGCCAAGACTATAGAGGCAATGAAAGCTGATTTTGTAGTTATCCGCCATAGTATGGCCGGAGCACCGCACTTATTAGCGCGGACCATTACCGCCAGCATCATTAATGCCGGTGACGGCATGCACGAACATCCGACACAAGCCTTGCTTGATCTTTTCACCATCAGGGATAAAAAAGGTAAAATAGAGAACCAAAATGTAGTGATAGTAGGAGACATACTGCACTCGCGCGTGGCCCGGTCCAATATCTGGGCCCTGACTAAAATGGGAGCTAAAGTAACGGTAGTCGGGCCAGTCACTCTTATTCCGTCGCACATCGAAAACCTGAAAGTAAAAGTAGCTTACAAGCTGGACGAAGTTTTACCACACGCTGATGTCATCTATGTCCTGCGGGTACAGCGTGAGCGGCAGAAACAGCATCTCTTCCCGTCGCTGCGGGAATACAGCGAATTATACGGCATAGATATGGACCGTTTGAAAAAATGCAAAAAAGATGTGATCGTCATGCATCCCGGACCGATGAACCGGGGTATCGAGATATCCAGCGAAGTAGCCGACAGCAATTTCTCCGTGATCACCGAGCAGGTAACCAATGGTATTGCCATCAGGATGGCTGTCCTGTACCTGCTGGCTGGCGGAGCGGAAAAAGTAGAGGAAGGTGAATAAATGCGTATTCTGATCAAAGGCGGCAGGGTAATTGATCCGGCAAACCGGATCGATGCGCAAAAAGATATTTATATCGAAGAAGGTATAATTAAAAAAGTTAGCACCAGCATTAAGGTTAATAAATCCAATGTTAAAGTCATTGATGCCAGGGGCAAAGTAGTTACTCCCGGATTGATCGATATGCATACCCACCTGCGAGAGCCAGGCCGTGAAGATGAGGAAACCATTGCCAGCGGTACCCGGGCAGCCTGCAAAGGCGGATTTACGAGCATCTGTTGTATGCCCAATACCCAGCCAGTCACTGATAACCAGGCGCAGGTAGAATTGATCCTTTCAAAATCCCAAAAAGAAGGTTGGGTGAATGTTTACCCTATTGGCGCTATCACCAAAGGCCTGCAAGGAGAAGAAATGTCCCCTATCGGGGAATTGAAAAAAGCCGGAGTGGCTGGTATTACCGATGACGGCAAGACGGTCGAAAACTCGCTCATTATGCGCCGGGCGCTGGAATATTCAAAAATGTTCAAATTACCGGTCATCTCTCACTGCGAAGACAAGAATCTTTCTGCCGAAGGGCTGATCAACGAAGGTTATATATCAACTATCCTGGGTATGCGCGGTATCCCGCGGCAAGCCGAAGAGGTCATTGTCTCCCGGGATATCCAATTGGCGGAAATGACCGGAGGGCATTTGCACATTGCCCATGTATCGACTGAAGGCAGTGTCGGCATGATCAGGCGCGCTAAGCGTATGGACATCAAGGTCACCGCTGAAACCGCACCGCACTATTTCACCCTGACTGATGAAGCAGTTAAAACATATAACACCAATACTAAAATGAACCCGCCGCTGCGCACCAGGAAAGATGTGCAGGCGATCAAGCAGGGATTACAGGACGGAACGATAGATTGTATTGCCAGCGATCATGCGCCGCACCTGGAAGACGAAAAGAACCAGGAATATGAATTGGCGCCGTTTGGCATTATCGGTTTAGAGACTATGCTGCCCCTGATCATTACCGAACTAGTCGATAAAAAGGTTTTGACTTTGCGCGAAGCTATCAAGAAATTAACGGTTAATCCGGCCCACATCCTGGGACTGAACAAAGGCACATTATCTCCCGGAGCTAATGCTGATATTACTATCATTGATACTAAAACCAGGCGGAAGATCGAAACTTTTGAAAGCCAGAGTAATAATTCTCCTTTTATCGGCTGCACGCTCAGAGGTTTTGCTGTCTGTACCATAGTTGGCGGCAGAATATGTATGGCGGAGGGTGAACTTGTTGCAGGCTAAATGCCGGGTNNNTGTTGCGCCGGCCTTTAAGCATTCACCTGGTAAAAGGCAGCCACCTGGAAATAATCTATAAAGTAGTTGGGCGGGGGACAGAAAAACTGGCCCAGGTTAAAGTACAGGAAAAAATAGATGTGATCGGGCCTTTGGGTCATGGCTATGCTTTAACCGCAGGCAAGACCATCCTGGTAGGCGGAGGCACTGGTATAGCTTCCCTGGCTTTCCTGGCAGCAACTTTAAAAAATAAATATAACCAGGTTCCCATTGTGCTTATCGGAGCCAGGAATAAAGATGAGCTTTTATGTTCTGAAGCTTTCGAGAAAATAGGCTGTACGGTAAAAGTAGCGACTGATGACGGGAGTCAGGGATTTCACGGCCTGGTAACTGAATTATTCCGGGAAATGGCAGCTATTTTCAGTACTCATCCGAACATGGTTTATGCCTGCGGACCGTTGCCTATGTTGCGTGAACTGGTAAGGTTATGCCGGCATTTTCGCATTCCCTGTGAAGTTTCGCTGGAAGAGCATATGGGCTGCGGCGTAGGAGCCTGTATGGGTTGTGTGGTCAAAGGTACCAAAGGTGAATACCTGCGGGTCTGTAAAGATGGCCCGGTATTTAATGCCAATGAGGTAGTCTTATAGTGGATGGATTAAGCGTCAAAATAGGTTCCCTGATATTAAAGAACCCAGTGATGGTAGCCAGCGGCACTTTTGGTTATGGCGAAGAATATGCCCAGCTGATCGATTTAAATGAGCTGGGAGCTATTATTACTAAAAGCATAACCGTGAAACCCCGCTTGGGTAATCCTCAGCCCCGGCTTTGGGAAACCCAGGGTGGATTGCTTAATTCCATTGGCCTGCAAAATGTCGGATTAGCTACCTTTATCGATGAAAAATTGCCATATCTGCAAAAATATGATACCCGGGTTATCGTCAGTATTGCCGGTGAAAGCGTGTCTGAATATTGCCAGCTGGCACAAGCCCTGAAGAAAGAAACTTTTGACGCCCTGGAAGTAAATATCTCCTGCCCTAACGTCCAGCATACAAAAAAAGGACTATTTGCTCAAGACAAAGATTTAAGTTACGAGATCATCAGGAAGGCAGTGCGCTTCAGCCATAAACCGGTGATCGCCAAACTGACGCCAAATATAACCGATATAAGCATTATTGCCAAGGCTTGTGAAAAAGCAGGGGCCGAGGCGATTGCCGTTGTTAATACGTTCAATGCCATGGCTGTTGACTTGAAGACCAAAAAGCCGGTATTTAAGAATATTGTCGCTGGTTTGTGCGGCCCGGCGATCAAGCCGCAAGCCCTCTACAAAGTATATGAAGTAAAAAAAGCGGTCAAAATACCCGTGATTGGCATGGGCGGGATAATGAATTTAAATGACGCTCTGGAATTCATTATTACCGGAGCCAGCGCTATTGCCGTCGGAGTTGGTAATTTTGTCGATCCTAAAATACCGCTTAACATCATTAATGGCTTGCGTCATTACCTGAAAGATAATAAACTGGCCCAGGTCAAACATTTAATAGGGAGTATGACTAACTAAAATGCAAAGTAAATTAATAGTAGCTCTCGATGTTGACAGCAAAGAAAAAGCTGCCGCCTTAGTTGACCAGTTGGCTGATATCACCGATGTCTTTAAAGTGGGGCTCCAATTGTTCACCGCAGCCGGACCGGATATTGTCAAAAGGATCATGGATAAAGGCGCTAAGGTTTTCCTGGACCTTAAACTGCATGATATTCCTAATACGGTAGCCAAAGCCGTAGAGTCTGGGCAAAAAATGGGAGTACTGTCAATGACCTTGCATGTTGCCGGAGGCAGGGAAATGCTGCTGGCTGCTGCCGCAGTACAACCCAGACCACAATTATGGGGAGTCACGGTACTGACCAGTTTGAATGATGATAACCTGAAACAAATAGGCTACCGGAACCCGGTTAAGGACCAGGTCAGCATTTTTGCTAAAATGGCTAAAGATAACCAGCTTGATGGTATTATCTGTTCACCCCGGGAGATCATCCTGGCACGTCCTCTGGTGGGAGATACTTTTACCATTGTGACTCCTGGAGTACGGGTCAAGAAAAGCAGCGATGACCAGAAAAGAACAATGAGTGCCGCTGAAGCAGTTAAATCCGGGGCTGATTTTATCGTTGTTGGCAGGCCTGTACTTGAGGCCGCTGACGTCCGTGCTGCGGTCTTAGCCATCTTAAAAGATATAGGTGAACGATGATCACTCCGCAGGCAGTATTGGAAATATTCCAAAATAATAAAGCCCTGTTAAAAGGTCATTTTTTATTGTCCAGCGGACTACATAGCGAAAGGTACCTGCAATGCGCCTTAGTCCTGCAACATCCCAAAATGGCCAAAAAATTGGGGCAGGCATTAGCAGAAAAATTTAAAGCAGCAGCTGTTGATACGGTTATCAGCCCGGCTTTAGGCGGCCTGATCATCGGCTACGAGGTAGCTAAAGCATTGGGAGTACGTTTTATTTTTACGGAAAGGCAGGAGGGGCAAATGACCCTGCGCCGTGGATTTACCATTACGCCCGGAGAAAAAATGATCATCATCGAAGATGTTTTTACGACCGGCAAGTCAACCAAAGAAGTGATAGAAGTAGTAAATGGATATAGTGGTAAAGTAATTGGAGTAGGTGCTATTATCAATCGCGCTGAAAAGGAAATTGACTTCAAGGTTCCGGCTCAATATTTGCTGGCTTTGCAGGTTAAGACTTTTGAGCCAACACAATGTCCCTGGTGTAAGGAAGGGTTACCTTTTTTTAAACCAGGCTCTAGAAGTGCAGCTAAAAGCTGAATGCTGAAAGCTGAATGTTAGGTATAAAGGTGTAGAGGTGTAAAGTAACTACTAAAAAGGAGAAGTTGAATCTTGGATTATCGTAAAGCTGGAGTGAACATCGACGCAGGAGAAAAACTGGTAGAAATGATCAAGCCATTGGCCAAAGCTACCAGGAGACCTGAAGTCATAACTGATATTGGCGGCTTTAGCGCTCTGTTTGATGGCAAATTTAAAAAATATAAGCACCCGGTGTTAGTATCATCCACTGACGGAGTGGGGACTAAATTAAAACTGGCTTTCCTATTAAACAAACACAATACCGTAGGCTTGGATCTGGTAGCCATGAGTGTCAATGATATTATCACTTGCGGCGCAGAACCGCTTTTTTTCCTGGATTATTTTGCCTGCGGGAAGTTAGACCCAAAAAATGCGGCACAAGTAATCAGCGGGATCGCGGCCGGATGTAAACAGGCTCATTGTACCCTGATCGGCGGGGAAACTGCAGAAATGCCGGGATTTTATCCTGCCGGTGAATATGACCTGGCTGGTTTTGTCGTAGGAGTAGTAGATAAAAGCCTGATCATAGACGGCTCGAGAATAAAACCTGGAGATATTGTCCTGGGACTTCCCTCCAGCGGGCCGCACTCCAACGGCTATTCCCTGATCCGGAAAATATTCAACGACAAAGAGCTGAAGAAATACCAGCGCGAACTATTTGCCCCCACCAGAATATACGTTAAGGAAATCCTAAACGCTATACGCTATACGCCAAACGCTATTAAGGGTATCGCCCATATTACCGGCGGCGGCTTCCTGGATAATATTCCCCGTATCTTACCGGCTAATTGCCAGGTGATCATCCAGGAAGGAAGTTGGAAATTACCGCCGGTGTTTATAGTTATGCAGGAAAAAGGGAAAGTTCCTTTTAAAGAAATGTACCGTACTTTTAATATGGGTATTGGCTTGGTGCTGATTGTAGCAGAAAAGGATGTCCCGAAGATCTCCGCATTGCTTAAAGATTCTATTATCATTGGCCGGGTGGCTAAAGGGAACAGGGATGAGGTAAAAATAGTTTGAAAACTACTCCTTTAAAAATAGGCGTGTTAGTTTCCGGCGGCGGCAGTAATTTGCAGGCCATTATTAACGCGGTGCGCCGCCAAAAAATAAAAGCCGAGATCTGCATTGTCATCAGCAATAAGGCTGATGCCTATGCTTTGACCAGAGCGGGTAAATATAAGATCCCGACTTTATATATTGACCCTAATAATTATCCTGACCGGGAAACCTATACTCGCGCACTGACCGATGAATTGAAACAAAGAGGAGTTGGGTTAGTGTGCCTGGCCGGCTTTATGAGCATCCTTACTTCATATTTTGTGCAGACTTTTCCTCTGCAGGCGATGAATATCCATCCTGCTCTCCTGCCGGCTTTCGGCGGCGCGGGAATGTATGGCCATCATGTTCACGAAGCAGTTTTGAGATCAGGAGCTAAATATTCTGGCTGTACCGTGCATTTTGTCGATGAGGGATGTGACACCGGCCCGATTATCGTCCAGCAGGCCGTCACGGTAAAAGATGATGATACAGCTGATATCCTGGCCAAGCGTATTTTAGCAATTGAACATAAACTATACCCGCTGGCAATTAAGTATTTTGCCGAAGGAAAATTGCGCGTAGTCGGCAAGAGAGTTTGGTTGAATAATAAATGAAATCTTCCTTAACCGAAAAACTTATCGTCGTCTTGCTGTGCCTGGCGCTGCTCCCGCTGATCCTGGTCTCATCTATTGCTATAGTCGATTTGAATAAGGTCTTTAAGTTATTCAGCTTGAATACAGAAGCGGTCCAGCAAAATAATTATCAGGAATCAAAAAGAATTATTGAAGGCCTGGCCCAGCAGAATGTCAAGGAAATATCCGCTCATGTCGCCCATGAAATTGAGCTTTACCTGGCGGCAAATCCAAAATATTCTTTAGCTGATTTACAGCAACAAAAGAATTTTGAAAGAATCGCCTTGCAAAAAATAGGCGAAAACGGTTATACTGCTATACATGAGATACCCAGCGGCATCAACCGCTTTCACCCGAATCCGGAAATAAGAAATAAAAGCTTGATCGCTCTGGGCAAAGAACTAGCGGAATTCGGAAGTCTTATCCAGGAGCATGTAGTTTCCGGAGGCAGGGAGCTCGGCGGTTTTTACAACTGGCGCGAACAAGATGGCAAGATCAGAAAAAAATATATGTATTTGCGCGCAATTTCTTTGAAGACAGCGGATAATGTAAAATTGGGCGTGGCGGCTACTGCTTACGTAGATGAGTATTCCATTATCCTGACGGCTATCAATGAACGCACACAGCAGATATTGCAGCAGACGCAAAAAGACAGCCGCGCTATCATCAGTTCTATTTACAACCGTAATATCCTGATTTTATTATCTCTGGTCATTATTCTGGTCCTGGTTATTTTGCTCTTTATCAAGCAATCCGTCAGGCCGATCCGGCAGCTGATCACAGAGATGAACAGTTTTGCGGCCGGGAATAAGGATATTATCGTCAATATCAGCGCCCATGATGAAATAGGCCAGATGGCTAAATCTTTTGACCTGATGATAAAAAAATTATTGCTGGAAGAAGCAAAAACAAAAGAAGTCTATTTAGGAATGATCGCTACTTTAGCCAAAGCTCTGGAAACAAAAGATGCTTATACTTCGGGCCACACAGAAAGGGTTACTGAATACGCAGTTAAAATAGCTGAATATATGGGACTAAAAACTGAAGAGATAGAAGTGATCCACAAAGCATCACTGATACATGACATCGGCAAGATCGGTATCAAATCAGAGATCCTGAATAAAAAGGAAACTCTTAACGATGATGACTGGAAAGTTATCAAGACTCACCCGATCATGGGCATAAATATCCTGAGCCCGATGAAGATCCTGGGTAACATATTGCCGATAATCCGGTATCATCATGAGCGCTATGACGGTAATGGTTATCCTGAAGGTTTAGCCAGGGAAGATATACCGCTAGGGGCCAGGATACTATCCGTAGCCGATAGTTATGACGCCATGACTAGTGACCGGCCATACCATGAGCGATTTCCTATGGGAATGGCCATAGCTGAGATCGAGAGAAATTCCGGCACACAATTTGATCCGGATGTAGTATCGGCCCTGGTGGCCATTCTGAAAGACGAAGCAGCGATTAATCAAAAAGCTTGAAGAAGGGGGGGATGATAATGGCAAAGAAGAAGAAAAAAGTCGCCAAGAAAAAAAAGAAAAGATAGTTATTTGCTAGTCATCCACGAATGATCTAAAAATCAGTGGCCACTGATTAGTTAATTAAATAATGCATTAACTCGATTTAGAAATAATTACTTTCTAAGTACAAGTGTTTTATTGTCTATTGATAGAACATAGAAGGATTTTTATGACTAAAATAAAACGAGCTTTGATTAGTGTCAGCGACAAGACTGGACTGGATACACTCGCCAGGGCATTGCAGCAGCTTAATGTGGAAATTTTATCAACCGGCGGTACTTCCAGGTTTTTGAAGGAACAAGGCCTGGCAGTTAAAGATGTCAGCGATTTTACCGGCTTTGCCGAAATGCTGGACGGCCGGGTTAAAACACTGCATCCAAAAATACACGGTGGATTGCTGGCTTTGCGTCAAAATGCAGATCACCAGGCCCAGGTTAAGAAGCATGGCCTTGAATATATAGATCTGGTAGTGGTGAACCTTTACCCGTTCGAGAAAACTTTGAACAAACCAAATGTCACCAAAGAAGAGATCATTGAAAATATTGACATTGGCGGACCCGCTATGCTGCGATCAGCGGCCAAGAATTACCAGGATGTTGCGGTTATCTGCGATCCTCTTGATTATGAACTTATTATTAAGGAGTTAAAGGAAAATGACGGAGAGATAACCTTGCCATTAAAGGAAAAACTGGCAGGTAAGGTTTTTACGCATACAGCAGGATATGATGCCATTATCAGCAATTATTTTACACTACAGCCAGGGCAGGAAGTATCTTTGCTGCCTGACACTTTTCTCCTGAAACTAACGAAAGTGCAGTCACTGCGTTATGGGGAAAACCCACACCAGCAAGCAGCTTTATACCGGCAAGCCGGAGCACATAACCGGATAGACCTGGTCAATTTAAAACAATTGCATGGCAAGGAGTTATCCTTCAATAACCTTCTTGACTTGGAAGCAGCCTGGAATATTGTTAAGGATTTTGGCCAGGAAAAAGTAGCGGCTATAGTTAAGCATAACAATCCCTGCGGGGTAGCTAAAGGTGATGTACTGCTGGAAGCTTACCAGCGGGCACTGGCCTGTGACCCGGTCAGCGCCTATGGCGGCATCGTAGCCACCAGTTTCACCATTGATGAAGAAACAGCCAGGGAAATGAGCAAACTATTTTTAGAGTTGACCATTGCCCCGGCTTATACGGAAGAAGCCATTAAAGTACTGAAAGAGAAGAAAAACTTGCGCATTATTGAGCTGCCGCTGCCGAAACTGCCGGTACCTGATATTGATTTTAAGAAAATCAGCGGCGGATTCCTGGCCCAGGAAAAGGATATTTTAAGGAATATAGCTAACCTGAAAGTGGTTACCAAGCGCGATCCGACTGAAGCGGAAATGTCGGCGCTTATGTTTGCCTGGATCGTTTGCAAGAATGTCAAATCTAATGCCATCGTCTACGCCACGCAGGATCAGACTGTCGGTATAGGCGGCGGGCAGACCAGCCGGGTTGATTCCAGCGAAATTGCAGTCTTGAAGGCCCAGAAGCATGGATTAAGTACCCGTGGAACAGTTATTGCCAGTGATGCTTTTTTCCCGTTCCGGGATGGTGTTGATGCTGCGGCTAAAGCTGGCGTCACCGCCGTCATACAACCAGGCGGATCTGTTCGTGACGAGGAAGTGATCCAGGCCTGCAATGAAAATAATATAGCTATGGTTTTTACCAACGTAAGACATTTTAAGCACTAAAATAAGTTGAAGGATATAAAGCTTCAGGTTGCGGGTTGCGGGTTGCGGGTTATGGCAAATAATATTTATGAATAACTAATCGAAACTCGAAACCAGAAACTCGAAACTTCTTTCAGGAGTTAAAATGAGACCGACTTGGGACCAATATTTTATGCAAATAGCCAATATTATTGCCACGCGCTCTACCTGCCTGCGGCGGAGCGTTGGAGCGGTCCTGGTCAAAAATAAACGCATTATAGCTACCGGCTATAACGGCACCTTAACTAAGCTGCCGCATTGCGAGATTACCGGCTGCCTCCGGGATCAACAAAAGATACCTTCCGGGCAGCGACAGGAATTATGCCGGGGCATGCATGCTGAAGCCAATGCCCTGTTATTTGCCTCTACTTACGGTATAGATATGCATAACGCGACGCTTTATTCGACCAACCAGCCGTGTGTATCTTGTGCCAAGATGATCATTCAGGCAGGCATAAAAAAAGTTTATTTTGAAGGCGCTTATCCTGACCAACTGGCCCTGGGATTATTTAAAGAAGCCAAAGTCAAACTAGTTAAATTTAAAAAGTTATAAGTTCCCGCCATTAAGCTTGGCGGATCCGCCTCAGGCGGAAACACTTAAAACTGTATTTTAAAGGAGCAATCATGATTCCCAGATATTCTACTCCGGAACTGGCACAGATCTGGACTGATGAAAGCAAATTCCAAAAAATGCTGGAAATAGAGATTCTGGCCTGTGAAGCTATGGCTAAGTTAGGCAAAATACCTGCTTCTGCCCCGGCAGTGATCAGGAAAAAAGCCAGGATTGATGTCAGGCGTATTAAGAAAATTGAGGATGTCACCCGGCATGATGTTATTGCTTTCCTGACCCAGCTGGAAGAAGTCGTTGGGCCGGAAGCCAAATATATACACAAGGGACTGACATCATCCGATGTCCTGGATACCGCCTTGAGCCTGCAAATGAGAGAAAGCCTGGAAATCATCCTGGCTGACCTTTTAAAATTGGCCGCGGTGTTAAAAAAGAAAGCTAAGCAATATAAGAATACCTTAATGGTTGGCAGGACCCATGGTATTTACGCTGAACCTATCACCTTTGGTTTTAAAATATCCTTATGGTATGCTGAAACCCTGCGTAATATCGAAAGAGTCAAGCAACTAATGCCGGTGATCAGCGTCGGTAAGATCAGCGGCGCGGTAGGCACCTATGCCAATATCGATCCCAGAGTGGAAGCCTATGTCTGCCAGAAATTAAAATTTACGGCGGCTCCGGTTTCTACGCAAGTATTGCAGCGCGACCGTCATGCCCAATATGTGTCCACCTTGGCAATTTGCGCTGCCACGATTGAAAAGATCGCGACAGAAATACGCAATTTACAGCGCAGTGATATCCGCGAGGTTGAGGAGTTCTTTGCCAAAGGGCAAAAGGGTTCCAGCGCTATGCCGCACAAACGCAATCCCATTACCTGCGAACAGCTCTGCGGTTTGGCACGTATTATCAGGGCCAACACGATCCCGGCACTGGAAAATGTGGCTCTCTGGCATGAACGCGATATCAGCCATTCATCGGTTGAAAGGGTGATCCTGCCTGATAGTTCCATCCTGATGGACTATATGCTGAAAAAGACCATCAAGATCATGGAGAACCTGCTCGTCTATCCCGAGAACATGCTGGAAAACCTGGAAAAAAGCAAAGGATTGATATTTTCCCAGCAAGTATTGCTTAGTTTAATTGATAAAGGTATTGACCGTCAGCAGGCCTATGTTGTAGTCCAACGCAATGCCATGCGAGTCTGGCAGGAAAAAGGTACCTTCCTGGACTACTTAAAAGAAGACGCAGACCTGCAGCAGTACTTTGCGCCGGCGGAGATAACTGCGCTTTTTGACTATAAATACCATCTCAAGAATATTGATAAGATATTTAAGAGGCTCAAGATATAAAAAAGTTGCGAGTTACGAGTTGGCGAGTTACGAGTTAAGGTAGAATTTTATTAATAATAGTACTTTCCTAAACTCGCAACCCGTAACCCGAAACTCGTAACAATAAAACGCATTCTAAATTATGCTAGGAGACTAACATGCCATCTTTAGTGATCGTAGGGGCCCAATGGGGGGATGAAGGAAAGGGAAAGATCGTCCATCTCTTAAGCCAATATGCTGATTTCATCTGCCGCTTCCAGGGCGGTAATAACGCCGGACATACGGTTGTTTTCGACGGGAATGTATATGTCCTGCATCTGGTACCCTCAGGCATATTGCAACCGCACAAGAAATGCATTATCGGTAACGGAGTTGTGGTTGATCCCGAAGCTTTGCTGACTGAGCTCAATTTCGTAAAATCAAAAAATATGACTACCCATAACCGCCTTTATATCAGCGACCTGAGCCATATTACTTTGCCGTACCACCGCCTCATGGACAGCCTGGGCGAAGAAACCCTGGGCAAACAAAAGATCGGTACCACCAAGCGGGGCATCGGACCGACCTACTCGGATAAAGTGGCCAGGCGGGGAATTCGCATGTCTGATTTCCTGGATAAAGAAACTTTCTATAAACTCCTAAAAGATAACCTTAAAAGGAATAATGACGTCCTGGTCAATGTCTACAAGCAGAAAAAGTTATCACTGGAAGTGCTCTATCGCGATTATATGAAAATTGCAGCCAAGATCCGGCCATACGTTACCGATACTACGGTCATGGTGAATAAAGCCCTGGACGAAGGGAAGAATGTCCTGATTGAAAGCGCGCAAGGTACTATGCTTGATCTGGATTTTGGCACCTATCCTTATGTCACCAGTTCTAATCCTATTTCCGGCGGCGCCTGCACCGGCCTGGGAATACCACCGCACAGAATCGAACAAGTCCTGGGCATTTGCAAAGCTTATACAACGCGAGTAGGGGAAGGGCCATTCCCGACAGAATTAAAGGATGTCACCGGCGACTACCTGAGAAAGAAGGGCGGGGAATACGGAGCCACTACCGGACGGCCCAGGAGATGCGGCTGGTTCGATGCTTTAGTCGTACGGCATGCCTCCCGGATCAATGGTTTTACCGGCTTAGCCTTAACCAAGCTTGATGTGCTGGACGATTTGGATGTTATCAAGATCTGCACCGGCTACAAATATAAAGGAAAAATCCTGAAGGAATTTCCCCATAACCGCAGGGTACTGGAAGAAGTTCAGCCGGTATATAAGGAAATGCCCGGGTGGAAAACTTCTACTTCACACTTGAAAAAATATTCTGACCTGCCGCTCAATGCCAAACGTTATATGCACGAACTGGAAAAATTGGTCGGAGTGAAAATTGCTATCTTATCCCTAGGCAAAGATAAATACGAAACCATCGTGCTGGATAAGAATATAACTAAGTTTAAGTAGCAGTAAGCAAGAAAAGGCTATCAGGTAATCAGGAGACCAGGAGATGGGGACCAGTGTATCAGGGAATCAGGTTAACAGGGAATCAGAAAGTCATAGTATCAAGCATTTCCTGATGTCCTGATCTTCTGATATCCTGTTATCCTGAAGCTTTATTAACCTGATAACCACCACCTGATACCCTGATATACTGATAGACGTATTTAATTTAAACAAGGAGCTATCATGACCAAAGCGATATTGGTCCTGGAAGACGGGACAGTCTTTCAAGGATTAAGTTTCGGTGCTGAAGGCGAGTGCTTTGGTGAAGTAGTATTTAACACCTCCATGACCGGATACCAGGAGATCATCACTGATCCTTCCTATAAAGGCCAGATTGTGACTATGACCTATCCGGAGATAGGCAATTATGGCGTCAATCTGGAAGATAAGGAATCCCGTAAAGTATTCCTCGAAGGATTGGTCGTTAAGGAATATTCCAAGATATATTCTAACTGGCGGGCCAGAGAATCCCTCAGCGATTACCTGAAACAAAATAATGTCCCCGCAATTGAAGGCGTTGATACCAGGAAACTGACTAAGCTATTGCGCACTAAAGGGGCCATGAAGGCAATTATTTCCACAATCCAGTTCGAGCCAAAGGAAATACTCAAGAAGGTTAAGGAATCTCCCGGATTGATAGGACGGGACCTGGTCAGGGAAGTGACCAATCCGGAAACATACGAGTGGCATACGCGGCACCAGGATTGGATTACCACTCCGGCGGTAAAAAAATATAAAGTTATCGCGATAGATTGTGGCGTCAAATATAATATCCTGCGGTTATTGGAAAATATCGGTTGTGAAGTAACTGTCGTTCCTGCTCGAACTCCTGCTGCTACTATCCTGGCGATGAATCCGGACGGAGTATTTCTTTCCAATGGTCCGGGTGATCCAGAACCTTTAACCTATGTGATTGAGACAGTTCGTCAGCTACTCGGTAAAAAACCAATATTTGGTATTTGCCTTGGCCATCAGATACTTGGCCTGGCCTTAGGCGGAAAAACCTATAAGCTCAAATTCGGGCATCATGGGGCCAATCATCCGGTTAAGCATCTTGCTACCGGTAAAGTTGAGATCACCGCCCAGAACCATGGATTCTGCGTAGATATTAATTCACTTAATAAAGAAGATATTGAGATCACGCATACGAACCTGAACGACCAGACTAATGAAGGGTTCCGTCATAATAAATACCCGGCATTCTGCGTGCAATATCACCCGGAATCTTCGCCCGGGCCTCATGATTCGCGCTATTTATTTGATGAATTTCTAAAACTTATGGAACAGTTTAAATAAAAGTTAATAGTTGATAGTGCATAGTTCCCGCCAGAGGCGGGCAGGGATTGAAAATAGCACTTTCGATCAAGTTATCTCCGCCAAAGGCGGATCAGCCTCTGGCTGAAACTATCAACAGGGGTCAGCATGCCTAAAAGACAGGATATTCATAAAGTATTGATCATTGGGTCCGGTCCGATCATTATCGGACAAGCCTGTGAATTTGACTATTCCGGTACCCAAGCCTGCAAAGCCCTGAGAGAAGAAGGGTATGAAGTAGTCCTGGTGAATTCTAACCCGGCAACGATCATGACAGACCCGGGGACAGCTGACCAAACCTACATTGAACCATTGACCATAGAAAGTATTGAAAAGATCATTGAAAAAGAACGCCCTGACGCTTTATTGCCTAATTTAGGAGGACAAACCGGCTTGAATCTCGCCGCCGGCCTTCATAAAGCCGGTATCCTGGATAAATACAAAGTCCAGATAATCGGCGTTAAGGCAGATGCCATTGAACGAGGCGAGGACCGGATCATTTTCAAGGAAACAATGCAGCGCTTGGATATATCTGTGCCTGTTTCTGAACCTTGTTATTCAGTCGAAGAAGCGGAGAAGATAGCAGAACGTTTGAAATATCCGGTAGTTTTGCGTCCCGCTTATACTCTGGGTGGCACTGGCGGAGGTATTGTGTATAATGTAGAAGAATTGCGGGAAGTGGCAGCCCGTGGTTTATTGGCCAGCCTGATCCATCAAGTCTTGGTAGAAGAATCGGTACTGGGCTGGGAAGAGCTGGAATTAGAAGTTGTCCGGGATGAAAAGGGACAAAAAATTACGGTTTGTTTTATTGAGAATATAGACGCCATGGGCGTGCATACCGGTGACAGTTTCTGTGCCGCTCCGATGCTAACTGTCCCTGAATCATTACAAAAAAGAATGCAGGATATGTCTTATAAGATCGTCGACGCGATTGGTGTTATCGGCGGTACCAATGTACAGTTCGCGCATAATCCCAAGGATGACCGGTTAGTGGTTATAGAAATCAATCCCCGTACGTCTCGTTCTTCAGCCCTGGCCTCCAAAGCCACGGGATTCCCCATTGCCCGCATTTCCACGAAGCTGGCTAGCGGTATTACCATGGATGAAATTACCTACTGGAGGAAGGGAACCCTGGAAAAATATGAACCATGGGGAGATTATGTCGTTATTAAGTTTGCCCGCTGGGCTTTTGAAAAATTTCCCCAAGCCAAAGACCTGCTGGGCACCCAGATGAAAGCAGTGGGCGAAGTAATGTCCATCGGCAAAAACTTCAAGGAAGCATTCCAGAAAGCTATTCGTTCCCTGGAAATCGGGCGCTATGGATTAGGTGGAGCTAAAGATTTTAAAGATCTTACTCTGGACCAGTTGCAGGCAAGATTATCCCAGCCGTCCAGTGAAAGAGTGTTCCTGATGTACGAAGCCCTGCGAATGGGGATGACGCCAGCCGAACTCCATGAGATCACCTATATCAATACCTTTTTCATCAAGGAAATGCAAGATCTGGTTCTGTTTGAAGAAGAAATAACGAAATCTGCTTTTGCCGATCTGTCGAAAGGCAAGTTGATCCAGGCGAAAGAATGGGGTTTCTCTGATAAATATTTGTCTAAGATATTTGGCGTGAAAGAAATAGAAGTACGGAAAAAGAGGCTGGCAGCCGGCAAAACATGCCGTTATGAAGCAATCCCGGTCAGCGGCGTCAAGAATGCCGCCTATTATTATTCCACTTATTCCCCGGGCAAAGATGAGGTTCCGATATCAAAGAAGAAGAAGATCATGATCCTGGGCGGCGGGCCCAACCGTATCGGCCAGGGCATAGAATTTGATTATACGTGCGTACACGCCGCTTTTGCCTTGCGCGATGAAGGATATGAATCGATCATGGTCAACTGCAATCCAGAAACTGTTTCTACCGACTATGATACTTCAGACAAGCTGTATTTTGAGCCCCTGACCGTAGAAGACGTCTTAGCCATTTATGACAAGGAAAAACCAGAAGGCGTGATCGTCCAATTCGGCGGGCAAACTCCTCTCAATATCGCCCAGGAATTAAAAGATAATGGCGTAAAGATACTGGGGACATCGCCGGAAAGTATCAGGCTGGCGGAAGACCGCGATTATTTCCGCGAAAAAATTATCGCTTTGAATATTCCGCAGCCAGAAAGCGGCACTGCTCGTTCCCTGGAAGAAGCCCTTAAAATAGCTACCCAGATCGGTTATCCGCTAATTGTTCGTCCATCTTTTGTACTTGGCGGCCGGGGCATGGAAATTATATATGAGGAAGAACGGCTGAAGAAATATGCTACGGAAGCGATCAATGTCAGTCCCGAATATCCCATGTTGATCGACCGCTTTTTAGAACAGGCGCTGGAGACAGAAGTAGATGCTTTATGCGACGGGCAGGATACATTTGTAGCCTCAGTTATGGAGCATATAGAATATGCCGGCGTCCATTCCGGTGACTCTGCGTGTGCTATACCGCCACGTACGATTAAGGAAAAACATCTGCAAACTATCGAGCTATACACGAAACAGATCGCCGAAGAACTCAAAGTGATCGGCTTGATCAATATCCAATTTGCTATCGGCAATGATAAGGTTTATATTCTGGAAGCTAATCCCCGGGCCTCCAGGACTGTACCACTGGTCTCCAAGATCGCTGGTATTCAAACCGCTCATATTGCGACCCAATTGATGTTAGGTAAAAAACTGAAAGATTTCCCGGAGCTTAAAAAACGCAAACTTCCTTATGTCGGGGTAAAAGAAGCTGTTTTCCCGTTCAACATGTTCCCGGAGGTTGATCCGATACTTGGCCCGGAAATGAGATCCACAGGCGAAGTCCTGGGTATTGCCAATACTTTTGGCCTGGCTTTTTACAAAGCCCAGGCAGCCACAGGCACCCAATTGCCCGTCGAAGGGAACGTGCTGTTGACCGTAGCAGACAAAGACAAGAAAGCATTGCTGCCCTTGGCCCGTAAACTAAAAGAACTTGGGTTTAACATTCTGGCGACGGAAAATACCAGCAAGTTCCTGTTGGATAATAATATCGAAAACAACGAGATCAAGAAGATCAATGCGGGACGTCCTAATATTGCTGACGCTATCAAAAACAAAGAGATCAATATGATCATTAATACACCACTGGGAAAATCCAGCAAAGATGACGACAGTTTTATCAGGATCATGGCTATCCAGCACAAGGTTCCTTATGTTACTTCTATTACCGCGGCCCAAGCCAGCGTAGAAGGTATGGAAGCAGCCAAAAATACCAAAATGGTGCCAAGATCATTGCAGGACTACTATAAAGACCTTAAATAATTAAAATCAGTTTTAAGTGTTTCCGCCTGAGGCTGATCCGCCAAGCTTAATGGCGGAAAGTTACATCAGAGTTTTTTATCTAAATTTAAAACCTTACACTTTCAACTTAAAACTTCGTTTATAAAAATAGGAGTTAATGTGCCTAAAAGAGAAGATTTAAAAAAGATCATGCTTATCGGTTCCGGTCCGATCATTATCGGCCAAGCCTGTGAGTTCGATTATTCCGGAACGCAGGCTTGTAAAGCGCTCAAAGAAGAGGGCTATGAAATCATCCTGGTAAATTCTAACCCGGCGACGATCATGACTGATCCGCAGATCAGTGACCGGACCTATATTGAACCATTGACCGTGGAAGTGCTGGAAAAGATCATTGCCAAGGAAAGACCCGACGCTTTGCTGCCTACCATTGGCGGGCAGACAGCGTTGAATCTTACCGTAGCGCTGGTCGAAAAAGGGATCATCGATAAATATAAGGTAGAGCTCATCGGGGCGAATTTTGAAGCTATTAAGCGCGCTGAAGATCGCAGCATGTTTAAAAAGACCATGCAGGATATCGGCATGGACCTGCCGCGCAGTGGCTATGCACACAATCTCACCGAATCCCTGGAAATAGCTAAGCAGGTCGCCTTTCCGCTAGTCATCAGGCCTTCTTTTACCCTGGGCGGCACTGGCGGCAGTATAGCCTATAATATTGAAGAGTTCATGGATTTAGTAACTTTTGCCCTTGAGCATAGCCCGGTCAGCGAAGTACTGATCGAAGAATCTGTCCTGGGCTGGAAAGAATTCGAGCTCGAAGTAATGAGAGACAGAAAAGATAATGTGGTCATTGTCTGCTCGATCGAAAACTTTGACCCCATGGGTATCCATACAGGTGACAGCATAACCGTAGCACCGGCGCAAACGCTGACTGATAAAGAATACCAGAAGATGCGCGATGCCGCGGTCAAAATTATTAAGGCTATCGGCGTAGACACCGGAGGAAGCAATATACAATTCGGGATCAATCCTTTAACCGGCAGGATGGTAGTCATTGAAATGAACCCCCGGGTTTCGCGGTCTTCAGCCCTGGCGTCAAAAGCTACCGGTTTCCCGATAGCAAAAATAGCTGCCAAGCTGGCAGTAGGGTATACGCTTGATGAAATCCCCAACGATATTACCAAGAAAACTCCGGCTTGTTTTGAACCGTCGATAGATTACGTGGTCACCAAAATACCCCGGTTTGCTTTTGAAAAATTCTCAGGCGCCGATGCGCGGCTGGGAATATCCATGAAAAGCGTCGGGGAAGTGATGGCTATCGGCCGGACATTTAAGGAATCCTTGCAGAAAGCTATCCGCGGGCTGGAGATCGGCCGCCATGGCTTAGGAAATGACAATCACGCCCTGGAAAAAGAGATCAAGACAGCGCTTAAATCTACTGATCACCGGGACGATATGCTTGATAAGATAAAGCATTTTATTAAGCTGCCTACGAGCGAAAGGATCTTTTATCTTAAATATGCTTTGCAGAATGGATTCCCGGTGGCTGATATTGCCTTGGCCAGCGGGATCGATCCGTGGTTTATCTATAATATTAAAGAGTTGTGTGATTTTGAACTGACCTTGCGGCATTCAAATTTTATTAAACAAAAAAAACAGCAGCAGCTGGAGCTTCTAACCCAGGCTAAAAAATTAGGATATTCAGATTACCAGCTGGCTGAAATATTATTTGTTAAAGAAAGCTTTATTACCAAACTGCGCGAAAAAAATGGCCTTTATCCCAGTTATAAACTGGTCGACACCTGCGCAGCGGAATTCCAGGCGTTTACTCCTTATTATTATTCTACTTATGAGACTGAAGATGAAAAGCAAGAACAGAAGTCGAAGAAAAAGAAGATCATGATCCTGGGCGGCGGGCCCAACCGTATCGGACAAGGCATAGAATTTGACTACTGCTGCGTCCACGCCGCGTTTGCCCTGGATGATATGGGCTACGAAACCATTATGGTTAATTGTAATCCGGAAACTGTTTCTACCGACTATGACACCAGTGACCGGCTCTATTTCGAACCAGTGACCCTGGAAGATGTCCTGAATATTAATCACCGTGAAAAACCGGATGGAGTTATTGTCCAGTTTGGCGGGCAGACACCCTTGAATTTGGCCTTAGCCCTGAAAAAGAACGGGGTTAAGATCATCGGCACTTCACCGGACAACATTGACCTGGCTGAAGACCGCAAACGGTTCGGACGCCTGCTTAATAAATTAAAGATCCCACAGGCAGAGAATGGTACAGCCATGAGTTTCAGTGAGGCCAAAACCATTGCCGCCAAGATCGGTTATCCGGTAATGGTGCGGCCTAGTTATGTCCTCGGCGGACGGGCCATGGAAATTGTATACGAAGAACCGAGCCTGGAGAATTATATACGTAAAGCTAAAGATATTTCCCCCAAACACCCGATATTAATAGATAAATTCCTTTCTGACGCTATTGAAGTGGATTGTGACGCTGCATCAGACGGCAAAGATGTCTATATCGGGGGGATAATGGAGCATATCGAAGAGGCTGGTATCCATTCCGGCGATAGCGCCTGCGCTTTACCGCCTT
>DJVG01000052.1 GCA_002441095.1 Elusimicrobia bacterium UBA6262
TCTCAAGGAATTGAGTGATAATTTCCTTAATTGCCTTTTCAATCTCTTGTTTCGATCTCATCTTCATATGGCCGCTCCCTTGATCTATGGCTTTGGTTATAGGAAAACAAACCATTGCCTTACCGGCTTATATCTCGTATTTTTCGGTCATATATCTTAAATTCTCTTCCGCGTCGTTTATACATAACGCGTCTTCCCCTGAAAACAGCTTGAGCATAGTCTGGTATTTGCTATTTGTCTGTTCGACTATTTCTTTAGGCAGTTCCGGCCCCGGCGCTGTCTTATTCCAGTCCAGCGTCTCAAGATAATCCCTGACAAATTGCTTATCGAAACTTGGCTGCGCTTGTCCCGGCCGATACTGGTCTTTCGGCCAAAAGCGCGAAGAATCAGGCGTTAAGACTTCATCGATAAGGATTATCTTGTCTTGATATAAACCAAACTCAAACTTCGTATCAGCAATAATTATGCCTTTTGATTCAGCATATGCGCTCGCTTTCAAGTAAAGAGCAAGGCTTAATCTTCTTAGCTCAGAGGTTATTTCTTTACCGAGTTCCTTCTCTACGAAATCCTGCGACACGTTAATATCGTGTCCCACATCTTCTTTCGTCGAAGGCGTGAATATGGGCTCAGGCAATTTATCCGACTCTTTAAGCCCGGCTGGCAATTTTATGCCGCAAATTGACTGGCTCTGTTGATATTCCTTCCAGCCCGATCCGGAAAGATACCCTCTTACAATACACTCAACCGGTATAGGCTTTGCCTTCTTAACCAACATAGAACGGCCTTTGACGCTATCCTTATATTTTGATAACTCAGCAGGATAATTATTAATATCCGCGGTGATTAAATGATTAGGAACAACGTCTTTGGTAAGCCCAAACCAAAAGAGGCTTAAGCTTGTTAAAACTTCTCCTTTATGCGGTATGCAGGTAGGCAAAACTACATCAAAACATGATATTCTGTCGGTTGAAATAACTAAGAGCTTATCTTTAAGGTCATAAACATCCCTGACTTTTCCTCTTTTAAACAACTCAATGTCAGGGAAACTAGTTATCCGCAATGTTTCAGTCGTCATCTTAAGCGCCTCCTCTATCGCCATAACGGGTAGAATCTTCAAACTCGCTGCCGTTATTATCGAGTTGTTCGACAAGTTTTTTGTGTTCCTGCCAAATTTCAGAAGGCATGCAATTGCCGAATTGATTCAAAAATTTCTCTATGTCCTGCTGTTCTTGTTTCCACGGCTTCGTATTAATCTCAAAGAGTTTCGCCTTGTTTTCTTTGGTAATATTCAGGCCGCTGGTTTCTAAATCCTGCACATCCGGAATCAGCCCCAAAGGCGTTTGTTTTGCCTTCACCCGATTATGCACTCTATCCACTATCCACTTTAATACGCGGATATTTTCTCCAAATCCCGGCCAAATAAACTTACCTTCATCGTCAACTCTGAACCAGTTAACCGAGAATATTTTCGGTGGCTGTGTAAGCTTTTTACCAATACTTAACCAATGCTGGAAGTAATTACCCATGTTGTAGCCGCAAAATGGAAGCATTGCCATAGGATCCCGGCGCAGCTGGCCTACTTGATGCGCTGCAGCTGCGGTAGTTTCTGATCCGGTTCGCGCGCCGAGATATACACCGTTTTGCCAGTTAAAAGATTCAGTTATAAGAGGAATAAGCTGAGTCCGCCTACCTCCTAAAATTATTGCCGAAATAGGAACACCTTTAGGATTGTTAAACTCCTTGGAAAGTGTGGGACAATTATTAATAGAAACGGTAAATCTGGAATTAGGATGCGCGACTTTTGATTCGGAGGAGCTATCCCAAGATTTGCCCTGCCAATCTATGAGATTTTTCGGAACGGCGCCATTCAATCCTTCCCACCACGGCTCGTTCGCATCTGTATCCAAACCAGTATTGGTAAAAAGGGTAGGGTAGAAATTTGCAGCCTTAAGGGTTTTAAGCATATTCGGATTGGTCTTCATGGAAGTTCCGGGTGCGACGCCAAATAATCCTGCTTCCGGATTAATCGCCCAAAGCCTTCCATCAGGGCCGACATTGAGCCAAGCAATATCGTCACCTAATGTCCACACCTTGTATCCGGGAAGCGCGGACTCAAGCATGGCTAAATTAGTCTTTCCGCAAGCAGAGGGCAAGGCAGCGGTAACATAGGTTACGTTGCCTTGAGGATCCTCTATTCCTAAAATGACCATGTGTTCAGCAAGCCATCCTTCCTGAAATCCTAACCACGAAGCAATACGTAACGAGAAACATTTTTTTCCTAAAAGCGCGTTGCCGCCGTATCCTGAGCCAATACTCCAAACCAGGTGTTCATCAGGGAAATGCATAATAAAACGCTTGTTCGGATCAAAGTCCCCCACCGAATGTAGCCCTTTAACAAAATCTTCACGCGTGCCTATTTTTTCGATGATTTTCTTGCTCATCCGGGTCATAATACGCATGCTCACGGCAACATAGGACACATCGGTAAGCTGAATACAAGCCTTGGCATAAGGCGAATCCGGATGCCCCATCATGTAGGGAAGCACATACATCGTCCGCCCCTTCATGCAGCCATCAGAGAGTTTACGCATTTTTTCTTTGGCTTCGTCAGGATGCATCCAATTATTGTTTGGCCCGGCTACTTCTTTATCCGGATGACAGACATAGGTTAAATGCTCTGTGCGCGCCACATCAGTGGGATGACTACGATGATAATAGGCGTTTGGCCAATTTTTTTGATTAAGCTCTTGGAAAATCGGCACATCCCCGATTTTTTCTTCTTTCATTCCAATTTCAATAAGCCGATGAGCCTCTTCTTCAGAACCATCACACCAATAAACCTTATTCGGATTAGCAAGCTTTGCCTGTTCTTCAACCCACTTTTCAAGTGGCGTTACCATGTTTGCTTTCCTCCTTTAACCGTTAGATATAAATAAAAAAACCAACATTATCCCCTGTTTTCTGCTTTTAGCAGAAACTTGGAAACTTGATGTTGGCTTACTTTGCAACAATCCCGAGACTTCAGGATCTTTGCCTTAGTCTTCCTATTTAATCTTGCTAAGGTTTATTGTATACGAAATAATTCTTTACGTCAACAAAATTATGCGGCAAATCTATCTTCCAGATTTTGATCGAGCGTAAAAATAATCACTCGTTCGCCGGTTTTTGTACTGATATCAGTATGCAAACTTCTTATTTGGCAGCCAGCAATATCCGAGACCATATTCTCAAGCAGCGCCCGCGCGCCTTCCAATAGCTGCATCCGGGTTTTCTTTATTAAATCGGCTCCTTCGGCGCTTTTTGTCAACTGTTCTTCAGCAGGGGTAAGTACGCCTTTAAGCCGCACTAAAACCATATCTTTGATAATATAGGCTTTGGTCTCCGTAGGACCTCTGCCCATATATTCTTTCTCGAACCTGATTATGGCTTCGCAAATTTGTGTTTCTATCTGGCCTTTGGTTTTATGTTCCCTATTCATATCCTTACCCCCACCATGAAAAGTTAAACTATCAGGCGGCCCGGTCTTTCCAATTTTCGTTTCTACCAGGAATAGCGTGCTACGCAAGAAACCTAAAATGGCTGGACCCGTCAATATGCGACTGGAATTTTACTCCTTCACGGGTGATCTTGCGTAAGCCATTCATACTGAAGATCTGATAGCCGCCGCTATCCGTCAGGATCGGCCAGGTCCAGTTCATGAACTTGTGCAGTCCGCCGGCTTGGCTTGGGTATTTTTTCTGTTTTAATTAAACGAAAAGACCTATTAAATTACAGCTTACAGATAAACGACATCCTCACCATGATAGAGAGACAGGAATAGCAGCATATACTCCTTCAGGTGCCGGGTAAGCAGATAATTATTTTTTATGTGTTCCCGGCCGCTTTCACCTAGTTTTTTGGCATACCCGGGATTATTAAGCAATTGCTTAATGGCAAACGCGGCACCTTCAACTGAATGGCACAACAAGCCGGAATATTTATGCTTGATTTGCAAAGGAATGCCACCCACATTGGAAGCCACCACTGGTTTACTTTTCCATAAGGCTTCAGCTACAGTCAAACCAAATCCTTCTTTAAGGGATTTTTGCAGGATGACGGTGGAAAGCCTCTGTAAAGCATTCACTTCAATGTTATTATGAGGCATCATCAAAATATGAATATCCGGATCATCTTTGGCTTGTTCCTTAACCTCTTCAAACACTTCTATACCTTCAGGGTCATCACTGGCTGTGCCGCCGGCCAGGATCAGCTGGCAGTCGATATACTTTTTTACCAAACGATACGCATCGATCACTCCGACCGGGTCTTTGAGCCGGTCAAAACGGGAGATCTGGCTAATGATCGGTTTATCCAGTTCAATGCCGTATTTATCCTGTACCGCTTTGATAGTTTCCGCCGGAAGTTCTCTATTCTTGTCACTTAAGGGATCGATCGATGGCGAGATCAGGAATTGCCTGATCGGCAGGATTGGCGAGAAGCTGGGGGCAGAGAAAACAGCTGCATCATACTGTGAAATAAACTCATTCAGGTACTGCCATACTTTTTTGTCCGGGCTGGAAACATCGACATGACAGCGCCAGATCCATTTATTACCGCTTTTCTTTTTGATCAACCCGATCGGTTGCGGATCATGGATAAAAACTATATCACCGTAGATATTCACTTCTTCCACGTTACGCTGGCTGGTTTCCATAAAAATATCAAAATCACGCTGGGTAATATTTCCCGTCCGGCCATGCAAGGCATTATGGAATTTTTTAGTGACATCAAAAAATTCCATACCCCCCTTGATCAGGTCCCAGTGAGTATCCACCCCTAATTCCTGGAGTAATGGCACCATCTGGTTAAGTATTTCTGCCACCCCGCCGCCAACCGCGGTAGAATTAATGGTTTGCACTACTTTCCCCTGCAGTTTTTCAGCCAGCAGTCGCAAATCATCGATAATTGATTGCCCAGTAATGGGAATATAGTCATCAATTTTTGCCATTGCTGGTGATCCTCTTTTCTACGAGCCGGATGATTGCTTCCCGCAGTTCTTCCATCGTATGGGTATAAGGATCAAGACGGGCGATCTGGCCGGCTAATTCTTTTTCCTGGAGGACCTGTTCCAACCAGTTGGAAAAATCATTTTCTTTCTTGTCTAATCTGAGCCTTGACTCGAAAATATGGAAGTAAATAGAATCAGGGGTAATTTTTCTCAGGATATCCTTGAATTCTACCAGGCTAGTAGCTTCATATTTTGTCGGAATAATGAAACTAACTGATTTGACAAAATAAAATTCATCTCCTGCTTCGGCAAAACGCTTACTGGCTGAGGGATGAGTTTGCAGAAAATTGGCAATCGTTTTAATGATCTTTTCCCGCAGTTGCCGGATAGAGGTAAATTGCACCACATCAATACTGGCCAGCCTTTCCCCCAAGTCTTCCTCTACCAGTATACTGGTTACCCAATAGGCAAAATCATTAGGCGGCTCAGGAGAAATATGCTGATGCTGCTGCAGAAAGCGGTGGGTATGGTGATAGATACAGGAACCTGGTACTTCTCTTAAGATCCTAACCATTTCCTGCAGGGTACTGGCCTTCAGCCCGGTTAATTCGGTCAGATGCAGCCTGGTTACAAACTTGAATGGTTCTTTAGCTTTCTCCACACTAAGCCTCCAAGCTATGTTCAATCCGTTCTAATACTTTACTGACCTCAGCGGGATTCTTGAGATAATAGTCAGCAGCAGATCTCTTATGCCTGCCTATCAGTATAGCATATCCCCGTCTTTTTAACGCCTTAAAAGCTTCTTCATCAGTACGATCATCGCCAAAATAAAAAACTACAGGTTTACGCCTGTGCGGAGCTCCCTTTTTAATTAACCATTTGACGAAATCCCCTTTTCCCCATTTTAGCGGCGGCCGGATCTCCAGGACCATCTTGCCGGTAGTCACCGTCACTTGCTGACGGGCCTGATATGGTTTTATCACTGCAAAAAAAATATGCCTGGCCTTAAGCCTCTGTTTTCCGGCAGCCAACCGGTAATGCACGGAAAGGGTCATCCCCTTATGTTCTATTAAAATTCCCTTAATATCTTTCATTTTCTGGCGCAAGCTGACATAAAGTTTTTTAAGCACGGCCGGAAAATCGTCAGGCGGGATGATTTTCTGGTAAATTCCCTGGTAATCCACTTCCAATCCATGATTCCCGGCATAAATTATCTTGGGTATTTTAACCATCTTCTTTATATTTTCCAAAGACCGGCCGCTGATGATGGCCAATACACAACGCGGATAATGCGCTAATTTTCTTAATATAGCCCTGGTTTTTGGCGGAAGCACTGCCAGGTCCGGTTTAGAAGCAATAGGTACGAGAGTACCGTCATAGTCCAATAAGAGATATATTTTCCTACCCTTGATCTGGTGATATGCCTGCCCCTGGCAGGTCATAAAATATTTCACGATTTTTCCTTTTTCAGCGCAGTTAATTCGCTGATAATACTGCCGGCCCATTTATAGACATTGTTTTCCTGCACCACCTTGCGCATTAATTCCATCCGCCGGACTTGTTCTTCCCGGGGCATTTCTACAGCCTGCTTGATCGCCGCGGCAAATTCTTCTACTGAATAGGGATTTATCTGGATCGCCTGGTCCAGTTCTTTGGCGGCTCCGGTAAAACGGCTCAGGATCAGACTTCCCTTTAAATCATCTTTAGCTGATACAAATTCCTTAGCCACTAAATTCATGCCGTCATGGAGTGAACTGACAATGCAAAAATCCGCTAACTTATAATAAGGCAGTATTTCTTCCTGAGAAAAATGCCGTTTCAGGTAAATGATCGGTTGCCAGCTGGCGTCAGAATATTTCCAGTTCGTTTTCTCAATAAGCTCATCTATTTCCCCTATCAGGTCATGATATCGTTTGATATGAGAGCGGCTGGGAGCCGCCAGTTGGATGAACACGACTTTCCCTTTATATTGAGGATATTTTTCAAAGAAACGGTCAATCGCCTGGACTCTTTCCACAAGGCCTTTCGTATAATCTATTCTTTCCACACCTAAACCGACGATTTTATCGGCAAGTTCAAATTCTATCCTGATCTTGTCAATCTTCTGGTTGAGGCTTTCCTGTCCTTCCTTTTTGCTGTTATCTGTATCCACACTAATAGGAAAAGGCTTGATCACTGTTTCCCGGCCAGCCCTGACAATACTGAATTTCTCGGTATCTACCCGGGATTCGATCAGGCGGTTCGCTGTTTCCAGGAAATTATTACAATGGACCTGCACATGGAAACCGATCAGGTCACAGCCCAGCATCCCGTCCAATATTTCCCGGTAATACGGACAGATAGAAAATACTTCCGGATTAGGCCAGGGTATGTGCCAGAACAAGGCAATAGTAGCATCGGGACGGCTTTCTTTGAGCATTAAAGGAAGCAAAGTAAAGTGATAATCCTGGATAAAAATAAACGGGTTTTTCGCCGGCAATTCCTCCAGGATCGAGTCGGCAAATTTCTGATTCACTTTCTGATACATTTTCCAGTCTTCTTCCCTGAATACCGGACGCGTATGCGTCACATGACAGAGCGGCCACAATCCTTCATTGGCAAAGCCATAATAATACCCTTCTTCTTCAGCTTTATTGAGCCAGACTCGTTTAAGAATATAGCGGTTGTCTTCCGGCGGGACACCCAGCTTGTTTTTGGAATTAACAAACTTCCTATCAGCATTGCCGCCGCCATGGGCGATCCAGGTCCCGCCGCAGGCTCTTAATATCGGGTCTAAGGCGCTAACCACCCCGCTGGCTGGCCGGGTCAATTTAGCTTTGCCGGATATTTCATCAAAAAAATGCATATATGGTTCCCTGTTGGAAACCACAAATAAAGCATTTTCTCCCAGTTTGGCCAGGACCAGGTCCCGCAGTTTGGTTTCCGTCCAATGTTCATCGACTTTTAATCTCGCCTGGGCTTCACCAGCGATAGTTTTCCTGGCTACCCGTAAACTTAAAGCTACTTGTTCCACCTCATTGGCTAGCTTTCCCAGTTCTCCTTTGTCTTTTATCGGATGCTGTTCATCAATTTCCCCTTTTTGGTAAAGATGGAACCATTCAGTCAATCTTTTTACCGGAACGACAAAAATCTTCCTCTGGATCAGTAAAACTATCACAATGATCAGGAAGACGATGATGCTTAAGGTAAGACTAATATTCTTCCATAACTCAGCCAAACGGGTATAGACAAAGGATGTATCATAAATGATTTCAACCACCCCGATCACATCACCATTATCTTCAAGCACCGGCATGGCATAGCTGTAAACAGACAGGTCTTTAAATTTCTGCATGCCGGCTTCGGCCTGCTTTTTCCTTATGACTTGCTGCAAATAAGCTTTGTCTTTTCCCTGCCACCCAGATATACGTTCAGTAATAGCCAATACTCTAGCTTCTTTATCATAGAGCACACACCCCTGGAGCCGCTCTTTTTTCTGGAATCCATCCACCAAGCGGCGCGCTGATTTCAGATCATTATGCTTGATAATATACTGGGACGACACTTCAGTGGTCTCAGCCACTGATTTAGCCTTGCGGTATAGTTCGTCCAGCAGTTTTTCCTGCTCGATTTTCACTTGGATAACTCCGAACACGGAGAAAACCGCGGCCACAATAATTAAGATAGGTAATAGGAACAGCAAAATCCTTTTCATTAAATCCCCCGTAAAAGTAAAAATCGACGACTAGACGGCGGCCCGACCATCAACTTACTATCCTCCGGATTTGCTCCGGACACTGGATTGCGTTATGCTTCATTCTTTATTTTATATTATCACAAAGACATAAAAGAAAGCAAGGTGCAAAATGCTTTCCTAGCCTAACCGGTTTATTTTATAAACATGGCGTCGCCGTAGGAAAAGAAACGGTATTGCTCCTCTACCGCTACCTGATACGCCTTCTTAATTGTATCCGCGCCCGCGAATGCCGACACCAACATTAATAATGTTGATTTCGGCAGATGAAAATTGGTAATGAGCTTCTTGACGATCTTAAACTCATACCCCGGATAAATGAATATATCCGTACCTCTACATCCAGCTTTTACATACCATCTTTTACCGCTAACCGCGAACTGCGAACCGCTAACTGCATTTGTTCTTTCTTCGGCTGCGCTTTCCAGTGCCCGTACTGTTGTCGTACCCACTGATACTATTTTATTTTTATTTTTAATGGCTTGGTTGATCACCCGCGCTGAATCTTCCGGTATTTCATAAAATTCAGTTTCCATTTTATGCTGGGTAATATCCTCTGCCCGTACCGGCATAAATGTCCCCATACCGACATAAAGAGTTATTGGTACAATTTTTACTCCTTTAAATTTGATCGTTTCCAATAATGCCGGAGTAAAATGCAAACCAGCCGTTGGCGCAGCAACTGCCCCCTCCTTCTGCGCATATACGGTCTGATATCTATCGGCATCGTTTTCTTCGGCCATACGTTTGATATATGGAGGAAGAGGCATCTTCCCTATCCTGGCCAGTATTTTTTGAAAATCAAGTGCATTAAAAGACAAGATTACCCTGCCCTCAGTGCCTTTTTCTTTGATCTCTGCTTCCAAGTTCTCATCTTTAAAATAAATCTTATCTTTTGGCTTGAATTTACGCGCATCAGTGATCAATGCTTCCCAGAGACGGGCATTAGCCCCTATTTTCCTGAGCAGCAATATTTCTACCTTACCGCCGGTTTTTTTATGCCCATAAAGCCGCGCCGGGATGACCCGTACATCATTGAGCACCAGGACATCATCCTGATGTAAATGATCCACGATCTGGTTGAATTTGGCATGTTGAATGTTACCTGTGATTTTGCTTAATAATAATAATTGGGATTGGTCGCGTACTTTGGCAGGAGTCTGGGCAATGAGTTCCGGCGGCAGGTTATAATCAAAATCAGATAGCAATAATTTATTCATAGTCATTAAAAAAGCCTTGTGCCGAACTTAGATGGTAAAAACCGAGCTGAAATGTTATAAGGCCCACTGCTTTATTTCAGTACCAGGATAGTAAAACTGGAGGATTTGCCTGTAGTTAAAGCCTTTTTCCGCCATACCCTTTGCGCCTTCCTGACACATACCGACGCCATGTCCCCAGCCAGTTCCTTCAAAAACATAGGAATCCTTGTCCTTTTTAATCTTAAACATAGCACTGCGGATGACATCCGGGCCAATAGTCAGGCGGAACTTGTTGGCTTTAAGCAGAAGCTTCCCGTTTTTATGGGTGATCCTAATCTCTTTTACCCGCCCGGAAGAACTTTTATCATTAATCCTAATATTAGTGATCTTCCCGACGCTAATACCCTGGGATGAAAGTATTGATTCAATTTTTGTGCGCTCAAACCTGGCTGACCAGTAATAGCGAGGCGCTTTCTTACAATATGTGCACTTTTTTATCTGCAGGTATTTTATCTTATTAAGGCCTTCCCAGACATTGCGCGGATCTTCAGTATATCCGCCGCAAAAACCATGATACGGTGTAGAGACCAGCTCTGCCTGGTAGGTAAGAATCTCCCCGGTCGTACTATCAACCAGGGCATTAGAGACCGGGTCCTCGCTTTCCAGACCGCCATAAACCTGGCAACAGGTACTATTACAAAGGTCATAGCCATCCTTGGCATGCTTACCAAAATTCTTCAAAGCATAGGTCCTGGCTGCTACGACCTGCGCTTTGATGGCTTCTTTCGGCCATTTCGGCGAGATTTCATGTTTGATAATGCCATAGAGGTACTCATCCAGAGGTAAGATCTCAACTATGGCAAAAGACTTTGGTGCATTATTTATTATTTCCAGGGTGCCGCGATATTTACGGCCATTGATCAATACCCGATTGTCTTCAGTGCGCAAGGTAACCCTATCACTGATGACTTTTTTTGTATCCACATATAAACTGTTATTCTTGATCTTGATTTTGATGGGATGGTTATAATAGCCAATATTACCAGATTTAGAAAATACTACTTCAAAAAGACCATTAGAACCGACAGTAGCTTCAGTCACATTGCGCAGAATACCGACATGAATGATCGGCTGAGCCGCTGATGCGATATGGGTACTTGCTAATAATAGTAATATTGCCAGAATATACTTTTTCACTAATTCCACCTTTTAGAAATAGTGTTAAGTTGAAAGTGTAAAGTGTTAAGTTTAGGTAATATTACCTTAACTTATAACTTTTCACTTAAAACTGTCTTAGAGAAACTCTTCCTGCTTGCCTTGTATTGCTGGGACAAGATGCAGGTGCTTATAGGCATTCTCCGTCACCAGCCGACCGCGCGCTGTGCGCGACAAAAATCCGGCCTGGATCAAAAACGGTTCATACACATCTGTGACTGTATCAACTTCTTCATTTACCGCAATGGCAATGGTTTCAATACCTACCGGGCCGCCAGAAAATTTGTTAATGATAGTTTCCAGTATGCGCCGGTCCATCTCATCCAAACCTGCGCCATCGATAGAAAGCATATCCAGCGCCTTATTAGCGATATCCTCAGTAATGACACCCTGTCCCTTGACCTGGGCAAAGTCCCGCACCCTCTTGAGCAGACGGTTGATGATCCTGGGGGTGCCGCGTGAGCGCTTCGCCATCTCGGCAGCTCCTCCCTGGTCAATGTCAATACTTAATATTTTAGCGGATCGAAAAACTATTTTCTCCAACTCAGCCAAGCTATAAAAATTTAAATGGCCGACGATCCCGAACCGGTCGCGCAACGGGCTGGTCAGTAAGCCGGCCCGGGTAGTAGCCCCGACCAGAGTGAAGTGCGGCAGATCCAGCTTGATCGAACGAGCGCTCGGGCCCTCTCCGATCACGATATCCAGCTTAAATTCTTCCATGGCTGGGTATAGCGCTTCCTCCACCAGGCGGTTCAGCCGGTGGATCTCATCTATGAAAAATACATCGCCGTCCTTTAAGTCAGTCAGTAATGCGGCCAGGTCACCTACCCGCTCCAGCACTGGTCCGCTGGTCGCGCGAATCCCCATGCCCATCTCATTGGCAATAATATGTGAGAGCGTGGTCTTTCCTAAGCCTGGCGGACTATAAAACAAGCAATGGTCTAAAGGTTCCTGGCGCTGTTTAGCGGCAGTTATGAATATCTGGAGGTTTTCCTTCAATTTGTCCTGGCCGACGAATTCAGCCAGCTTTTGCGGGCGCAGGGTGACGTCCAATTTTAAATCTTCGCTATTATTTTCCGGTGAAGTTACTTTTTCCAGGACACTAACCCCGCATTAGTTTTAATGAGTGCTTGATCAAATCCGCGACCTGTGAATCCGGCTTTTCCAGGACTGCCTGCTCCACTGCTTCCCGGGCTTTACCCTGGGAAAATCCCATAGCCATCAATCCGGCCACGGCATCATTGATCTCCTGCATATCCTGCAGGTCTGACTGTTCCTTATCCGGGGAAACGCCGGTCATTTTCCCGATCTTGTCTTTTAACCCGAGTATGAGTTTATCCGCGGTTTTCTTGCTCAGGTTAAAAACGCCTACCAGGGTTTTGACATCCCGTTCCCGGATCGCTTTATTAAAGAGCGGGAAAGACTTACTGACTTTGGACAATATTTCCAAGGCGCCCTTGGCCCCGATCTTGGAAATGCTCTTTAGCAGCAGGAAAACATCTTTTTCCTCGATCGTAAAAAAGCCATATAGCGTAGTGCCAGACCCATACATCCCGGTTGATTCGCAGATATAAAGCTTTATCGGCATATTCGCGGGTGGTAATTTTTCAAAAGTGCTGGCGGGGATATTAATTTCATAACCCAGTCCAGCCGCTTCAATTACCACTTTATCAATATTCCTGGCAATGAGATTTCCATGGATATGATAGATCATTTAAAGTCCTGTCTTCTGGTGATATTTAGCATTGGAAATATGGGTGAAAGCCACAGCCAGGGCATCAGCAACATCATCTGGCTTGGGAATCTCTTTTAATCCCAGCACTACCTTGATCATTTTCTGCATCTGGGATTTCTCCGCCCGGCCATAGCCAACCAGGGATTGCTTCACTTGTAAAGGTGTATATTCGTAGAGTTCGAGATTTTCTTCAATAGCCGTCAACAGGATTACGCCACGGGCATGCCCGACACTAATAGCCGTCTTTACATTCTTGGCAAAGAACAATTCTTCGACTGCTGCTGCTTCCGGCCTGTATTGCCGGATAATATTTTGCAGTTCAAGATGGATTATTCCCAATCTTTCCGGAAAAGGTGTTGTGCTTTTAGTGATGATCGCGCCGTATCCGTGAACCGCTAATCGCTGGCAGCCAACCGTCTCTATCACTCCCCACCCTGTGGTAGCTGTTCCCGGATCCACTCCCAGTACGATCATCAAATACCTCTTAGCTGTAGAGCTGTATAGCTCTAAAGCTGTAAAGAAGCTTGCCTCTCTATATCTCTACAGCTGGCTGTACTTCTTGCTGTTCTTCTACAGCTTTACAGCTTCCTTTATTCTAAATTACTGATCCGTTCCATCTCTTCTTTGGATATATCCACGTTGGAATGAACAGTCTTGACATCATCATGTTCTTCCATCCCATCTACAATGGCCATCATTTGCTCTGCTTCGCGTCCGCTCAATTTAATATATGTCTGGGGGATCAAAGTCACTTCCGCGAATGTATAAGAAACTTTCTTATCATCCAGGTTCTTCTTAACCTCGGCAAATGCTGCCGGCTCAGTGGTTATTTCGTATATTTCTTCATCATCGCTGGCAATGTCAGAAGCACCGGCTTCCAAAGCGATATCCATTAATTCCTCTTCTTTGTAATTCTTCTTAGGGACTTCAATTAAGCCTTTCTTTTTGAACATCCAGCCCACGCAGCCGCCTTCACCCATATTGCCGCCATGCTGAGAGAATATCTTCCTTATTTCATTGGAGGTGCGGTTTTTGTTCTCTGTGGTTGTTTCCACGATTATCGCTACTCCACCCGGGCCATATCCTTCATACGTGCATTCTTCATAGATCACTCCCGGAAGTTCCCCGGTACCTCTCTGGATCGCTTTTTTGATATTATCCTGGGGCATATTCGCCCCTTTGGCATCTTCAATAGCTTTCCGTAAACTGGCATTTCCTGCCGGATCACCACCGCCGGCTTTAGCCGCCATGGTGAGTTCCCTTATAATCCGCGTAAAAACTTTTCCTTTTTTGGCGTCAGTAGCAGCTTTTTTATGCTTGATACTGGCCCATTTTGAATGACCTGACATGGGTATTCCTCCTGATTTATTTTAATTTGCTTAGTTTAACTATGTCTCAGAATTTACCTTAGACCTGTGGCATTCGACAGAAGATATTGGGGTTTTTCTATGTAAAATTTCTCAACCATACCGCTTCGAGTATGCTTTCTAAATTTTACACATAAAAGCCCTCAATCTCTTACGTCTCGATGCTCACGTTCTAAGGTAAACTCCAAGACTAAATTTTACCACAATTTTCATATCCTGTAAAGCAAAATAGGAGTGATCTCTCACTCCTAATTTTATACTGCTTATTATATCTGTAATTATTTCTCTTTATGCTCTTTTAATTTCTTCAGAATCTCATGGACACCGCAATAATTCTTGCCTTCCCCCCTCACCACTAATTGAAAGAAATCACAGTTCATACAATTTCCAACCTTTACTGCAAAAGATCCTTGAACTTTTCCACCGCAAAGAGTTCCGGCAACAGCCCAGCAGGCCCTGCCTCCATTTTCTCCTTCATTCACCCCGTTTAACTCTTTTTCAAGCGCTGCCTGACATATACCTAGTTCATTAGTCTTCGAACCACCAGGTTCACGGCCGCAATTCATAAACTTCCAGCAATTCATTCTTGACATAAGCAGATCCACTCTCAATTTTCCCGTTTATTAAATATAGGCGATTTATCGATTTTCCTTTTCTATCCCTGCCCGCCAAAGTTTGCTGGGCGGGAACTATCAACAGCTTTTCGCTTCTAACTGTCATCCGCTATCTGCCATTTGCCATCTATTACTTCTTCCCCTCTTCCCGGTTTTTCTTATAAGTCTCGATCAGAGGGACTGCTAATTGTGCCGGCAGTTCTTCATAATGGTCAAACTTCATATTGAACGTCCCGCTGCCATGGGTTGATGAACGCAGGCTGGTAGCATATTCATGCATTTCAGAAAGCGGCACTAAAGCTTTCACTACGGTATCCCTTCCCTCTTTATCCATACCCAGTACCCGGCCGCGCCGAGAATTAAGATCGCCCATAATAGTGCCGGTATACTCTTCCGGGGTATAGATCTCGGCGCTCATGATCGGCTCCAGCAAATACGGCCTGGCATCTTCCACTGCCTTGTGTATGGCCAGGCTGCCAGCGATCTTAAACGCCATGTCGCTGGAATCAACGTCATGATAAGAACCATCAAATAAGATGACTCGTATATCCACCACCGGGTAGCCGGCCAGGATACCCATATCCATGGTCTCTTTAACCCCTTTTTCTACCGCTGGGATGTAATTTTTAGGTATCGCTCCGCCAACAATTTTATTGACGAATTCAAATCCCTTGCTTCTTTCTATCGGCTCGGCTTTGATCCAGACATCACCGTATTGGCCGTGGCCGCCGGATTGCTTCTTATGCTTTCCCTGCACTTCTACTTTAGCGCGAATGGTTTCACGGTATGGCACTTTTGGTTTTTTCAGCTCCATAGTCACGCCGTAACGGCTTTTCAGGCGGCTGGATAATACTTCCAGCTGCAAACTGCCTATTCCGGATAAGATACTCTCATGTGTCTCAGGATTCAGGCTATATTTCAGGGTGGGGTCTTCCTTCATTAAGATATGAATCGAATGGCCTATTTTTTCCGTTTCTTCTTTGCTTTTGCCAAATACCGCCATATCCATCAGTGTATGAGGGAATTTAATAGGTTCTATGGTCACTTCATGCTTGGGATCGCAGAGGGTATCATTGGTCGCGCTGTTTTTTAATTTCACCACTGCCCCGATATCGCCGGCAACCAGTCCTTCTACATCCTTACGGTTCTTGCCGAGCACAACGGAAATCTGCCCTAACCGTTCATTAGCGCGCTTATTACCGTTAAGCAGGTCCAATCCGGTGTTGACCGCTCCGGAATACACTTTCAAATAAGCTATTTCTCCCATATGCGGCTCAATATGAGTTTTGAAAATCAGCAGGGAAACAGGATCAGAAGGTTTAATCTGCGGGTTTTTAAGCGGTGAAGGCAAGTATTCAACGATAAAATCCAGCAGTTGGATCACGCCAATATTATTAGTAGCTGAACCGAACAGCACCGGTATTATTTTCTTTTCCATCATCCCTAGCTGCAGTCCATTAATCTTTTCTTCATTGGTCAGTTCTTTACCTTCGAGGTATTCTTCGATCATTTTTTCGTCCAGTGAAGCAATCGCTTCAGCTAGCTTATCATGATATTCGTCAGCTTGAGCCTTCATTTCGGCAGGCACATCATTCATTTTCAAAAGATCGATCACACCCTTAAAAGAACCGGCAATGCCATTAGGAAGCTGGATTGGCACGAAATTACTTTCAAGCTTGGCACTTAGTGTGGCCATCACCTTGTCAATTGAGGCATTCTCTTTATCCATCCGGTTGACGAAAATAATACACGGCAATTTATTTGCTGTTGCATATTTCCAAACCTTTTCCGTACCGACATCACAACCATTCACTGCGTCTACTACAATGATCGCCGCTTCCGCCGCTTTCATGCCGCTCATTACTTCACCGGCAAAATCAGCATAGCCAGGAGTATCGATGATATTTATTTTGGTGTCTTTATATTCGCAGTAGGATAACGACAGGTTAATGGAAATTTTGCGGTTGATCTCATCTTCGCGGAAGTCGCTGACTGTGTTCCCTTCAATGATCTTACCCAGCCGGTCAGTCATCTTGCAGTTTGAGAGCATGGCTTCGTTCAGGCTGGTTTTGCCTACCGTGCCATGCCCTGTTAGGACTACATTGCGGATGTTCCCTGCCTCATACTTTTTCATATTTTCCTCCGGAAAAATTGATTACACAGCTTTAGTCTGGGGCTTCAATTTTTAGGCGAACCAATGAACGAACGACGACGCGTACAGAGGCGAAGCGTACGTTAGGAGTAAGTGAAGCAGGTGCAGCCAAAAATTGCAGTCCCAGAAAATAAAAAAAGGCATTGTTGTTTTAAACAACAATGCCTTTAAATTTCTTTAGTTTTAGCACGAGGTACAATCATAAATAAACCAGATCCTTTATCGTATCCGTATTTATCAAGATTTTTAAATTATTTCCATTGGGATCAGCCGGGATCATGACAAACCGTCTTTTTTGGGAAGGATTATTCACTGAATAACCGACGATCTTTTCGCCGTCGTGAAATTCTACCGCTAATTTTTTCCCGTATACGGTCTTGCCAGGTTCAAATTCGTTCTTTTCTTTATAGAGCTGATTTCCTTCCAGGGTACGGACAAAGAAAATAGCCTTGACCAGATCAATATTGATACGATCAAGCAGCTTTTTGCCGGCGTCATCCGTGACCAATAAATGCATCATGGGTGATTCGCTGGAAAAATCATAGGCAGTGCCTTTTTTGATATCCTTGGTCAAAAAGTGCGCTACGACCTTATGCTCCAACTACATCCACTCCTTGAAGAATTTAAAACCTGGCGATGTCCTACTCTCCCATACAGTTACCCGTATGATACCATCGGGGCTGGAGGGCTTAACTGCCGTGTTCGGGATGGGAACGGGTGTGACCCCTCCGCTATAATCACCAAGAAAATCTTCGTCTAATTACCGTGGCTTGGATATAATTACGCTTTATTGAGTATCTGGATATAATTTATTTAATATGTATAGAAAGAACATCTTTGTGCACTTAAGCCCATAGAAAACAAAATCAATTAATATGGTCAAGCCGCACGACCTATTAGTATTAGTAAGCTTAAG
>DJVG01000002.1:0-532 GCA_002441095.1 Elusimicrobia bacterium UBA6262
AAACCAGAGTGGAATGTAAATGGCAATTGCGCTTGCAATTAAAAAGAGGGCGTTATCGTGATAATCAAACCAGAGTGGAATGTAAATAAATTGGACTTTGACTATGTAAACATAGATATGGAGTGATAATCAAACCAGAGTGGAATGTAAATGATATACTGACTGTTACCTGAGGCATTGTGCTTATTCCGACGAAAACCAACACCTATTTCGATTTTTCCCGGACAGTTATTCCAATTGAATCCGGACAGTCTTTCCGATTTTTCCCGGGCAGTACCGGAGCGAAGCGACGCTGGCAATCTTTTCATAACATAGTGTCCGAAAAAATTCAATAGATAATTAACTTCGCAGATAATATTTCCTTAAGACACTTAATCAAACAATTGTTCACTGAAAAAACCAAGCAACTTGAAAACCTCCTTTCACTATTTTTCAGATGATTTTTGTTTTTAGCCGTCGGGGCTGTGGGCAGTGTGGGCAACGCGAAGCGTTGTCCAAGACCTGTGAGTCAACCCGAAGGGTTGTCCACAGG
>DJVG01000002.1:636-3472 GCA_002441095.1 Elusimicrobia bacterium UBA6262
TTGTTCTCGTCATCTTTGAGATACCAGCCGTGTTCGTCTTTATCTAATAGTCCGGGCAGCCAGCTTCCGTTAAAAAATACTGCTATTTTATGATTTCTAAGTAAGCAGGTAACTTCATCGTGTATTGTCAGAGCGCCACTCATTGTTATTTTTAAGATTCCCTCCCGGATATAGCTGACTAATTTTTTGAGCTCATATTCACTAAGCTCGCCTGCGGCCACCATCTTCTTCAGCGCCGGCAAATAATTTTGCCCGAGGTATTTTGATTGCGATCTTACCTTGCCGTCGCTGTCTGTATGACGTTTTTCCAGGTAGGCATAACGCCCTTTCCAGCGAATAAACATTATCATTTCCTTTCGTTAGTGCCTATAAAACTGGACACTATTTTTCTTCATTGCTTGCCGGAGCCGAATCATCAAAGGCTAAAATCTTACGCATGGAATCACCGTCTAACTTTATTTTATGGGCATTATGCACCAGCCTGTCCATTACGGCATCAGCCACTGTAGGATCGCCAAGCAACTGATGCCAGTGCTCTAAAGGGATTTGACCCACTATGATGGTAGAGTGGAGCAAGTGGCGATCATCCACTAACTCTAAGAGATCTCTGCTTTGTGTATCATTAAAAGGAGACATGCCCCATTCATCCAGGATCAGCAGATCTGTTTTAGCCAGCCGGCTTAATACCCTGTGATAGGTACCGTCAGCACGGGCTAGGGCCATATCCTGCAACAACCTGGGCAGCCGGTAATACCTGGCTGTGAAAGACAGGCGACAGGCTGCATTGGCTAAAGCACAAGCGATAAATGTTTTGCCGATACCAGTGGGACCGGTAATGATAACGTTATGATGGGCATTTATCCATTGGCAGGTAGACAAGGTTTTAATTAGCTTGCGGTCCAGTTTCCGGGGGTGAGCGTAGTTGATATCTTCCATGCAGGCATCCAAGCGCAGCTTGGCCTGCTTCAAAAGTATGGCCAGCCTTTTGTTCTGACGGTATGTCCATTCGTATTCCACTAAAAGGCCCAATCTTTCTTCGAAGGAGTAATCATTAAAGCCGGTTTTCTCCATCTGGTCCACCAAAGCCTGGGCCATACCGGTAAGCTTCATTTGGTGCAGGCGGTTAATAGTCTGGTTGCTTAACACAGGTACGTCCCTCCCTTGCCATAATATCCGGGTCCTCTCAGGTTACCGTGTTTTATGGAAACAGCAGGGGTACTTTCATTTAATACTTGCTGATCCAGACCTTTAGTTAATATGGATTTAATTCCCTTATAGCTGGGGGCGCCTACGGCTAATAGCTTAAGACAGGCTGTTTCTAAACGATCATTGCCGTATTTGCCGGCTAAGCGAATTAGTCCCAAACATGAGCGGAAGCCCTGCTGCGGATGGGCGTAGGTACTCAAAATTTTTTCCACTGCCTGGCTGGTATAGGGCCCCGTTTCCTTGGCCCAGTTGATCAGTCTTTGTGGTGTCCACTTCAGGTATTCCTTATGAGCTACAGGCATGTGATTAGGATCGGTGCTAAAGGACCCTATGGCTCTTTGCCGGGGGTGCAGGGCCACTCTGTTGCCTTTTGAGAGTATTTCCAAGGTGTTATCGGTAATACGGATATCAACTTGCTGGCTTATTAGCTGATAAGGAACGCTGTAATAGCTTTTTTCTATCTCTACGTGATAATCAATATTTACTTTGGCTTTTTTCCACCGGGCAAATTGATATCTTAACGCAGGCAATGGCCTTAAGGCCGGTTTTTCCAGGGACTCAAAAATACTTTTGCGACTGCCGGGTATTTTTTGAAAAGGTCGGTTATTAAGGTCTTCCAGGCATTCTGAAAGCACTTGATTGAGTTCATTAATATTAAAGAAAACGCGGTTTCTTAAAGAAGCCATTATCCAATTTTCAACTACCTGAACGCCTTTTTCAGCCTTTGTTTTGTCTCTGGGTTTGGCCACCCGGGCTGGCATTACAGCTACTCTATAGTAATCTGCCATGTCCGAATAGCTCGGATTTATTTCAGGTTCATAGCGACAGGGGTGGGTAACGCCGGTCTTCAGGTTATCGGGAACTATTATTTCAGGAACGCCGCCGAAGTATTCCAAGGCCCGGCAATTGGCGCTGATCCAGGAGTATAGATCTAAAGATAAGCTGGCTTCTATATAGGTATAATTACTGGCTCCCAAAACTGCGACAAAGATATATGCGTTTATCTTTTCACCAGTGGCCGGATCTACAATTGTCATAGTAGGCCCGGCATAGTCAACAAACATTTTCTCTCCGGCCTTATGTGGTTGGCGCAATACCGGATCTATGGTTTTCTTCCATTGCTGATAAAGTTCACAGAATCGGCTGTACTGGTAACCTTCGGAATTCAATTCCTTATATTCCACCCACAGCAACTGTAGTGTAACGCCTTTTTTTCTTAATTCCTGGTGGATAGCGTGAAAATCCGGTTCCTTTACAATACGCTTTGCTGATAAGTTCTTGGGGAATAGCAGGTTTTCTAAGGTTTCGTCATCCATGTCATCCGGTATCGGCCATGATATTCCGGCTATTTTGGCCCTAGCCAGATAGTCACTGACCGTACTGCTGTTTAGATTACAACAAATACCAATCTTCCTTAAGCTCAAGCCGTTTTCATGTCTTAGACGTAGGATTTCCTTGATTTTACGCATAGGCAACCTCCATTTAGGCATTTGTTTTCCTCCCTTTTGACGCTACTGGTTTCATTGCATCAAAGAGGATAATACCTTGTTTTTAAAGTTGTCCAGCGTCACTTTGTTAAGATGGAAAATGACAGTATTTTGTATTTTGCAGCCAATTCCTACCATCTACA
>DJVG01000046.1:0-1173 GCA_002441095.1 Elusimicrobia bacterium UBA6262
GAATACATCTGCAAGAAATGCAAAAACCAATTTGAGCTATTAGTTTACAGTAGCGATATACCGGAGTGCCCCGCATGTAAGTCCCAGGAACTGTCCAAACTTATTTCCCGGGTAAGCCTGGGAGCCGGCACAGGATCTTCCAGCGGCAGTAAGTGCTCGTCCTGTTCCAGCGGCCATTGCTCACACTGTTAAGTAAAGAATTTGAAAATTCTATACTTGATTACACATATTCTTAAGAAAGATTATACAGATTTAAGCAAATAAGTTACCGNNCGAAAGGACTAACTTATGAATGTAACCGTGTTGCAGGGTGTATTGTTATCTGTTTTGTCCCTTGCCGTGATTGTGCTTGTAGTATATTTAGTGCAAGTGCTCAAACAGTTAAAGACTACACTTAAAAGCGTAGATGATCTGACCCAGCAGGTGAACACAGAAGTTGTAAAAATTGATACTGCGGTAGAAAACATTAAGGTGACCACTGATCACCTTAAAAATGTGACTGGGAAAGTAGCTGGATTTTCCATGGTCAAGGTTATAGGTGTTTTGTCCGCTATTGTCAAAGGTGTGAATTTATTTAAGAATGCCAGGGCTAAAAAAGCCAAGAAAGATTAATCCTATATTGCTGTATGGTTACATGCCTCGGTAGCTCAGTCGGTAGAGCNNTCTCATGTAAAAGATCCATTCTGGCTGTAATTCCTGCTCTTTGGTCCGATGACTCAGTATTAGTCCGGAGTATGCGGACTCTATCGGAGCTGCAATATTAATGAGAGGTAGTATGGCTAAGAAGATCCTGATCATTGAAGATGAACGGTCTCTGGTCACAATGCTGAAAATGAGGCTGGAAGCCAACGGCTATGAGGTCATGTTTGCTACTGATGGTGAAACCGGTCTCAAAGTGGCACAAGAGGGGCAAGCTGACCTGATCATCCTGGATTTGATGCTGCCCAAGATAGACGGCTATAAAATATGCCGGATGCTCAAGTTTGACGCTAAATACAGGGGAATACCGGTCATCATTTTGACAGCTAAAGCAATGGAAGAAGATAAGGAATTGGGATTTAGGGTAGGGGCAGATGCCTATATTACCAAGCCGTTTGAACCGGAAATCCTCCTGGCAAAAATAAAAGAATTGTTGTAATATATATTTAAGTCTGGCAAAAAAGTGTTTTTTTG
>DJVG01000046.1:1220-12163 GCA_002441095.1 Elusimicrobia bacterium UBA6262
GGCTGATCCGCCTCTGGCGGAGGATACCTGCCTGACTGCCGTAGGCAGGCAGGGAGCATCTGCCAAACAGAAAAGGATCTTTTAAATGTACTATGTATATGCCTTAATTTCAGTTAAACATGATAGAATATATATAGGAATGACTAGGAATGTAAACAGGCGATTAAAGGAACATAACGCTGGCAAGACAAAATCAATTAGGTATTATAGACCATGGGAACTTTTCTATACAGAAGAGTATGTCTCCCGTAAAGAAGCGAGAAAACAAGAAATTAAGTTGAAAACTACATATGGAAGGAAAATGCTGAGAGAAAAAATAGACTTACGTCCCTGTAGCTCAGCTGGATAGAGNNATCTGCCTTCTAAGCAGAGGGTCGCGTGTTCGAATCACGCCAGGGACGCTTAAAATAGCAGTTAAAAGTGTTAAGTGATAAGTGTTAAGTTTTGGTGAATAAATTTAATAGAAATACCTAAATTTATAACTTAAAACTTCTAACTTAAAACTTTCTCTAATATATGGTGGTGGCTGTAGCTCAGCTGGTTAGAGCGCTAGTCTGTGGCACTAGAGGTCGCGGGTTCAAATCCCGTTAGCCACCCCAATAAAACTGAGGCAAGATGTTTTTAGTATATGTTTTGAAGAGCTATAAGAATAACAAAAGGTATGTTGGATATACAAAATTGACAATTGAAGAAAGATTAAAACAACATAATTCAGGACTTAATAGATTTACAAAAGGTAATAGACCTTTTAAAGTATTATTAACTGAAGAATTTAGTGATAAATCAGAAGCAAGAAAAAGAGAACTATTTCTTAAATCAGGTGTTGGTAGACAATATTTGGATAAAATACTTAGTGTAGCTCAGCTTCAGCCTGAGGCTGAGCCGCCTCTGGCGGAGGTTACCTGCCTGCCGGCAGGCAGGGAGCGCTAGTCTGTGGCACTAGAGGTCGCGGGTTCAAATCCCGTTAGCCACCCCAATTTATGATCCATAGATAAGAGTAGAATAAAATTACTCCAAAGCTTACTGCAAGATCACTGCCAGCCAGCCGGCTTTTACAGAGGCCTTTCTATTTACTGATAATTACAATCAAATAATTATATTTTCCTGTAGTCAACGAGGGGTGCCTTGGTATGCTCAATCGTAACGATAGCGCTGTCCCGCAAAAAAGCGCGAATTTAACCGAAATATGTACTTTATGCCGCAGCAACGCGGAGCTGTTTTATGAAATGCCTGGTAGAGTGTATTATCATTGCGGGAAATGTTCGGCTATATTTTTGTCTCCGGAATGCTATGTTTCAAAGGAAGCCGAAGAAAAAAGGTATCAAAAACATGAGAATAATATTTCTGAGCCTGGCTACCGGAAATTCGTTGAACCCATGGTCTTAAAAATTCAAGAGAAGTTTGGCCCAGAGCATCAGGGGCTGGATTTTGGGTCAGGTCCTGGGCCGATAATTACTAAACTTTTGCGTGACCGGGGATATTCTCTTGAGTTATACGACCCTTTTTTCTGTAATACGCCGGCGGTCCTGGAAAAAAAGTATGATTTTATTGCTTGTTGCGAGGTGATAGAGCATTTCCATCATCCGGAAAAAGAGTTCCGGCTGTTGCGGTCTCTTTTAAAGCCCCAAGGGGTATTGTTTTGCATGACTGCGCTGTATAATGAGGTAATAGATTTTAAAACATGGCATTATAAAGATGACCCAACGCATGTAATTTATTATCATACCAACACTTTGTTTTGGATCAAATCACAATTCGGATTTTCGGCCTTAGAAACCAAGGAGAGACTGGCGCAGTTTTTCGCCTAGAACAGAGCAGTAATTAAGGGTACTGCTTTTTTATCTTGACAATAAGATACAATAATAGTATCATTAAAGCATGAAACTGATTAACCGTGATACAGATTATGCTGTCAGGGCGCTGGTATATATGGCCAGATCGCCGCAACAGGTATGTTCAGCGAAGGCACTTGTTGATGAACTGCGCATGCCGCGGGCTTTTTCCCGCAGGCTGCTGCAGGTATTAAGCCGGGAGGGGATCCTTAAATCCAGTAAGGGTAAAGGCGGAGGATTCAGATTCCGCAAATTACCGGCCAAGATCAAACTAAAAGACCTGGTGGAAATCTTCCAGCGGGATTTTAAAGAAACCCGGTGTATTTTTAAAAAGAAAATATGTCCGGATATTAGGACCTGTCCTTTGCGTCATAAGATACAGGGTATAGAAAAAAAAGTAGTTGATGAATTGGCAGCAGTCTCTATCGCTGATCTTAGCTAACCCGGATTTTACAATATTCTTTGGAATTCGACAAAAAAACACTGCGTCTTTTCGGTAAAAAAACTGCTTACATACTACTGCGAGTATGCGCGCACTTTTTTAACCTAAAATACTTTGAGTTTTTTCGTCTCGGTTCATCAAAAATATTATAAATTCCGGGTTAAAAGGAGCGTAAGATGAAACGGCAGATCATAACAATTGATGAGCAAAGATGCACTGGCTGCGGTTTATGCGCCAATGGCTGTCCAGAGGGAGCGATAAAAATTATCAAAGGAAAGGCCAAACTAGTGGGAGATTTGCTATGCGATGGGCTGGGAGCCTGTATCGGGACTTGCCCGGAAGGGGCAATTAGTATTATAGAACGGGAAGCTGAGCCTTATGCAGAGAAAAAAGTGATGGCAAATATTGTCAAGCAAGGGCCAGAAGTTCTGGCAGCGCACTTGGAACACCTGAAAGCCCATAACCAGAAGGAATATTTGAATGAAGCTCTTGACTATATGAAAGAAAAAGGCATAAAACAGGCTAGTCCATCTGCTCCATGCGGTTGCCCTGGTTCCAAAATGATGGATATGAGGAAGAAAGCAGCGGCAACAGAAAGTGCCCAGGGGGATATTGGTTCCCAATTAAGGCAATGGCCGGTCCAGATGCATCTTGTTTCCCCGGTAGCTCCTTATTTCCAGGGAGCGGATGTGTTACTGGCAGCGGATTGCGTAGCTTATGCTTTGGGCGGTTTTCATAAGGATCACTTAAAGGGTAAGGCTTTGGCAGTTGCTTGCCCAAAACTGGATAGCAACCAGGAAGAGTATGCGGCCAAGATCAAATCCTGGATAGAGGACGCGAAAATAAACACTCTCACGGTCATGATTATGCAGGTACCATGCTGTAATGGATTAGTACAGTTGGTGCAACGGGCAATGGAAGGAGTAAAAAGGAAAGTACCGGTGAAAAAGATAGTGGTAAGTATCGAAGGAAATATTTTATCAGAGGAATGGCTCTAAATGCCAGTAAATACGAAATACAGTCAATACAAGAATCAGTAACGGAGAGGAGCGGTCAAAACGAAGATCAGTAAAAGCGCGAGGCAGTTGCCAGTAAAGGCAAAAAGCAGTTAACTGTAGTTGATTTGACTGGCAACTGTATTTCGTTTTGACTGGAGCACTATTTTAAAAGGGAGGATAACAATGTTCTGTCGGCAATGTGAACAAACGGCAAAAGGTACGGGCTGTACCCAGCAAGGTGTATGCGGTAAAACCCATGAAACAGCGACACTGCAAGATCTGCTGATCTTTAGCTTGAAAGGGATCGCTGTCTTGGGCTTGCTCGCCAGGGAAAAGGGGATCAAGGATAAAGAAACTGATATCTTCCTGCAAGAGGGATTGTTTACTACGGTCACCAATGTTAATTTTGACCCGGAAAAGATCGCTGGCAGGATATATGCGGCGTATAAAATAATGGAAAAGCTGAAAAAAGCAGTGGGTCCCATTCCTGCTGATGCTCCGGAACCGGTGCACTGGCAGCCAGCTGACTCGATAAATGGCTTGATCGCCCAGGGATTGGAAGTAGGTTTATTATCCGATTCCAGCCCTAATGAAGATATCCGGAGTTTACGGGAAATAATGCTTTTTGGCATGAAAGGCATGGCTGCTTATGCTGATCACGCGGCAATTCTTGGCCGGACGGATGAAGAAGTAAGCGCATTTTTCTATCAGGGATTGTCTGCGCTGGTAGACCCGAAATTGACGGCCGGGGATTATGTCTCCCTGGTCATGGAATTTGGGAAAATTAACTTGAAATGCATGGAAATACTGGATAAAGCGCATAATGATACTTTTGGTACTCCAGTCCCGACCAAAGTACCTCTGGGTGTGAAGAAGGGGCCTGCGATCATTGTTTCCGGACATGACCTGCTGGACCTGAAGCAGCTTTTGGAGCAAACCGAAGGCACTGGCATTAATATTTATACGCATAGTGAGATGCTGCCGGCGCATAGCTATCCTGAGCTGAAAAAACATCAGCACCTGGCTGGCCATTTTGGTACAGCCTGGCAGAACCAGCAAAAGGAATTTGACGGGATACCGGCAGTGGTTTTAATGACCACTAATTGCATCCAGAAGCCGCGGGAATCATATAGCGGTAAGATCTATACGACTGGTTTGGTGCAATACCCCGGAGAGGGTCATATTGAGGCAGTGAACGGGAAAAAAGATTTTAAGGTTTTGATCGAATTGGCCAAAAAGCTAGGCGGATTTACAGAAGATAAGATAGAAAAAGAGATCACCGTGGGATTTGGCCATAAAACAGTATTGAGCCTGGCTGACAAAATAGTAGGAGCGGTGAAAGATAAGAAGATCAGGCACTTTTTCCTGATCGGCGGCTGTGACGGGGCTAAGCCCGGCCGGAATTATTACACTGAATTTGCCCAGAAAGTGCCTAAAGATTGCATTATTCTGACTTTAGCCTGCGGCAAGTTCAGGTTCAACCGCCTGGATTTTGGCACGATCGGCGATTTTCCACGCCTGCTGGATTGCGGCCAATGCAATGACGCCTATTCCGCGATCCAGATCGCTTCAGCTTTGGCTGTAGCTTTTAATTGCAGTGTGAATGACCTGCCGCTGTCCCTGGTGCTATCGTGGTATGAACAAAAAGCCGTCTGCATCTTATTGACCTTGTTGTCGTTAGGGATCAAGAATATCCGTCTGGGTCCGACCTTGCCGGCTTTTATCACACCCAAGGTATTGCAGGTGCTCGTGGATAAATTTAATATCAAGCCGATAACTACGCCTGATCAGGACCTGAAAGAAATATTAGGATAAGAGTATAAGGATGGCAAAAATTTTACTTGACAATATTTTTGTTATCAGCTATTATCTAAACAATTATTAAAATATTTTGGTTTTTATCAGCAGTTGCTTTATATTTTACGCTCCATTTTTCTAAAAAGGAAAAATGAAACATAAAGTAGAAAACAATTCAATACGAAATATTGTATCTAAACGGTAATCTATTTTAGGTTACCGTTTTTCTATTTATAGAGAAAGATATATTAAGTTAGGAAAACAAAAACGCAAAGGAGACGATCATGAAACGTATGATGAAGTACGTAGTATGTACGGCGATCCTGATGTTGTTGGCGCTGGATATTTTTGCCGCGGTACCGGCCAGTCCGAGTATCGTATCGGTAAACGGTACGCAGTTGAGAGTGAGGCACCGGAGAGAAGACAATACGCTTAAAGCGACGACGAACTATGTGATCAAAGGTGTATGTTACAGCGTAGCCACTAACTGGCCGGTAGAAACGTTTCCTCCGGGAGCACCCTTTGAAAATGATGATCGGTGGCGTACCTGGGAGATGGCGCAATATGATTTCCCGCGGATCAAAGAAGCTGGTTTCAATACGATCCGTCTCTACGTTGACCTGGGCCTGGCAGACGATGCGAGCTTGTACTTCGACGAAGACACCAATGGGGTGATCTGGGATATGTCTAAGGCTGAACCAAAAGCCGAAGATGACGACGGCGACCACTGGGAAGACTGGCTGACCGGTATGCCGATGATCGGGCAACTGGGAGACCAGGCGGTGACCAATGGTTTGGCAGTGCTGGATGAAGCATACAAGAATGGATTAAAAGTAGTAGCCATAGTCGATGGTTTTTGCGCCAACACCCCGATCGCGCAGAAGATGATCAACACGTACAAAAATCATCCGGCGATCCTGATGTGGCAGTTAGGCAATGAATTTAATTACAACTTCAATGACCAAAAATTATATATGTGGCGCTACGATACTTTCTTGGAAGCTTGTCAGGCGGTAGAAGATATAGCTATCTGGATCAAAAACAATGACAGCAACCATCCGGTATCAGCCTGTTTGGGCGAACCCAGCGTGCCGAGCTACAGCGAATACAAAGCCGGAGTCGATGCTATGACGAACGTGGACATGCTTGGTATTAACTGCTACCGTGGCAGGAGTTTCAAAGATCTATATAAGGTAATGGTGGATACCATTGGCTGGAGCAAGCCGTTCTACATCAGCGAATACGGAGTAGATGCTTGGCATTATGACAGCGATGTGACCAAGGAATTCGAAGATCTGGCGGGGCAGAAGGAAGGAATAGCGTGGCAATGGGATGACCTGCACCGGAACTTATCGGCGGTCAATGCCAATAACAACCTGCTGGGCGGATTTGCTTTTGAATGGGTGGATGAGTGGTGGAAATTTAAAGGTAAGAGCCTGCAAATTCATGATACTGATCCCGGTTACCCGGTCAACGCGAATGAGCCACCAAGCACAGATCTGTATCCGGACGGCTGTATGAACGAGGAGTGGTGGGGATTAAACTCCCAGAACACCTTGAGCATCACAAGTATGAACTTTTACAGCGATGCTGGCTTATTGACCGAGAGGATCACTGGTATACAGGGCTGGGACATTTATACCTGGGGGTTACCAGTTGGAGGCGACGGTTATGGTAAGATCAACGCGCAAGCCACCTACGTGCAAAGCGGCAGTCCGGACAATGGCTTGAGATACACTTATAGTCCATATCCGGAATATTCTTACACCGGAGGGGACACGATCCCGGAAGGCAAGCGCTGCATGTTTACAGAGCTATGGAGTGACACGTATGGTGTGGGTTGGGGTATTTTCCGGACGAACGGTTATCTTGACCTGTCACAATACGCTAGCGGTAATATCAAATTCTGGCTTAAGGTCAAAAAAGCGGATGGATCAGCGATCGGGTCGGATGAGAGCAAAATATTCTTTAAATTTGAAGATGTTAATGGACCCGGGCAAGCTACTCTATTATGGTTAGATGATAATGCGACCAAGAACGGCGGTAATACTTACTTTTCGGAATTCAACGCTAATAGCACAGGCTGGCAGGAGATCAGTGTCCCGGTCAGCGCTCTAAATGACAATCATAGCTTTTCCACTGAACATTTTACTTCAACTGCTACGGCACACTTGGATTTAACCAATATGAAGATGGTCTTCTCCATGACCTGCAAACCTAAAGCGTCGGGAGGGCAAAACATTCAATGGTGGATCGATAACGTGCGTTGGGAGATGCCCAGCGGCAGTACGATCTATAACCGCACGGCTCGTCCGGCGCTTCTCGACTACCGGGCTAAGTATAACAACCTGAGTTATTTAAAAACCGTGTTTGAAGCGGGAGCGGTATCGGATAGAGGGATCGGCAACAGCGCCAGGCTTACAGAGAACTATTCGGCAATAATTTCTACCTGGAACGCTTCCGGGTCCTTTATACTGGCCACGGCGATAAATAGCAAGACAGGCAAAGTTTCCGGCAGTGACTTCTTTGATGATGCCAGCGACTTGGGCAGTTGGATATTGCCATTCATGGATGCGGGAGATGACTATACTCTTAGCTTCGCCAAATACGGCGACTATATCGGGACGTGCTCGACCATGACCGCGATAGGGTCCACCCACTATAGCGGATTAGGCAACAGCAGCTCCTGGGCTTTCGTGACTAGGATCATCAATGGCAGCTCAGTCGCCAAAAAGGAAGAAAGTGGCAGTTATGATCTATCAGCAGTCAATCTATCAGTGCCGCTGGATGTGGACTGTGACAACTTGATCAATGCCTGCGATACGGATAGCGACGGTGACGGATTAACCGACGCGCAGGAACTGCGCTATGGTACGGATCCGTTGAACACAGACACAGACGCGGATGGCTACAGTGACGCTACGGAAGTAGCCAATAACACCAACGCGCGCAATCCGGATAGCAAGGTATTAGCCAGCGACACCCAGGCTAAATTGTTGGTCAAGCCGTTAAGTTTAGCCTTCGCTAACACAGAAATACAAGCTCCTTTCGGGGGCAAAGAGCGCTATCTATATATCGAGAACGATGGCGGAGAATATTTGAGTTACAAAGTGGATATCGCTTATACAGACGGTAGCGGCTGGCTGGCAGTCAAATACCGTGACCACAGTACCAATGCCTGGACCAATGTGACGACCGGGTCGTATAGCTACAAAGACCTGGACGATTACATGCTGCAGGTGGTAGTGGATACGACTACCATGACTACCCAGCAGACATATGACGCCACTATCACTGTAACGGCCAATGATGATGATGGCACAGCTTCGGGAAGTCAGGTAATCAATGTCTCCGTACCGATCAGTCCGCTGTTGGCGATCAGCCGGACCAGCATAATAGCTACCAAACCTGAAACAACTAAGAAATTCCAGGTCAAGAACGAGGGTTGTTCCACATTTAACTGGACCATAACCAAGGTTGACCCGGCTGGAGCAACGTGGCTTACCATCGATCCAACCAGCGGCAGTACCGGTACCTCTGCTTCTGATATTACCCTCTCCTTTGATTGGACTAATTTTGAAGCAGATACCAGTACGGTTCTTAAAGTGGATGCGGGAGCACTGGGAGTTAAGTATCTGTCAGCTAGTGAAAAAGATTTCAGATTCTTTAGTTCAAGTTCAACTATAGATAATGCCGATGCATCATTCCTGGGCAGGCAGGCTTTTGATTATCGTGAGTGCAACGGTATTAAAACCGCTGATGCCAATAACGACGGCTGTGATGATATGCTGGTGGGAGCGCTGCAATACTTCACCGCAAATACCCGCGGCCGCGCCTATCTCTTCTTTGGCAGTCCGAATAATCTGCATAAGAACGATACTGTAGCCAGCTCTACGATCTTTATGGGAACAGGGCTTGATGACGCTACAGTCTATTTTGGCACCAGTGTAGCCTTGGCTGATATTGACGGAGACGGCTGGAAAGATGTTATTGTCGGAGATAAGTGCACTAATTATATCGGTGCTATATATATCTTCTTTAATCCCATGGGCACAGTTGACGCGCAGGGAAACCGGGGACAATGGAAGAACCTGTATAAGGCCAGCGAAGCCGATATAGTAATTGGCGGTGAAGCAGCCACATTCTGGGAAGATTTTGGCGAGTGTATTACCTCCGGAGACTATAATAATGACGGGTACGAAGACCTGGTGATAGGCGCTGATAATCAAACCCAGGCAGCCTATCTGGTCTTTGGCCGGACAAGGGAAAATTGGAATACATACAAACTAAGCAATTATACCTGGAGTACTTTGCCGACTGTCACAAGTGTGGACGATGTCACAAAATTCTATTCCAGTTGGAACAGCACGGGGGGCAACTGCGGCTGGGTATTATCCGCGACCACCGGGGACTATGACAATGACGGGTATGACGATTTTGTGCTCGGAGCCTCGGAATATCCTTCTTCGCGGCGGCTGTTCTTCCTCGTCTATGGACGTTCGGGCAAAGAAGCGCAATGGGGTTCCAGTTTGGATTGCTATAATAATGTAGGGGCTAATATAATTCCTATCATATATGATTATAACGCGCCTGGCGGTGTTTGTCCGATGCTTGCTTCCGGAGATGCCAATGGTGATGGTTGTTATGATGTCATGGTTTCCACAGGTGGGAACTTTGCTTATCTGCTTGAAGGAAGCACTACTAAATGGTCTGCGGCTAAATACTTACCGCAAAACGCAACTACGAAATTTAATGTTCCTCTAACCACTTTAAATGATGTTTCTCCGTGGATAAGCGGTTTTAGCATTGTTAAGGATATGAACGGAGACGGCAAAGATGAAGTAGCGCTTGGAAATGCCTGGTGGTATCAGTGGAATCAGAAACTGTATCTCTATCTGGGCAGAACGAATATGCCGGCTACGGTTGATCTTGATACTGAGAGTGATAAAACCTTCACCAGCGAAGGACATAATAACGGGACCTGGTTCCTTGATGGCACGATCTCCCAAATAGGCACCGGAGATTATAACGGAGATGGCCGGTATGATATGGCTGCCTTAGCCGAGACAGACGACACAGGTGTGGATTGCGGCGGACAGCTCTATATAGTATTTGGCAGGAAGATGAATGTGTCCAGCCATGAAATAATCATTGAACCCAATGATAACAGCGGAGTGTTCTATGTATTAAATACCGCTCTTGATGGTGTTTCGCTGGACTGGACTGCCTCTGAAAGTGAGTCTTGGATCAGTAGTGTGTCTCCGGCCAGCGGCAACGGTTTAGCCGCCGGAAGCAATACTGCGGTGACGGTCAATGTTAGCAGGACCGGTCTAAATGACGGTAAGTATGAAGGTTACGTGAATGTAACCTCTGGCAGCGAAACCGAGAAAGTCAAAGTTATCTTGCTGGTAGGACCGCGGGAGATGGATCCGATCTGTCAGGCCAGCACTGAGCATGTGGTGATATTGGGCAGCAGCGGAGTAGTGGATATCAGCAATATAGCGCCCAAGAGCACCATGAGCTGGACAGCGGCAACCACGGAATCATGGATCAGTAGTATTAGTCCGAACAACGGCTCGATCAGCACAGGGTCCACGACCCTGACGATCAATGTCAATCGTTCGGGCTATGCCACAGACCAGACCGGCAAGGTCACGATCACTTATGACAACGGTTGCACCAAGGATATATACGTGACCATGGCGGTACCAAACTGCAGGATCGGCTCTACCTACTATAGCAGTATCCAATCCGCCTACAATGCGGCCAGTACCGGCCAGACGATCCAGGTCCAAGAGGACACGTTCACAGAGAACTTGACGTTCAACCGGGCAGTGAACGTGACCATCGCGGGAGGGTACTCGAGCGACTGGA
>DJVG01000060.1 GCA_002441095.1 Elusimicrobia bacterium UBA6262
TCCAGTGAAGACCTGATGGTACGCAGGTTGCCCTTCAAGTTGGATTCCTTGCTTTCCTTGGTAGCGCCGGCAAATCTGGCGATAACGATAGCTGCCAAAATACCTAAGATGACGATAACGATTAACAGTTCTACCAGGGTAAAGCCCTTCCGGTTTCTCAGTTTACTTAACATGTTGTTTCACCTCCTTCCTTTTTAGCTTTTACTTCGCGCTTACTTTTACCAAACGTTATACGCCGCACCCCAGCTGGTGTCCAATGGCAGACCCGCCGTGGTATCAGTAGAGAAATAATTCGCGCAGACCCTGCCGGTCAGGGAATCATACGCCCAGCCGCCGCCGCCAATAATATTGGCGTCTCTTTCCGTAGCCAGATCGATCGGGCTGAATATTGCTGTGGACAGATATACGTCCTTGCTTCTATAGAAGGGGTCGATGGGTATTCTTTCCAAGAATGTCTTGCTGTCCACATCGGGATTGGTTCCTCTCCAGAGATCATCCAGAGCGGCTGGATAGCTGTTACTCTTGGAATTGGCTTTATACATTTCCAGTGAAGACCTGATGGTACGCANNTAACGATAGCTGCCAAAATACCTAAAATAACGATAACGATTAACAGTTCTACCAGGGTAAAGCCCTTCCGGTTTCTCAGTTTACTTAACATGTTGTTTCACCTCCTTCCTTTTTAGCTTTTACTTCGCGCTTATTCTTACCAAAGATTATACTTGACTCCCCAGCTGGTATCGATCGGCTCACCAGGCGTGGTATCAGTAGAATAATAATTAGCGCAGACCCTGCCGGTCAGGGAATCATACGCCCAGCCGCCGCCGCCAGTGATCTTGTCGTCCCGGTCCGTGGCGTCTTCAGTCGGGTCAAATGTTTCGGTCGCAGCATAAACAGCTTTACTCTTATAGAATGGGTCTTGCGGTATTCTTTCCAGGAATGTCTTGCTGTCTACATCGGGATTGGTACCTTTCCAGAGATCATCCAGGCTTTCAGGATATACGTTAGACTTGGAATTAGCCTTATAAATTTCCAAGGAAGACCGGATAGTCCGCAGGTTACCCTTCAAGCTGGCTTCTTTAGTTTCCTTAGTCGCCCCGGCAAACCTGGCGATAACGATAGCTGCCAAAATACCTAAAATAACGATAACGATTAATAATTCTACCAGGGTAAAACCTTTACTATTCTTTATTTTATTTAACATATGGTTTCACCTCCTTCCAATTTGGAATATAGAGACTGTACTTTGTAATTATAACACAACTCCTGATTTATTGGCAAGCAAATAAAATAAAAATAGCGGCCAACCTGAAGATCAATGCTGTCTATCACGGTAGTGCACACATTGGTCTTTTTTATGAGCCGCTGCAAGAATCCTGCAAACATAACGTCCTCCTTAAACTGATCTATTCTGTTGTCAAAGATATCCTTCTTATCCTGACTAAATTGCTATATAGTCTTCACCTAATCAATATCAAGTATAAAGAGCGATCTTACCAGGCAGTGTACACCTCACCCCAGGAAGTATCCTTCGGCAGACCAGACTGATCATCACTGGGTATATCCACATACACCTGACCTGTATCGTTGGAATAAACCCAGCCGCCAACACCGGCAGCCTGTAATGTAGTATACTCTGTGCTTTTCTTATAGAAAGGATCCTGGGGAATTTTCCTGATGTAGCCTTCAGCTACCAGGGCTTGCAGATTTACAGGATAGCTATCGCTGACTGAACGGGCCCGGTAAATCTCGATCTGGCTCCGTAAGCCGCTGAGGTTGGCTTTGAGGCTGGCTTCTTTAGCATCCTTGGTAGCGCCGGTGAACCTGGAAATGACCACCGCAGACAAGATGCCTAATATCACTATGACAATCAAAAGCTCTACCAAGGTAAAGCCCTTGTATTGCACCTTGATGGCTTTCCTTAGCAGTCTCTTTATGCGCTTATGTAATTTCGGGGTACGGCGCTTCATTTTATCCTCCACTCCGTACCACCCCCCAGTATAAATATAATGCAGGATAGGTGTTTTGTCAAGCGGTTTTTGAAACTCGTTCTTTCCTATTCTCGTCATAAAACAACCTTAATTTGTCATTTGGAATTTGTCATTTGGAATTGCTTTTTTAAGCTCCTGCCCGCGCTACTTTGATCATGTCATACATCGGCAACACCAGCGACATGGCAATAAAACCGACTAAAACACCCATTACCAGGATCATTACCGGCTCCAGGATACTGGACAGGTTCCTGATCAGGTAATCCACTTCCCGCTCATAAAAATCTGCAATTTTTACCAGGATCTTTTCCACTGTTCCGGTAACTTCACCGACCGGTATCATGTTCGAGATCATGGGAGGGATCAGCGGGCTTTTAGCAAATGGAGTGCCCATATCACCTCCCTGTTTAACTGAGTCAATAACATTTTCTAACACTTCAGCCATACAGACATTGCCAACGATATCCCGGGAGATATTCAAAGATTCAATGATCGGCACCCCGGCGCTCAACATCACGCCAAAGGTCCGGGTAAAACGGGTCAGGATCATCTTATGCTGTAAGGAACCGAAAACAGGCATCTTTAACATGAACATATCAATAGCGTAACGGCCTTTTTTAGTTTTGCTGAATTTACCATAACCAACATAGAGAGCTATGCCCAGAGCGATCAGGACTAAAAATCTCTTTTTAAGCATATTACTGATAAAGAGCAAAACCCTGGTCGGGGCTGGCAGCTCCACACCAGAAGAGGCAAAGATATTGGTAAAAGTCGGCAAAACAAACACGATCAGGAAGGTCACTGCTATAGTGCTGATAATACTCAAAATAAAAGGATACATCAAGGCTGCTTTCAAGCGGCCGCGGATCTCTTCATCCCGCTCCATGAAAGTCGCCCATTGGATCAGGATCTTATCCATTTCACCGCCGCTTTCCCCTACCCTGATCATGCTGATAAAGAGATTGTCAAATACCGCCGGATGACGGGCTGCCGCCCAGGACAGGGAATTACCATGGCTTATATCCCTGGCGACCTGTGCGATCACGCGTTTGAATTTGGGATTTTGGGTTTGGTTGGCGAGCACATCAAGACATTTGGTCAACGCCAGGCCAGCGCCGATCATGGTCGATAATTGCTGGCTGAAAATACCTTTGTCGCGGGTAGTGATCTTGACGAACATTTCGTTCAGGTTGACGTTCAGCCCGCCCTTTTTTTCCGGAGCTAATTTTTGGACAAAAAGGCCCTGCTTTTTCAGGGCAATACTGGCCAACACCTGATTAGGAGAGTCAATAGAGCCTTTTATTTTTTTGCCGCCCTTATCAAAGGCCAAGTAGGTGAATATAGGCATATACTAGGACGCTACCTTCCTGCTGCGATCGGCTTTAGGCTTTCTTCTTCCAGCACTTCCATAAAGGCATTGACTACCTGCGGATCAAACTGGGAGCCAGCTGATTTTTTTAATTGTTCCATCGCTTCTTCTTTAGGTAATCCTTTGTGATACGGCCGGTCACTGGTCATCGCTTCAAATGAATCAGCGACACTTAAGATCCTGGCGCCGATCGGGATCTCATCACGCTGTAAACCGTCCAGGTACCCTTTGCCGTCATACCGTTCATGATGATGATAGACAATAGGGATAACGTCCTGCAGGCTCTTGATCGGCTTGAGGATCTGTGCCCCCATAAATGGATGGTTTTTAATGTGCGAATATTCATCAGCCGTCAGTTTTTTGACCTTCTTCAGGATGTTCTCCTTGATACCGATCTTGCCGATATCATGCAGGCTGGCGGCATACTGGACAATTTCAATGGTCTCAGCCGGCAAAGCCAGCTTCTGCGCTATGGAGACAGCGTATTTTGTAGTTTGCTCAGAATGGCCGCGCGTATAAGGATCCCGTGCTTCAATAGCATTCACTAAAGAGCGGATGATTTCCAGGTAAGCTTCCCTGCTCTCTTCATAATTCACCACTGTCTGCAGGAAAAGTGCGATCTGGTTGGCCAAGGTATAGAGCATCTGCTCATCTTCGGCGCTGAATACCTGTGGGCTCACCCGGTCTTTCCAGCCAGTATAGTTGATGACTTCGATTATCCCCAGGCTTTTTTCTCCGATATTGATCGGCGCCAGCAATATGGCCTTAAAAGTGATCGCCTTACTGCTATTTTTCACCAACTGGTTATATTTATCTTTAAAACGGGGGTCACCCGCCGGGTCAACCAGCCTGACCGGTTTACTTTCTACCGCGGTCCAGCCTACTAATCCCTCCCCTTTTTTAAAACTGAGCCGGTTAATAAAATTTGGTTCATAACCGACACCATATTTCAACACTAAGGCTTCCAGATCCTCTGCCCAGAGATACAGTCCGCACATCTGTACCTTCCAGATCTTGGCAATTTCCTCAGGAATACTATTCAAGACCTGTTCCCGGTCAGTATTCGAGCCCATCTTTTGGGCAATGTGGGGAAAGACGGATAATTTGTTATTTTTGCCAACTTGCTGCGTTAGGTTTTCCTCCAGGGCCAGCAGTTGTTTTTTACCAGCTTCATTTTCCAGGAATTGTTTCTGCAGTAAAGTTTCTTTTTCGACCAGGATGTTTTGGAGTTTCTGGGTTTCTTTTTTAAATTTAGCTTCAATTTTTGGCAGCAGCAGGAACGTGCTCCAGAAGCCTAATCCCACCAGCTGGACCATCCGTCCGGACCAGAGCAGGAAGTCACTGCCGGTCAGCAGCATACTTTCCCCGGCCATTAAACCCAGGCTCGCAATGGTCAATCCCGCGGCGGATAAAGACTGGCTCTTCATGGAAACGACAATATTCCCGGCAACCACAACCGCCAGGACACCCAGACTGATATATTGCAGGCTGTCGATCACTAGGAAAAAAGAAATTCCCTGCGCCAGGCCCCATACTACCAGCAGGCTATTGCTGACCACGCTCCACACATTCATTAATCCCTTGGCATAATTCCGGCACCCTACTATCAAACTGCCAACGGTCAGGAATAGGACCGCTATTTCCCAGATCAAGAAAATAGGTTTGTCTACCATCAGAAACTCCCGCTTTTTACTTAAGGTTAAGAACTTTTTTCGCTTTTCCTATACGCTATACGCTGTACGCTATACGCTATATTTATTCTTGTTCGGTCA
>DJVG01000058.1 GCA_002441095.1 Elusimicrobia bacterium UBA6262
AGAGTTATAATAATAAAACATATGATTCTATTTTTGGATTACGCGGTACTGTCGGGGTAAATTATCTTTTCCCCAGTTATCCCTTTGAAATATTCATTGAGCTTTCTCCGATCATGAATATTGTCCCGGCTACTGACCTGGATTTTAGCGCTGGATTGGGAGCCAGGTTCTTGTGGTAAGAAAATACTGGTAATACCCCCTGGGAAATAGTATACTAATATATTACCACGGCTAAATAAGGAGGAGTGTAATGGCTAAAAGGATTTTAGTCGTTGAAGATGAGCCGGATATCGCTGAAGTCATTAAACAGCGGTTAACCGGAGCCGGTTTCGAGGTGATGGTTGCTGAAGATGGTTATGTCGGGCTGGAAATGGCCCGCCGGGAGAAACCAGATTTGATCATTTTAGACCTGATGCTGCCCAAGATCGAAGGATATAAAGTTTGCCGGATGCTGAAATTTGATAAAGAATATAGTTATATTCCGATCATTATCCTGACTGCGCGCAGCCAGCCAGTGGAGGAAGAGATCGGTTATTCCACCGGGGCCAATCTCTATTTGACCAAGCCTTTTGATGGCAATATGCTCACGGCTAAAGTAAAAGAATTACTCAAAGAAGTTGAATAAAATGCAAAAGATCAAAGTGGCAACGACTTTAAATACGGAAATGATCGATATCACGGCCCAGGTACAGGAACTGGTGGCAGGGTATAAGACCGGCGGAAGCATCTGTACTGTTTTTATACCGCATACGACCGCGGCTGTTACTATTAATGAAAATGCTGATCCCGCGGTACGCCGGGATATGCTGGTAGAGTTGAATAAAATTGTGCCTCAACGGGATTATTTTACCCACTTGGAAGGAAATTCAGCGGCTCATATTAAAGCCAGCCTGACCGGGTCTTCAGTGACCGTGCCTGTGGCGAATGGGAAACTGATGCTGGGAACATGGCAGGGAATATATCTTTGTGAATTTGACGGCCCGCGGGAGCGGGAAGTGTGGATACAAATTACATAAAACAGTTCCAGGTTTCAGGTTTCGAGTTTTGTAATATTACACTTCTTGAACTCGCAACCCGCAACTTGAAACTCGTAACTTTTTGGAGTACAAATGGATCGGATTATCAAAGAAGCATTGGCAGAGGATATTGGCGCAGGGGATATTACCAGTAACCTGCTGATCCGTGACCAAAAGGTCAAAGCTGTCTTGCTGGCTAAAGACCATGGCGTTTTCTGCGGCCGGGACATTGCCAGGCAGATCTTCAATGCTCATAAGATAAAATATATTTCTATAGCCAAAGACGGGCAGAAAGTCCGGCGGGGCCAGGTCTTGGCCAAATTTAGCGGTAGTGCCAGGAATATCCTGAAAATAGAACGAACTTTACTTAATTTTTTGCAGCGGCTATCGGGAATAGCTACTTTAACCAGCGAATTTGTCCAAGCTGTGAAACCGTATGAAGCCAGGATCCTGGATACCCGCAAGACCTTACCTGGATTACGCTTATTGGAAAAGCATGCCGTGGTTTGCGGCGGCGGAGTTAATCATCGGGTCGGTTTATATGATATGGTCCTGGTGAAGGATAACCATCTTAAACTAGTTGATAGTTGGGAGTTGATAGTTGATAGATTGAAGAAAAAACCGAAAAATATAAAGGTAGAGATTGAAGCAGATACGTTAGTGCAGGTGAAGGAAATACTAAAAGCAGAAATGGCTGATATCATCCTGCTGGATAATATGAACATAGTGACCTTGAAAAAAGCGATCAAGTATATTCGCCAGGCCAGCCCGCGCACCTTGATCGAGATATCGGGTGGTGTTACGCTTAAAAAGGTAAAGCAATATGCCAAGCTGGGAGTGGACAGGATATCTGTTGGCACGCTTACCCATTCAGCTAGAGCATTAGATATCAGCTTGGAAATTTTATAAAAAATGCTGGAAGCTTGAAGCTAAATGCTAAAAGTAAAAGCAAAGAACAACGAAGTTCTAACATCCAGCATTTAGCAGAGGTTATAATGAGCAAGAAAGTATTGGAATTATTGAGAAAACAAAGTCGAGATTATATAAGCGGTCAGGATATGGCTGATCAACTGGGTGTTTCCCGTATCGCTGTCTGGAAGCAGATACAAGCGCTGAAAAAACACGGGTATGAAATCTCAGCTCTTAAGAAAAATGGCTATATACTGCGGTCCAGTCCTGATTTGATGCTGCCAGCCGAAATAAAGGCTGGATTACAAAACAAGATGTTTTGCTCCAAGATCTATTATTTTCCCACCCTTGATTCGACCAATAATTTTGCCAAAAAACTGGCCCAGACCGGTGCTCCGGAAGGAACCCTGGTGCTGGCTGAAATGCAGACACAAGGCAAGGGCCGGTTAGGCCGTTCCTGGTTTTCACCTGCCGGCGGCAGTATTTGTTTTAGCCTGGTCTTGCGGCCGCCAGTATTGCCGTCTTATGCCCAGCGGTTTACCCTGATGGCTGGCGTAGCTGTAGCGGCAGCGATCAAAAAAGTGTGTAGCGCGGCTATACGGTTGAAATGGCCAAATGACCTGGTAATAGCAGGTAAAAGCACCTATCTTAAGGTTGGCGGGATATTGACCGAGATGGGTGCAGAAAGCGACCGGGTTAATTACCTGGTGACCGGGATCGGCCTTAATGTTAATTTGGATCAGAATGTTTTCCCGGCAGACCTGCGCTCCCGCGGGACCAGTTTAAAAGCCCAGGATCCCCATAATCTGCCGGTGGTACGGGTGAAACTGCTGCAGCAGGTATTATTGGAGTTGGAGCAGTATTATAAACGTTTTCTGAAGGGTGACTGGGAAAATATTATTCATGAATATAGGAGTTTTGACATCTTGACCGGTAAAACAGTCAGGATCAGGCAGGGAGAAGATATTATCAGCGGAAAAGTTACAGAGATAGATTCTGAAGGCCGGCTGGTTGTAAAATCAAACAAGCAGATCCTCCGGGTCATAGCCGGAGAAGTAACATTCCAGAAATAAGAGAATCACTAAAAAGAAGTTTTAAGTTAAAAGTGTAAAGTGTTAAATTAAGGTTTTCACATAAATAATTTTAACCAAAACTTAACACTTATAACTTAACACTTTAAACTGATTCTTAGGATTTTGGAGTTAGACATGTTATTAGCTATTGATATCGGGAACACTAATGTAGTAATAGGTATCTTCCGGGCAAAAGAACTGGTTGCCAGCTGGCGATTTGCCACTGATATCAGACGGACCGTTGATGAATATGGCTTGGAACTCACCGGATTGATCGGAGCGACTTTACCGGCCGGGAATAGGGATATAAGTGAGGCGATAATAGCCAGCGTAGTGCCAAGCTTAACTGACGTTTGGGTACAGGTGTGCCGTAAATATATAAAGAATAAAGCATTGGTGGTTGAGTCCAGAATGGTTCCCATGCCGATCTTATATGATTTTCCCGCGGAAGTAGGCACAGACCGGATCGTCAATGCTATGGCTGCCTGGGAACTCTATCGCCAAAAAGGTAACCCCTTGATCATTGTGGATTTTGGCACAGCAACCACTTTTGATGTGGTTTCAAAAAATGGGGAGTATCTGGGCGGGGCCATTGCCCCTGGTGTCGGGATCTCTTGCGAAGCCTTATTCAGCAGAACCGCTAAATTACCCAAGGTAGAGCTGGTCATGCCGGAAAAATGCCTGGGTAAAAATACAGTGCATAGTATGCAGGCTGGGTTAGTATTTGGCTTCCTGGGTCAGGTAAAAGAAATTTTAAAGCAACTTAAAAAAGAAGTCAGAGGCCGGCCCGTTATCGTGGGTACCGGTGGATTGGTGAATTTTATCCAGAATGCGGAAAAATTATTCGATAAGGTCAATCAAAACCTGACCTTGATAGGATTGAGGATGATCCATGAAACAATCATTTCACCAGAAAAAAAGCCCATTCTCAGATCTGGTCGGCATTAAGACCGCTGTTCCGGGAAAAAGCTACAAACTAAAGATCGGGCCGCGGCACTTGAATTCTAATGGCTCAGCTCACGGTGGAGCGATCTTTACCCTGGCAGACCGGGCTTTTGCCCAGGCAGTGAATTCCAAAGGGCGCGTGGCTGTAGCCATGGAAATGAAGATCAATTACCTGTCGCCGATATTTGCCGGCGATGTGATAGAAGCCAGGGCCAGAAATATCAAAGAGGGCCGGAAAACCACCGTATCGCTGATCGAGGTATGGCGGAAAAAGGAATTAGTGGCGCTGGTACTTGCCACTGCCTTCAATATAAAACACGAATAACACGAATGCCTGCCTGCCGGTAGGCAGGATAACGAAGATCATGAATAAAAAGCAAATTCTCCAGGAAATACTATTCCCGGAACCGCAGAAAACCGAGCCGGTATATCTTTATGGCCGGGTAATAACGTATGTGTTCTTTCTTGTCTGGGGGCTCAGGTTAATTAATTCTCCCATGAATGACCAGATGATGTCTTTCATGCATAATATAAACCTGCCAATGCATGAAGCCGGCCATATTATCTTTTCCTTTTTGGGAGATTTCATGGGAGTTCTGGGAGGGACGCTGATGCAATTGATCATGCCGGCGGTTGTGGCCGGTGCCTTCCTGCTGAAAAACCGTGATGCGTTTGGGGCCTCAATCGGCCTCTGGTGGCTGGGACAGAGTTTCATGGATAGTGCTCCTTATATTAATGATGCCCGGGCTGGGGAATTAATGCTGTTAGGCGGGGTGACTGGCAAAGAAGCGCCAGGATACCATGACTGGGAAAATATCCTGGGACGTTTAGGTTGGCTGCAATATGACCATCTTCTGGCCACCATCAGTTTTACCCTGGGCATAATGCTCATGTTTTTGGCTTTCGCGTGGGGTGGCTATATGCTTTACCTGCAGTTCCAGGCTAACCGGAAGATACGGGAACAGATATAAAGTAATGTAAAGGAGCAGATTATGAAGATAACAAAATATTTAGCGTTAGTTTTGTTTACGGTCATAGTTTTATCTTACCCTTTCACCCTGTGCGCAGAGGCTGCCAAGAAAGTATTATTAGCTGTTTATTATGATAATCCTGATTATCTTGCCTGCAGAAAGGCTTTTCAGGAAGAATTAGCAATACAGGCCAAAAAGGCCGGCCTGAAACTGGAGTTTATGGTCCTGGATACCCAGGGCTCAAAAGGATTATTCCTGAACCAGTTAAAAAAGATGGAACAGGATATTGACCTGATCTTTACGGCTGGTACGCCAAATTGCCTGGCTATCAAGGAAGCTGGTATTACCAAGCCAGTAGTTTTTACGGCTGTTGCTGACCCGGTAGGGGCAAAGCTGGTAGAAAGCCTGTCCCAGCCTAATACTAATTTTACCGGCAGTCACTGTGCCGTTTCCGCTGACCGGCAGTTAAGCGCTCTTCTTCATGTACTGCCAAAATCAAAGAAGATCGGATTCTTATACAATGCCGAAGATCCTGCAGCGCTGAGCCAGGTTAAAGCTTGGAAAGAGGCTATGGGCCGGATCAAAATGAAGGCACTAGATTTTTTTATTCCCAAAGACGCGAATTCTGTCGAGTCCCTGGCTGCTGCCGCAAAACCCATGGTGCGCAAGGTCGATGTCCTGGTTACCGTGGCTGACGCCAAAATATCAGCTTTTGGCGAAGGAGTAATTGCCGTAGCTAACGTCAATAAAATACCAACCTATGCCTCCCTGAACAGTTTAATAAAAAAAGGGGCTTTGTGTTCCCTGGGCTTTGATTTTATCAAGGGCTCCGTGATTACGGTTCCGCAAGCTATAAATATTTTAAAAGGAGGAAGCCCGGCTACTATACCAGTGATCACTCATCCTGAATACCGCCTGGTCATCAACCTGAATACCGCCCGGGTCATTGGACTAGCAATACCGGCTCATGTCCTTAAGACCGCAGCTGAAGTTATAGAGTAAAGTCTTTTAAAAAAAGTTCTTGACAAAATAAACGGTTTTTGATATATATTAGCAGTCACAACTAAAGAGTGCTAACTTACAATTGCACTTACCTGATTGTAAGTTTCTGCTTTTATATGGGTTATACATAAAAAAAGGAAAGGAGGAGTCATTATGAAGTTAAGACCGCTAGGAGACAGAGTGTTGGTAAAAGCCCTCGAGGCTAAAGAAGTGAAAAAGGGAGGCATTATTATCCCTGATACAGCCAAAGAAAAACCGCAGGAAGGGGAAGTGATCGCGGTTGGCCCGGGAAAAACCGATGACAATGGCAAGAAAATTGCCATGGATGTCAAAGTTGGCGATAAGATCTTGTTCGGCAAGTATTCTGGTACAGAAGTGAAAATCAACGACGTCGAATATCTCATTATGCACCAAGATGATATCATGGGCATAGCAGAGTAATATAAGGGAGGTTGAATACCATGGCAAAAATTTTAAAGTTTGGTGAAGAAGCAAGACAATCATTATTAAAAGGTATAAATATCCTGGCCGACGCGGTGAAAGTAACCCTCGGCCCCAAAGGCAGGAATGTAGTATTAGACAAGAAATTCGGTTCACCAACCATTACCAATGACGGTGTGACCATTGCCAAGGAAATAGAGTTGGAAGATCCGTTCGAGAACATGGGGGCGGAACTGGTCAAGGAAGTAGCTTCCAAGACCAATGACGTAGCCGGTGACGGCACTACTACCGCGACGGTATTGGCCCAGTCTATTATGAAAGAAGGACTGAAGAATATTACTGCCGGCGCTAATCCCTTACATATAAAGAAGGGTATTGAGAAGGCTGTTGATGCGATAGTTAAGGAGATCAAGAGAGTAGCCCAGAAAGTGAACACCAAGGAAGAGATCGAACAGATCGCTTCTATCAGCGCCAATGACAAGGAAGTAGGGAAACTGATCGCTGAAGCCATGGAAAAAGTCGGCAAAGACGGCGTTATCACCGTAGAGGAAGCCAAATCCATGGAGACCACTTTGGAAGTAGTGGAAGGCATGCAGTTTGACCGCGGCTATGTTTCACCATATTTCGTGACTGATCCGGAAAGAATGGAAGCAGTTCTCGAAGACGCGTATTTGTTGATCACTGATAAAAAACTGGCTTCGATGCAGGACCTCTTGCCAGTATTGGAAAAGATCGCCCAAACCGGCCGGCCATTCGTGATCATTGCCGATGATGTAGAAGGCGAAGCCTTAGCTACCCTTGTCGTAAACCGCTTAAGGGGCACCTTGAAGTGCACTGCAGTCAAAGCCCCTGGTTTTGGCGACAGGCGCAAAGAGATGCTGGAAGATATCGCTATCCTGACCGGTGGCCAGGTGATCAGCGAAGAAATCGGCATCAAGATGGATAAGGCTGACCTGACTATGTGCGGCAAAGCCAAGAGAGTGACCGTGGACAAGGAAAACACCACTATTGTCGGCGGCGAAGGCGATAAGAAAGCCATTGAAAAGAGAATTTCCCAGATCCGCAAGCAGATCGAGGAAACCACCTCTGATTATGATAAGGAAAAACTGCAGGAAAGATTAGCCAAATTAGTCGGCGGAGTAGCGGTGATCAATGTAGGAGCAGCTACCGAGACTGAAATGAAGAATAAGAAATTTAAAATTGAGGATGCCTTGCATGCTACCCGGGCCGGTGTGGAAGAAGGTATCGTCCCAGGCGGCGGTATCGTCTTGTTGAATGCGGTCAGTGTATTGGAAAAAGTGAAAGCAGATGACTCTGATGAGCAGACTGGTATAAATATTATCCGTCGTTCGCTGGAACAGCCGGTCAGGGAAATCGCTGAAAATGCCGGGACCGAAGGCTCGATCGTAGTGGAACGGATCCGCAAAGAGAAATTCGGTATCGGTTACAACGCCGAGACCAATGAGTATGTGGATATGGTAAAATCCGGTATCGTTGATCCGGCAAAAGTCACCAGGAGCGCACTGCAAAATGCAGCCAGTATTTCCGCGCTGCTCTTGACCACCGAGACCTTGATCACTGACAAGCCGGAAGATAAGAAAGAAATGCCGCAAATGCCGCAAATGCCGCAGTATTAAACAAGCGTGTAGCGGATAGCGTATAGCGTATAGAAAAACAGAATAAAGAAAAAGCAAAACCCCTGTGTGGAAACGCACAGGGGTTTTTTATGAAAGTGCAGTAGTGGTTATTTAGATGGTTGGTAGTATTTCAGGGCTTCAGGTAACAATTCCCGGATAGAGTTAATGCGGGTTTCATCAGCTGGATGTGATGACAGTATTTCCGGCGGTTTTGCGCCGCCCACCTGGCTCATGCGTTGCCAAAAAGGAATGGCTTCGCGTGGATCATAACCAGCTCTGGCCATCAGGATCAGCCCGATATGATCAGCCTCTGATTCATGTAAGCGGCTATAAGGCAGCATGACTCCTAATTCAGTACCTATGCCATATGCTTGTAACGCAAGATTTTTGGTCGCTTCCGAATTATTTTGCAGGGCAATGGCCAGGGTTTGACCGCCAAGCTGCTGCAGCAAAGACTGGCTCAACCTTTCGCCGCCATGATTGGCCAAAGCGTGAGCTACTTCATGGCCTATGACCACAGCTAACCCGGTCTCAGTCTTGGTTACCGGTAATATACCGGTATAGACTGCTACTTTGCCGCCAGGCATGCAAAAAGCGTTTACAGTAGCTGTATCAGCGATCACATTGAATTCCCATTGGTAATTGCTGATCTCACTTTCCAGTCCGTTATCCCGCAGGAATTGTTCGGCTGAAGCAGCGATCCTGGTCCCGACTCTGCGGACCATAGTGGTGCTTGTCTTATCAGTGCTGATTTTGGATTTTTTCATTAGTTCCGTGTATTGGGAAAAGCTCATGCTGGTTAATTCATCCATAGAAACAAGTGATATCTGCCGGCGCCCGGTGATCGGAACCATGGCGCAGGATACTAATAAAGCTAAAGCCAGCGATAATATAGTTATCCGAAAAAATGTTTTTTGCCTCATCATTGCACCTCTTTTTAAAGTATTATGATTTTAGTGTAGCATAAAGACCGGTTAAAATCAATAATCAAGAGCAGACACTTTTTATTTTAATTGACAAATAGTATAAAGCGAACTAAAATAAATTAAACGACACATCTTAAAGGTCTTAACCTTCTATGAAACATGCTAATTTTGTCCATTTGCACAACCACACCGAGTACAGTCTCCTGGATGGGGCCATCAGTATAGAGAAGCTAGTAAAGACTGCCGGCGCGATGAACCTGCCGGCAGTAGCCATTACTGATCATGGCAACCTCTTTGGGGCAGTGCTCTTTTATAAAGAAGCAATGAAGAACGGTATTAAACCGATCATCGGCAGTGAAATGTATATCGCTCCTAAGTCCCGCTTTGACCGCAGCAGCACCAACGGTATCGGTGAGGCAGCCTTTCATCTGACCCTCCTGGCTAAAGACCTGCAAGGATACAAAAACCTCCTGCAATTAAGCACTCTTTCCTTTTTAGAAGGGTTCTATTACCGTCCGCGTATTGATAAGGAGGTATTAGCCAAGTACAGCAAAGGGCTGATCGCTATGAGCGGGTGTTTGAAAGGAGAGATCTCCAGCAATTTATTACAGGATAATGAGGAACAGGCCAGGTTGGCTTTATTTGAATATAAACAGATATTCGGCGAAGGTAATTTCTTTCTCGAAATCATGGATCACGGCCTGGAAGAAGAACACAAAGTGGGTAAACAGCTGGTCGCCCTGGCCCAGCGTGAAAAAGTCGGCCTGGTGGCCACCAATGATATCCATTACTTGCATAAAGAAGATTCCTTTGCCCATGAAGTGCTCATGTGCATCGGTACCGGCAAAAGGATCACTGATGAGGACCGGATGCATCTTTCTACCAACGAGTTTTATTTTAAATCACCCCAGGAAATGGAAAAACTTTTCGCGGCAGTGCCGCAGGCTTGTAAAAACACCCTGGTTATCGCTGATCAATGCCACCTGGAGTTGAACTTTTCCCAGGTATCTTTGCCGGCTTTTGCCGTCCCAGCTGGCTATAACCTGGATACTTATTTAGAAAAGCTATGCAAAGACGGGCTAAAAAAGCGTTATGACCAAGTTACTCCGGAGATAGAGAAAAGGATAGATTATGAACTCAGTGTTATTAAAAAGATGGGGTATTCAGCCTATTTTCTGATCGTCTGGGATTTTATCCATTATGCCAAAACTCATGGCATTCCGGTAGGCCCTGGCCGGGGCAGTGGTGCCGGCAGCCTGGTGGCTTATTCCCTGCAAATTACCGATATTGATCCGCTGCGGTATGGCCTGCTGTTCGAGCGTTTCCTGAACCCTGACCGTATCAGCATGCCAGACCTGGATATTGACTTCAGCGATGACGGCCGGGAAGAGGTCATTAATTATGTCCGCAATAAATATGGCGAAAAAAATGTAGCCCAGATCATCACTTTTGGTACTTTAGGCGCTAAATTAGTAGTGCGCGATGTCGCCAGGGTAATGAATATCCCTTTGGACGAAGCCGACCGCCTGGCTAAATTAATTCCTAATGATCCGGGCATGACCCTGGCCGATGCTGCCAGCCAAAATGCGGACCTGAAAAAGAATATGAGCGCCAGCCCTGAACTGAAACAATTATTTCAAGTAGCGCATACATTAGAAGGTTTGACCAGGCATTCATCCAAGCATGCGGCCGGGATAGTGATCACCAAGGACGAATTGACCAATTATGTGCCGCTGAGCAAAAACTCCAAGGGGCAGGTCACTACCCAGTATGATGGCAAGACCCTGGCTGATATCATGGGCTTATTGAAAGTAGATTTCCTGGGCTTGAGAACACTTACCGTCATCGATTCAGCCTGTAAGACATTATTCGCGGACCGCCAGGTCAAAATTGATATCAACAAGATACTATTAGACGATAAGCAAACATATGAACTGCTGAGCCGCGGCCAAACCCTGGGCATCTTCCAGCTTGATTCCAGCGGAATGCGTGACTTGGTGCGCAAGATCCAGCCCACCAGCATGGAAGATATTATTGCGTTAATTGCCCTTTATCGTCCTGGGCCCATGGGTAGCGGGATGCTTGATGATTTTGTCGGCCGCAAGCACGGGAAAATACCGGTAAAATATGATTTGCCGGTATTGGAACCGATCTTAAAAGAAACCTATGGCGTCATTGTGTACCAGGAACAGGTCATGCAGATCGCCATGGCCGTGGCTGGATTTTCCGCCGGGCAGGCAGATATCCTGCGGCGGGCTATGGGCAAGAAAAATCCGGAAGCGATAGAGAAGGAACGAAAGTCTTTCCTGGAAGGGGCGCAAAAGAACAAGATCAAGACAGAAAAAGCGACTAAACTCTTCGACCTGATGGCTCAGTTTGGCGGCTATGGATTTAATAAATCTCATGCTGCGGCTTATGCTTACCTGGCCTACCAGACAGCCTATTTGAAAGCCCATTATCCCCTGGAATTCATGAGTGCTTTGCTGACCAGTGAAATAGGCAACCAGGATGATATTGTGCTCTATATAGAAGAAGCCAAAGATATGGGCATTCCCATTGGTCCGCCGCATGTGAATTTCAGTTTCGCTAATTTTAAAGTTGAAGGAAATAGTATCCGCTTCGGCTTGGCGGCAGTGAAAAATGTCGGGGAGGGAGCTATTGACTCGATGGTAGTTGCCCGGCAGAAAGAAGGGGTGTTTACCGGTTTTTACGATTTTTGCAAAAAAGTGGATCTGCATGCAGTTAATAAACGGGTAGTGGAAAGTTTGATCAAATGCGGCGCTTTGGATCAGCTGGGATCCACCAGGATGGAAATGTATGATACCCTGGAAATGGTAATGCAAAAGGCTGCAGTGCTCCAGCAAGATATAATCAGCGGCCAGACTTCATTCCTGGATGAACTGCCGGTAGAAGAGCCTGTGGCAGAGGCGGGGAAAGCCCATCATAAAGAGTGGCATGAGAATAAATTACTGGAAGGGGAACGGGAAGTTCTTGGTTTCTATATGACTGGCCATCCCCTGGCCCGTTTTGCCGAAGAATTGAAAACCTATACCACTGCCAATATGCTGGATGTAGTTAATATTCCTGAGAAACAGCCAGTCAGGGTAGGTGGTATCATTAAGAAAGTCAGGATCCATTTTACCAAAAAGAATGAGAAGATGGCTGTTTTTGTGCTGGAAGACCTGAAAGGTGAGATCCCGGTAGTAGTGTTCCCTGATAATTATAATAACCCAGGTATCAATAGCTTGGTTAAAACTGACCAAACAGTGATCGTCTGCGGCCAGCTGGATAAGAGACGGGCTGAAGCCCAGGTGATCCTGGACCGGATCTTGCCGCTGGAACAAGCCAGGGAACGGTTAACCCGATCCATACACATACATATTAAGACTGTTGGCCTGGAACAGGATTACCTGGGCAAACTGAAAGCTTCTATGGCTAAATATCCGGGTATGTGCCCGGTATACCTGCATTTACAGACCCCGCACACCGGCGAAGTAGTGGTCTCCCCGGATAGTAATGTGCGCGTCAGCGCTATCCTGGCTTTCCAGCAGGAAATAGAGAGCTTGCTCGGCAAGGGCTCAGTGCAATTTAAATCTTGACAATAGGCCGGGAATATGATATAAATTAACCTATGAAAGAAGAAGCTAATAACTTCTCACCGTATGGTCAATGCAGTAATGCTGCATTATGAGCCAAAAGGTTATCATATGATAATCTTCTATTATATCGCTGATAATAGTTCCCTTTACGGTGGGGCATTCAGCGATTATTTTTTAATGAATGGCCAAGCCATTCAGGGAGGAGAGTCGTTATCGCTAGAGAAGAGTTACGGATCAATGAACGGATCAGAGCTAATGAAGTCAGGTTGATCGATGAAGCAGGACAGCCCATGGGCATAGTGGCACTATCCCAAGCCATGAGTATGGCTGTAGAGAAAGGGTTAGACCTGGTAGAAATATCCGGCCAGTCGACACCTCCGGTTTGCAAAATAATGGATTACAGTAAATACCGGTACGAACAGGAAAAGAAAGAAAAAAAGGCCAGGAAAAGCCATAAAGTGATCCATGTTAAGGAAATAAAGATCAGGCCAAAGATCGGGGCCCATGACCTGGAAGTTAAACTGCGCCATACAGAAGAATTCCTCGCCGAAGGGGATAAAGTCAAGATTGCCATGCAGTTTCGGGGTCGGGAAATGGCGCATATGGACCTGGGTGTAGGTATTATGAAGAATATTGTAGAGCGTTTTACTGCCACGGCAACCATTGAGCAGGCGCCTAAAATGGAAGGTAATACGATGTTCATGTTGCTGGGACCAGCCAAAAAATAAGTAAAATATCATAGGGGAGTATTACATGCCAAAAATAAAAAGCCATAGCGGGGCTAAGAAGCGTTTCCGCGTAACCGGGACCGGTAAGGTCATGTACAAGAAATCGCATGCCCGGCATATTTTGACGAAAAAGAAAACTAAGAAGTTAAGAACTTTGCGTAAAAGCGGAATACTTAATTTAACCGACTCAAAGATGGTAAAGAAATTAATACCATACGCTTAGAATAGCGTTAAGCGTAGAGCGTAAAGCGGATAGAAAAACAAAATCTATACGCTAAACGCTACACGCTATACGCCGAATTTATGGAGGATTATTATGGCAAGAGTTAAAAGCGGTAAAACCACACGGGCGTGGAAAAAGAAGATTTTTAAAAGGGCCAAAGGGTACCGGATGGGAAAATCCAAACTCTACCGTCATGCTACAGAGCAGGTAGATAGGAGTTTGGATTATGCCTACCGGGACCGGCGGGCAAAAAAGAGAGACTTTCGTGCGCTCTGGATCATCAGGATCAATGCTGCCGCCCGTATCAATGGAATGTCTTATAACCGTTTGATGAACGGATTGAAAAAAGCGCAGGTAGGTATTGACCGGAAGATCTTGGCTGACCTGGCAGTAAATGATGCCAAAGCTTTTACCGCTCTGGTGGAAGTGGCCAAGCAGCAATTAGCAGCTTAAGCCGCTTGCTCAAGAAGGGCAGGGTGAAATAGTCCATGTTTACCCCACATAAAGTTTTAGCGATCGGATTTGCCTCTTTGATCTTGGTCGGGGCGTTATTGCTGACCATGCCGTTTGCCAATGCCAGGGGAGAATCCACACATTTTATAGATGCGTTATTCACTTCGACCAGCGCTATCTGTGTTACCGGGCTGGTCACAGTGAATACAGCTACCCATTACTCCTTAGGGGGCCAATTCATTATCCTGCTATTGATCCAGATAGGCGGCTTGGGATATATTACCCTGGCAACTATGATGTTCCTGCTTTTTAATAAACAGCTAAGTATCAAAGATAAATTGAATATCCAGGAAGGCGTCAACCAATATAGCCTGGCTGACCTGGGCAGTTTTATTAAATATATTGTGAAAATTACTTTATTGATAGAAGGTTTTGCCACTCTTATCCTAACTATCCACTGGAGCCGGGAGTTTCCAATCAAGGAAGCTTTTGGCTACGCCTTGTTCCATAGTGTCAGCGCTTTCTGCAACGCCGGGTTCAGCACATTCCCCAGTAACTTTTCACGATACACTACTGATGTCATCGTGAACCTGACGATCACTTCCCTGTTCATTATCGGCGGCCTGGGTTTTATTATCATTAGTGAACTGCATAGCTATCGCCAAAGAAAAAAATTATCTGTCCATACCAGGATGGTCCTGAAGATCACTGCTTTGCTGGTACTGGCCGGAACCCTGGTGATCTTAATACTGGAATATAAGAACCCGGCGATCATGGCTTCTTTGCCATTAGATAAAAAGATACTGGTCAGTTATTTCCAGGCTGTGACTCCCCGGACCGCTGGTTTCAATACAGTCACCTATGGTTTAATGCAGCCAGCCACTTTATTTTTTGTAATATTACTTATGTTCATCGGTGCTTCCCCTGGCGGTACCGGCGGCGGAGTTAAAACTACAACATTCGGTATTATGATCGCTAGTGTCAAAGCTACCTTGCGCGGGAAATACAATATAAATATTCATAACCGCAAGATACCCGGGGAAATAGTGCGCAAGTCATTTGCGCTGGCTTTTACCGCCTTGGTTTTGGTAATTTTGGTCACCATGGGATTGTTGATATTGGAAAAACAGAATTTCCTGCATATCTTATTTGAAGTAGTCAGTGCCTTTGGAACTGTCGGCTTGTCGGCAGTACCAGCCGGTACGGTCAGTTTGTCCGGCTATTTTTCTGATCTGGGTAAGCTCTTAATAGCAATCACAATGTATTTCGGTAGGGTTGGCCCGTTGACCCTGGGAATCGCCATCATGGAAGCTAAGGGTCATGAATTATATATATATGCCGAAGAAAAAGTCTTGATCGGTTAGGAGAATAGTATGAGACAATTTGCCGTGATCGGATTGGGTAATTTTGGCCGCAGTGTAGCGCTCACCTTGGCGGAAAAAGGCGGACAGGTGCTGGCCATTGACAAAGATGAAGAGCGTATCCAGGATATCAGCGATAAAGTAACCTATGCAGTCAAAGCTGATGCCAGCGATGAAAAGGTCCTGAAATCCCTGGATATCAAGAATGTTGATGTTGCTATTGTCGGTGTCGGTGAAAGTATGGAGAACAGTATTATGGTCAGCCTGCTATTACGGGAAATGGGTGTAAAGATGATCGTTACCAAGGCGATTAACAGCCTGCACGGGAAAGTACTGCGCAAGATCGGCGTGGACCGGGTGATCTTCCCGGAACGGGATAGCGGCGTTAAAGTGGCCGAGAGCCTGATCTCGCCTAATATCTTCGAGTATATCGAGCTATCCCCGGATTATAGTATCGTGGAAATAGTATCACCGAAATCTTTTGCCGGGAAAAACCTGAAATCATTGGATGTCCGGAAACAATATAAGATCACGATCATTGCCATCAAGCGTAAAACCCCGGAGGTCACTGATTCCGGCGAAACCCAGTTTAAAGAAGAAATAAACGTCACTCCCTTTCCGGAAGATGAGATCGAAAGCGGTGATGTGCTCGTGGTAGTAGGCGCGGATGAGGATATTAACAAATTCAGAGGAGTGGAATAACACATATGGCGGATAAGAAGAAAGCCCCCCGGGCTTGTTTGACTAAAGAGGATGAGGAATGCGTAATTGATCTGGGGAAGTTTTATTTCCTGAGCGGTAAATATGATGCTGCGATCAGTGAGTTTATTAAGGCGCAGAAGTTTGATCCCAAAAATGCGGATATCTATTATAACCTGGGTATTATCTATGAAGCTAAAAATGAACCAGGGAAGGCTAAGGACATGTACTTGAAATGCCTGGAGTTGAACGATAAATACACCTTAGCTAAAGAACATTTGGATAAACTGGTTGGCGAATAGTAATGAAGAGTATCCTTTCCTACATAAAATCATTGCACCAGAAAAAAGGGAGAGCCGAAAAAAAGGCTTTTATCATGGAAGGGATACGCGCAGTTGAAGAATTGCTTAAATCCCCGTCCCAGCGTTTTAAGGTAATTTATACCGAAGAGCTGGAGACTAATCGCCGCGGCCAGCTGTTACTAAAAAATCTGGCACATAGTAAGATAGAAATGACTAAAATTTTGCCGCGGGAATTGGCGGCAGTATCAGATTGTGAAACACCGGCAGGCATCCTGGCCGTGGTCAATATAACCGAACACCGCCTGGCAGACTTATTAAATGCGCCCAAACCTTTTTTGGTGATATTAGACGGGATACAAGACCCGGGGAATCTGGGAACGATTATCAGGACAGCAGAGGCTGCCGGAGTCACCGGGATTATTTTGGGCCGGGAAACCGTTGACCAGTATAATCCCAAGGTAGTACGGGCGACCATGGGATCATTATTGCGGCTGCCAGTGGTCAAGGTAGATAGTTTATTGGAATTGATAGAGAAACTGCGCAGTAAAAATATTAAGACTTTGGCTTGTGATGTGCGCGGTTCTAAAAACTATTATGAAGCTTCATGGTCATTGCCTTTAGCGCTGCTCTTTGGCAATGAAGGGGCAGGGATGTCTCAAGAGATAGCCGGGAAAATTGATGAAGTGATCAAGATCCCCCAGCGGAGGGGTGTAGATTCATTGAATGTGGCTGTGGCGGCGGGGATCATTATGTACCAGGTTGTGGAGAAAGCCGGAAAAACAGGTGTAAAGGTGTAAAGGTGTAAAGATGTAAAGGGAAGGATTATATGAGTTGGGAAGAGCTGAAATGTAAGCTGGAAGAACTGGAAAAACAGGCCTTACGCGAACTTGAACAGGCAGTTCAGGACGGGATCGAGGATTTAAGGGTAAAATACCTGGGAAAAAAAGGAGAACTCACCTCTATCTTACGCGGCTTAGGTGATATCGAGACTGCAGTGCGTCCCTTGATCGGCAAGTTGTCCAATGAAATAAAAACCCGCCTGGAAGAACAATTCAATCTAAAACAGACCGAGCTTAAGGAAAAATCAGAACAGGCCGCATTAAGCAGTATGGCTGTGGACTTGACCTTGCCTGGCACCAGTATGGCTATGGGCAGTATTCACCCTATTACCCAGGTAATGGAGGAGATTTGCGCTATTTTTACCCGTTTGAATTTTGCCGTAGTACAAGGGCCGGAGATCGAAAATGACTATTATAATTTTGAAGCCCTTAATTTCCCGGCCGAACATCCGGCCAGGGATATGCAGGATACGCTCTTTATTGAAGATAAAGTATTATTGCGCACGCATACGTCGCCGGTCCAGGTACGGGTGTTTGAAAAGCAAAAACCTCCGGTCAAGATCATCGTCCCGGGCAAGGTTTACCGGCATGACGCTGATGTTTCCCATTCTCCCATGTTTCACCAGGTAGAGGGATTCCTGGTAGATGAGGGCATCACGTTTGCTGACCTGAAAGGTATCCTGACCTTGTTTATCAAGGAAATGTTCGGGGAACAACTGGCCACCAGGTTCCGTCCGAGTTTTTTCCCGTTTACTGAGCCCAGCGCGGAAATGGATATGAGTTGTTTCGCCTGCCAGGGATCCGGGTGCCGGATCTGCAAGCAGAGCGGCTGGATCGAGATACTGGGCGCCGGAATGATCGATCCGGTAGTGTTCAAGCATGTGAAATATGATCCGGAAAAATATTCTGGATTTGCTTTTGGCATAGGAGTGGAACGGATCGCCATGCTGAAATACGGGATCGATAATATCGGGTTGTTCTATGAGAACGACCTTAGGTTCTTGAAGCAGTTTTAAGTTAGAAGTTTTAAGTTTTGAGTTAAGGTAAATTACTTCATAATAGCTTTTCACCACAATTCAAAATTCAACACTCAAAACTCAAAATTGCATTTTAGGAGAATATCGTGAAAGTATCATACAAGTGGTTGAAAGAATTCATTGATGTAGCGCTCTCGCCTGAAGAGATAGCCGACAAAGTAACTATGGCCGGGATCGAGGTTTCATCTGTCACCAGCCTGGATAAAGGTATCCGGAATGTGGTCACGGCAGAGGTGAAGGAAGTGAATCCGCATCCGAATGCCGATAAACTGGTTTTTTGCCGGGTTTTTAACGGTAAAGAAACATTAGATATTGTCTGTGGCGCCAAGAACTTCAAGGCCGGGGACAAAGTGGCTTTAGCCCAGGTAGGGGCGATCTTGCCGGGTGGCAAAGAGATCACGGCTGCCGAGATCCGCGGGCAGAAATCATTTGGCATGATGTGTTCCGAGCGGGAATTGGAACTTTCCGATACCCATGGCGGGATTATGATCCTCCCACCGGAAACAACGCTGGGAAAAGATATCAATAGTATCCTGGAGCTCGACGATCATATCCTGGAGGTAGAGCCAACCCCCAATCGCGGTGATGCCCTGAGTGTGCTGGGTGTGGCCCGGGAATTGGCCGCAGTGCTTGGCCTGAAAGTGAAATTACCTCTGGCTAAAGTAAAAGAGCCATTAGATAAAGTAGAAAGATTCATTGCTGTGGATATCAAGGACCCGGATCTTTGCCCGCGTTATACTGCCCGTTACATGATGAATGTAACTGTCAAACCAAGTCTCCTGTGGATGCAGAACCGCCTGCGCAATTGCGGTTTGCGGCCGATCAATAATGTTGTAGATATCACGAATTATGTGCTATTAGAGCTGGGACACCCATTGCATGCCTTTGACGCTGCGCTGCTGGCCGAAGAGAAGATCATTGTCCGCCGGGCTAAAGAAGGGGAAGAGATCATCACCCTGGATGGGGTGCAGAGAAAACTGAATGCCAAAATGCTGGTGATCGCTGATGCTAAAAAACCTATTGCCCTGGCCGGTATCATGGGGGGAGAATTTTCCAGCGTGAAAGAACACACGACCGCGGTAGTGCTGGAAAGCGCCTATTTCAACCCGGTCAGCATCCGGAAAACCGCGAAAAGTGTCGGACTAAACACGGATGCCAGTTACCGGTTTGAGCGCGGCGTGGATGTGGAAAATATAGTGCTAGCCCTTAACCGGATCACTCAGCTGATACAGGACCTGGCTGGCGGGCAGGCAGCTAAAGGTATAGTCGATACGTATCCCCAGAAAATAAAACAGCCGAAGATCACTGTGCGCCAGGAACGCGTCAATAAAATACTGGGAGTGCAAATTTCTTTTACCCACACTAAGAAAATATTAAAAAACCTGGGGTTCATGTTCACTGAAAACACCGGGACCGAAAGTTTGCATGTGGTTGTGCCCTCTTGGAGAAATGACATTACCCGGGAAATTGATGTGATTGAAGAGATTGCCCGGATCAATGGCTATGAAGAGATACCCGCAACATTACCCCAGGGGCATACTATTAAAACAGGCAGTAATAAAGAATGGGACTTTAACCGGGAAACTGCCGCCTATTTGCAGCAAGCCGGCTTTGCTGAAATAATCAGCTATAGTTTTATCGGGGAAAAAGATTATGCCAACATAGGAATGCCGACCACCGGGGACCGGTTTATCAGGATCGCTAATCCCTTGACTGAAGAAGCCACGATCATGCGTACAACCTTGGTTTGCGGCCTGTTAAATAATATCGTTTGGAATATTAATCATGGGAATAACCAGGTCAAGATCTTTGAGCAAGGCAGTCTCTTCCTGGGAAAAGGGAAAGACACCTATGCCCATGAAGTGAATACGCTTGGCTTGGCAGTAGGCGGGGTGAAAGAGGCAGATATTTTCTACCTCAAAGGTGTGATCGCCGGATTACTGAAGGCCTGCGGCTTAAAAAATATTGATTTCAAAAGCGGCAATGATCCCCTGTATCATCCGGCGTTATGCCTGGAAGTGAGCAGCAGCGGAGAAAAACTGGGGGTCTTTGGACGCTTAGCCACTAAAATAAAAAGTAAGTATGGATTAGAGCAGGAAATGTACCTTGGCGAGTTTAACCTGGCTAAGTTGTTGGTCCTATCAACCGAGCGCAAGCAATACCAGCCTATTCCCAAATTTCCCGGCATTAAACGTGACCTGGCCTTGCTCTTGCCCCAGTCTGTTAGTCATGATACGGTCCTGAAAACATTGCGGGAAATGGCCAGCACATTAGTCAAGGAGATCAGCTTGTTTGATGTTTATCAGGGAGAAAAAATTGAAGCCGGGTATAAGAGCTATGCTTATACCCTGTTGTACCAGGCTGATGACCGGACTTTGCAGGATGAGGAAGTTAATCGTCTGCATACGGACCTGGTAAATCGGGTTATTCCGAAACTCAAAGCCAGAGTTCGTTAGGAAGGAGGGATTACGCGGATTAAGGGTACAAATTACGCTGATTATTGATAGTTCTAATCTGTGTAATCTACTTTAAGAAATCTGTGTAATCGTTCTTAAGATGAAAAGTTTCAGTAACCTGGAAAAAGAAGTCAGTAAGGCGCTCGAACTGATCAATGATCTGCGTCGGGAAAACGATAACCTACGGGCCAGGTTAAAAGCCATGCAGGAAAGCGGTACCATGCTGGAGGACCTGAAAAAGGAAAATTTTGCTTTACAAAAGAAGCAAGAAGTTCTAAAATTGAAGATAGAAAAGGTGCTGTTTAAATTAAATGCGCTAAAGTTTGAAAAGGATGATGAGGAATAGATAGTGTCCTGTCTCCTAAATCTCTTGACATTTGCTGGAGGGATTTTGGTGTGTGTAGTGTCTCTTACATATATTTATATTTGCGGGAGATATTTTTTCCTGATTCAAGGCGCGAAGAGCGCCGCGTGCCTGTAGGCACGTAAGCGACGAGCAACACCGAAGCAGGGAAAAAGAGCCCCGCCCGGAGGGAAGGCTGTCTTTGGCCGACTACTGCGTCGCTTCTCCTGGACGTATCTAAAGATACGCCGGCGTCGTCGCTCCTTGTATTCGACTCAAAGCCATTCCTTCAAATGTAAAAATATGTAAGAGATACTACACTAAGACAAGGCGCAAGGAGTGTGGCGTGCCTTTAGGCACGTAAGCGACGAGCAACACAGTATATGGGCAAAAGACCTCAGCCCTTCGGGAAAGTCATCTTTGGCCGACTTCGGTGTCACTCCTCCTTGACGTAACGCAGAGGATACGACTTCGTCGTCGTTCCTGGAATTCGACTCAAATATGACTTTCAAATGTAAAGGGATTTAGGAGACAGGACACTATGGCGGAGCCAAAAAGTGAAGTAACTGTTACCGTGCAAAACGTGGAATTATCCATCCGCACCGATAAAAGCCCGGAGTATGTGCAGGAATTGGCGGAATATGTAGACGGGCGTATCAAGAAAATTTCCCAGAATACTCCTTTTGTCAGCTCCCTGAAAGTATCGTTCTATGCAGCTATCGACTTGGCGAATGAAGTATTTGAATTGCGCCAAAAAAATAAAGAAATTGAAGACACGGTCAAAAACAAGACCGAGCAGCTTGTGGGCATGTTGGAAGAAGGTATTAAATGAAACTTTTAAGCGTTACCGTTTTAGATAAAATAAAATTGAAAATAATTCCCTACCTTGTTGGTGATGTCCTGGGCGTTTTTTAACCCGATACCTAGTATAAGGGGTTCTACGTTTTGATGCACCTTGGTGCTTCAAACAGGAAACCCACTTAGAATTGCTGGGCTAAAATGCAGGGGCACACGGCAGAGGTGGGGTTTTTTGTCATTAAAAGAAGTTGCGAGTACGTGGTTGCGAGTTGCGAGTTGAAACCAAACCTGAAACTTGAAACCCGAAACCCGAAACTTTTTGAGGTTCGTAATGGATGATTTGTTTGCAAAGGATAAGAAGATAGAACTGAACCGGATGCCTTTGGCTGCCCGGATGGCTCCCCGCACCCTGGAAGAGTTTGCCGGACAGGAAAAGATCCTGGGCAAGGGAAAACTGCTCCGGAGCGTGATCGAACTGGATAAAACAGGTTCCATTATCCTTTTTGGCCCTCCCGGCTGCGGCAAAAGCGCCCTGGCCAAGGTGATCGCGAACCAGACCGGAGGGTTTTTCCAGGAGATCAATGCGGTAACCAGCGGGGTAGAAGAATTACGCAAAATTTCCAAGCAGGCTGAACAGCGCTGGTCTATTTCCGCGCAGAAGACGATCTTACTGGTTGATGAAATCCACCACTTTAACCGCAGCCAGCAGGATGCTCTCCTGCCGGATGTGGAAAAAGGGAACCTGGTGCTGATCGGGATTACCACAGAAAATCCGTTTTTTTATGTTAATGCGGCTTTGGTTTCACGTTCCCAGGTCTTTGAATTCACGCGTTTACAGGATGAAGACCTGATGTTTATCCTGGAAAATGCCCTGCAGGATGAGGAGCACGGTTTTGGGCGGCTGGCAGTGAAGATCGAAGAAGAAGCAGTGAGTCATCTGATCAAAGTGGCCAATGGCGATGCGCGGAAAATGCTCAATGCCCTGGAACTGGCCGTACTCTCCACTAAACCGGATAAAAAAGGCGCCATCAACATCGACTTGGCGATAGCCGAGGAATCGATCCAGAAGAAAGCCATCGTGTATGACAAGAAAGATGACCAGCATTACGACACCATCTCTGCTTTTATTAAAAGTATGCGGGGTAGTGATCCTGATGCTGCTCTCTATTGGTTAGCGAAAATGGTGTATGGCGGGGAAGATCCGCGGTTCATTGCCCGCCGGATAGCTATTTGCGCCGCCGAAGATGTTGGCAATGCCGATCCTTTAGCCCTGGTCATATCAAATGCCGCTTTTCAGATCATAGAGCTGGTCGGCATGCCGGAAGGCCGGATACCCCTGGCGCAGGCCGCTGTATATGTCGCCTGCGCGCCAAAAAGTAATGCCAGTTACCTGGGAATTGAAAAAGCTCTTGCCGAAATTGAGCATGGGGAATTGCTAGAGGTACCGGATCATCTAAAGGATGCGAACCTGGATCGGGAGCAATTGGGTCACGGCAAAGGGTATAAGTATCCCCATGATTTTCCCGGAGGGTATGTCGCGCAGGAATACCTGCCTAAAAAGAAAAAGTATTACCAGCCAAAAGATATCGGGTTTGAGAAAAAGATCAAAGAAAGACTAAAGAAAGAATAATAGAGCCCATGAAAATAATAAAAAACAGCCTGCGTAAGAAAAAACTGGCTGTCAGGAAAACATTGAGCAGCGCTGAGATCAAGAGCAAAAGCAATAGAATAAAAAAGTTGTTGTTTAAATTGCCGGAGTTCAAGAAAGCTAAAACTGTGATGTTTTATGTGTCATTCGGCAAGGAAGCTGCAACGCACAGTATGATCAAGGAAGCTTTACATCAAAAAAAGAAGGTGGTGGTGCCAAAAATCAAAAGTAAGCGTGCTTTGGCAGTATATGAAATTATGAATTTTAACAAAGACTTACAGAGGGGAAGTTTTGGAATATTAGAACCCGCACACTCTAAAAGGAGGATAACACCTAAAACAGAAATTGACCTGGCTGTCGTGCCGGGAGTATGTTTTGACCGGAAAAAAGGCACACGATTAGGTTTTGGCGCCGGGTATTATGACCGGTTCCTGCAAGGGATCAAAGAAACTACGGTATTGATCGGCATAGCTTTTGAGCGGCAGTTGGCCAAAGGAGTGCCTTGTATGGTACATGACGTGAACATGCATAAAATCGTAACTGAAAGAAGGATACTGGAATTTAGCTAAAAATCGGAAGAACTAGGGAGGAAAGTATGCAAAATGCTTGGAACTTTGTAGCGATCGCCCTCCTAGTAGGATTATTCGTCGGGTTTCTGATCAGAGTAATATATGCTAAGTCTAAAGTCAATACGGCAGAAAATGAAGCGAAGAAGATCATTGCCGATGCGAAAAGACTGGCGGAGGCCGAGAAAAAAGAAGGCCTGTTGCAGATTAAAGATGAAATGTATCGTGCCCGGACCGAGTTTGAACGCGAAACTCACGAACGGCGGCAGGAACTGCAGCGCTTGGAACGACGTTTAATCCAAAAAGAGGAAAATCTAGACCATAAACTTGAACTGATCGACAAAAGGGAAAGAGAAAGCCTGAACCGGGAACGGCAGGTACAGGTTAAAGAAAAATCATTGCAGGATGAAGAAGCAAAATTAGCGCGCCTGGCCCAGGAACAGAAGCAGGTGTTGGAGCGGATCTCGGGCTTAAGCGCCGATGCCGCCAAAAAGCTGCTGATCGACAGTATGCAGGAAGAAGCTAAAAGAGACGCGGCGATCTTGATGCGCAATATTGAAGAAGAAGCCAAGGAAACCGCCTCCAAAAAATCACGGGAAGTTTTAGCCCAGGCTATCCAGCGTTATGCGCCGGAGTTTACTATTGAAACCACTATCGCTACCGTGGCTCTGCCTAATGACGAAATGAAAGGCCGGGTGATTGGGCGCGAGGGCCGTAATATCCGCGCCTTTGAAGCAGCTACTGGTGTGGACCTGATCATTGATGATACACCTGAAGCTATTACGCTTTCTTCGTTTGACGGGGTAAGGAGAGAGATCAGCCGCATCGCTTTGCAGAAACTGATCTCTGATGGAAGGATCCATCCGGCGCGGATAGAAGAAGAAGTCAACAAAGCCAAGCAGGAAATGGATCAGACCATAAAAGAGACCGGAGAAGAAGCTTGCTTTGAGCTGGGTATCGCCAATGCCCATCCGGAAATGATTAAACTGCTGGGCCGGCTGAAGTTCCGTACCAGTTACGGGCAAAATGTACTGCAACATTCCAAGGAAGTAGCTTATATCGCTGGGATTATGGCCGCTGAACTGGGCGTAGATGTGACCCAGGCTAAACGTGCCGGACTGTTCCATGATATCGGTAAATCCATTGATCATGAAGTAGAAGGTACCCACGCCCAGATCGGAGTGGATCTGGCCCGCAAGTATGGGGAATCGGCTAAAGTCCTGGATGCTATTTTATCACATCACGGTGACAGCCAGGCAGCCAGCGTAGAGGCAGTGCTAGTCGCTGCTGCTGATGCCGTCAGCGCTTCGCGTCCCGGAGCCAGGCGGGAAACCCTGGAGAATTATATTAAACGGCTGGAAAAGCTGGAAACACTGGCCGAGTCATTCAAAGGCGTGGAAAAATGCTATGCGATCCAGGCTGGCCGTGAAGTACGGGTCATGGTAGATGCGGAGAATATTGATGATGTGCAGGCTGCGCAATTGGCCCGGGATATAGTCAAGAAGATCGAGAAAGAACTGGAATATCCTGGCCAGATCAAAGTCACTTTGATCAGGGAAATGCGTGTCGTCGAAACAGCGAAGTAAAACTAGCGTGAAGCGTAGAGCGTATAGGAAGAGCGAAAGAATTAATTACTATACGCTACCCGCTAAACGCTATCCGCTACATTGGGGTTTTGCGTGAAGATACTTTTTATTGCTGACATAATGGGTCAGGCCGGCCGTGAGGCTGTGGCCAGGATACTGCCGGAGTTAAGAACTAAAGAGCAGCTAGACCTGGTCATAGCCAATGGGGAGAATGCTGCCCATGGCATGGGTCTTACGCCTAATATTGCCCGGGATCTTTTTCACCTGGGTGTTGATGTCCTCACTATGGGGAACCATACCTGGGATAAAAAAGAGATATTGGATATCATTGATGACGAGCCAATTGTCCGCCCGGCGAATTATGCTCCCGGAGTCCCTGGCCGGGGAGCGATACTGGCCACGACAGCAGCTGGCATAAAAGTAGGTATATTGAATTTGATCGGCCGGGTTTTTATGCCGCCTAATGATTGCCCATTCCGGTCTGCTGATAAAGTGATCGAAGAGCTAAAAAAGGAAACGCCGCTGATCATCGTGGATATGCATGCTGAAGCCACCAGTGAGAAAGTGGCCATGGGTTGGTACCTGGACGGTAAAGTGAGCGCAGTGATCGGTACGCATACCCATGTACAGACTGCTGATGATAAGATCCTGCCTGAAGGGACTGCCTATCTTACTGATGTAGGCATGACCGGGCCATTCGACTCAGTGATCGGCATCAAGAAAGAGATTATTCTCCAGCGGTTCTTAATGCAGATGCCGATACGCTTCGAGGTCAGTGAAAAGGATGTCTGGTTCAACGGCGTGCTGATAGAAATTGACGAACAATCAGGCAAAGCTTTGTCGATACAAAGACTGCAAATTAAAATATAATAAATGACAAATGACAAAATCCAAATGACAAATGAATCACCAATGACCAATAGAATTGAGATTTGGGATTTAAAAGATTGATTTGACATTTGTTATTTGAAATTTGGATTTTTTTGTGGGGTGTAAAATGACGGCAAATATCATTGACGGGAAAGCCATAGCCAGTGCCATGCGGGCAGAAATCGCCCAGAATGTCAGAAATATGGTAGAAAAAGGCATCTCGCCGCCAGGACTGGCAGTCATTTTGGTAGGGGATGACCCGGCCAGCCAGATCTATGTCCGCAATAAAAAAAATGACTGCATTAAAGTGGGTTTTTATACCGAAGAACACTTATTGCCGGCGGTGACCACGGAAGAGGATCTTATAAAACTTATTCTGAAATTAAATCAGGATCCGAAGATCCATGGCATCCTGCTGCAATTGCCTTTACCTAAGGGGATGAACGAAAAAGCAATGCTTGAGCTGATCGCTCCGGAGAAGGATGTTGATTGTTTCCATCCCATGAATGTCGGCAATCTTTTTCTCGGGATACCGCGTTTCCTGCCGTGCACTCCTGCGGGTATTATGGAAATGCTGAAATATGAGAAAATTAACCTGCAAGGCAAAAGGGCGGTAGTAGTCGGCCGCTCCAATATTGTCGGCAAGCCCATGGCCCTGCTATTAATGAATGAACATGCCACAGTGACCATTTGCCACTCCCGTACCGTTGATCTCCCCAAGATTACCCGTGAGGCAGATATCGTAGTGGTAGCTATCGGCAAAGCCAAATTCCTGACTGAAGACATGGTCTCCAAAGGGCAGATCATTATTGATGTCGGCCAGAACAGGGTTGGCGAAAAACTGGTCGGGGATGTTGATTTTGACAAGGTGGCTCAGGTAGTGGCGTTGATCACGCCGGTGCCGGGCGGAGTGGGGCCGATGACCAGGGCGATGCTGTTGAAAAATACCATGCTGGCGGAAAGAGCAACCAGAAAAGGCTAAGTTGTCCCGCGTATCAGTGAACTGGTTATTTTTATTTCCGCCAAAGAGACTGGCGGACTCCCTCTGGTCGCGCTTGCCAAAGGTCTTAAAACTCAATAATTGCTTCAGCCGCAGGCTGATCCGCCGATCTTTTTGGAGGATTGGCTAAAATCGACAAGCTCGCTCAAAATAATGATCAGTTCCCTGATCTGTACGTTTATCGTTATTATAAGATAACTGGGGGTGGCGAGGGTTTGATTTTTGCCAGGGTTATTGATGCTTTTGCGAGCACGGTGTCCCGATGTAGTGTATCGGGACGAGCAAAAGCTGAACTAAAGTGCAGCGCAACCGCTGGGTGGAGCAAACGTCCCTGTAAAATCAACCCGAGACAGGACCCCGGTAAGCCTATGCAAAAGTAATTTAATACACGGTTAGGACTATTATGCAGCAGGAAAGATATGTTTTTAAAGTAAGCGAGTTGAATAATCTGCTGAAAGAGCGGCTGGAGGCAGAATTTCCCGATATTTGGCTGGAGGGGGAGATCTCCAATTACCGGCCGAATGCCAGCGGGCATCTTTACTTTACTTTGAAGGACGAGAGCGGGCAGATCGGCGCCGTGATGTTCCGATTTTCCGCGGTGAATTTAAAATTCAAAATTGAAGATGGCCTGAAAGTGATCGTCCGCGGCAAAGTCAGCATCTATGTCCAGGGTGGGAAGTACCAGGTAATCATCGCGCAAATGGAGCCGGCAGGATTAGGCGCCTTAGCCCTGGCTTTTGAACAATTAAAGGAAAAATTAAAACAAGAAGGGCTCTTTGACCCTGCCCATAAGAAACCGATACCAGTATTGCCGCAAAAAATTGGTATTGTTACTTCGCTGACCGGCGCGGCTATCCGCGATATGCTTAAGATACTAACTGACCGCTATAGTAACCTGGAAATATTGATCTACCCGGTGCAAGTCCAGGGAGACGATGCCAAGAACCAGATTGCCCAGGCAATTAATGACTTAAACCAATTTTATCCTGATTTAGATGCTATGATCGTGGGCCGGGGCGGCGGCAGTATCGAAGATCTCTGGGCATTTAATGAAGAAATAGTGGCTAGGGCTATCTATGCTTCTAATATCCCGGTCATTAGCGCAGTGGGACATGAATATGATGTGACTATCGCTGATTTCGTGGCTGACCTGCGGGCGGCTACTCCGAGTAATGCCGCGGAACTGGTAGTAAAGGAAAAGAAAACCCTGGTAGAGCGGGTGCAACACGCCCAGGACCAGTTGGTGACATATTTTACGCACGTCGTGGATAATTATAAGCTTAGGGTAGAACATGCCATTACTTCGCCGGTATTGACCCGGCCGCTGGAACGCCTGGAAGAACTGCAGCAGCATGTAGATGAGCTGCTGGAGAGGATTGCCCAGAAATCCGGTCATCTGTTTGAAGTGTACCGGAATAAGTTCAAAGAAATGGAAAATATGCTGCTGGTGCGTTTTGAGCATTACTTTGACCGGAAAAAAGAAAAGATGTCGTATTTAGCAGGGCAGTTAAATGCGTTCAGCCCGCTGGGAGTGCTGGAGCGCGGATATTCGATCGTGTATGCGCCGTCGGGGAAGATCATTAATTCAACGAAGGAAATTAAGGTTAAAGACGATATAAAGATCAAGCTTTTCAAGGGTGAGATTACGGGGACAGTGAAAGAAGTCAATTAAAGGATATCAGGTAATCCGGAGACCAGGAAGTGGAAATCAGGACATCAGGATAGCAGTAAGTTCCTGATTCCCTGGTAACCTGATAACCACTACCTGATACCCTGATATTCTGATATACGTATTTAAGTTGAACAGGGAAACTAAAACTGTTTCTCGTATTGACTGGCACACTAGTGACGGAGGATTCGATGGCAAAACCTAAAGAAGAAGGTAACGAGAAGATCAGGTTTGAAGACGCGCTGGAGCGGCTGGAGAAGATCGTTTCCCAGCTGGAAGAGGGGGAGCTGGCGTTAGATGAGAGCCTGAAGATATTTGAAGAAGGGATCAAACTGTCCCGGCTATGCTCGGGCAAACTGGAAGAAGCGGAAAAGAAAATTGAAGTTTTAATGAAAAATAAGGAAGGCCAGCTGGAAAAGAAGCCCTTAAAAAAGAAAGAAGAAGATGAAGATGGTAACGAGTTGTTCTAAACAGAGTCCTGAGCCAGGCCGAAGGATTAACCTGAAAAAATACCTGCATGAAAAAGCGTTAATTGTTAACGCTGAGCTTAATAAATATTTAAAAGAGCAATATCCGCCGTTGATGTACCAGGCGATGCGCTATAGCATTTTTGCCGGCGGCAAACGCCTAAGACCTTTCCTGGTACTGCAGGGCGCCGGTATTTGCGGCATGGCAGAAAAGAAAGTAATACCGACAGCCTGCGCTTTGGAATATATTCATACGTATTCCCTGATCCATGATGACCTGCCGGCCATGGATAATGACGATTACCGCCGGGGAATGCTGACCAGTCATAAAAAATTTGGTGAGGATGTAGCTATCCTGGCTGGCGATGCGCTGCTGACAGAAGCATTTGGCTTGATTGCAGCCAACGCGGTGGTCAAAGGAATTTCTAAAGAGAATGTGCTCAAGGTGATTACCCTGGTTTCTGCCCAGGCCGGTGTACAAGGCATGATCGGCGGGCAATTAGTTGATACACACCAGAGTTCTGATACTAAGGAAACAGTAGAAGCAAAAAAGCAGGCCCTGCTGTATATCCATGAGCATAAGACTGTAGCTTTGATCAAAGCGAGCCTCTTGTCCGGCGCGATATTAGCCGGGGCTTCTACGAGGCAGCTTAAAGCCCTGTCCAGGTATGCGGAAAAGATCGGTTTGGCTTTCCAGATCATGGATGATGTCCTGGATGTCATCGGTGATAAGGAAAAATTAGGCAAAAAAGGCAGTGACCTGCAGAATAAGAAACTGACCTATGTGTCACTTTATGGACTGGAATGGTCAAAAAGAGAAGCAGCAAGATTGGTCAATGAAGCAAAGAAAGCATTGACTGTTTTTGGCCGGAAAAAATATATGCTTGAGGCACTGGCTGATTATATCATTGAGAGAGAGTACTAGTAATCTGAAAGCAGTTTTGAGTTATAAGTTTTAAGTTTTGAGTTAAGGTGAGGGACTTATTACCATAATTCAAAACTCAAAATTAGATTTTGGAGTGAATTAACTAATGGGCATACTGGATAAGATCGATAAGCCGGCAGACTTAAAAATGATCAAAAAAGAATTACTGCCGCAATTAGCAGAGGAGATCAGGACCAGGATAATTGAGACTGTTTCCCATACCGGGGGCCATTTAGCCTCCAGCCTGGGGGCAGTAGAGTTGACCATTGCTTTGCATTATTCTTTTAATACGCCGCAGGATAAAATAGTCTGGGATGTAGGCCATCAAGCCTATGCCCATAAACTATTAACTGGCCGGCGCGATAAATTCCAGACTTTGCGCCAATATGGCGGGATCAGCGGTTTTCCCAAACCAGAAGAAAGCGAGTATGATACTTTTGTGGTCGGTCATGCGTCTACCGCGATCAGCGCGGCTCTGGGTATGGCGGTAGCCAGGGATTTGCATAAAGACAATTACAAAGTGATCGCCGTGGTCGGTGATGGTTCTATGACCGGAGGATTGGCTTTTGAGGCCATGAATAATGCCGGGCACTTAAATAAGGACATGATCGTCATCCTGAATGATAATGAAATGTTTATTTCGCGTAAGATCGGTGCTTTTGCCGGATATTTGACTAAGATCATCACCGGCGGCCTCTACAAAAAAATGACTAAAAAAGCGGAACGATTCCTGACCAGGACATCGGTCATGGGTGTACGCATGACTACTATTGCCAAGAGAGTAAAGGTCTTGCTTTTTCCGGGTATGTTATTTGAAGAAATGGGCTTTGCCTATCTCGGGCCTTTTGAAGGACATGATCTTGACCGTTTGACCGAAGTATTTGAAACTGTCAAGGGGATGACCGGACCGGTCTGTATCCATGTAGTGACCAAGAAGGGGAAAGGTTATAAGCCAGCAGAAAAGGAACCGACTAAATTCCACGGTATCGGCGCATTTAATATTATTACCGGTGAATCAGAAGAAAAAAGCAAAGGCACCTCTTATACCGAGGTTTTTGGCAAGACGATCGTGCGCCTGGCCCGGGAAAATGATAAGATCATTGGTGTCACTGCAGCCATGAGTGATGGTACGGGATTAAGCTATTTTGCGGCAGAATTCCCTGAACGCTTTTTTGACGTGGGGATCGCTGAAGGACATGCTGTTGTTTTTGCCGGGGGTATGGCGGCCAGCGGTTTCAGGCCGGTGGTCTCTATTTATTCAACCTTTATGCAACGCGCGTTTGACCAGGTGATCCATGATATTGCGCTGCAGAATTTGCCGGTGGTGTTTATCCTGGACCGGTCTGGTGTTGTCGGCGAGGATGGCCCGACGCATCACGGCTTATTCGATCTTTCTTTTTTGCGCATTGTGCCCAATCTTGTGGTCATGTCACCGAAAGATGAGAATGAACTGCAGTATATGATCACTACGGCGATCGCTCATAAGGGGCCTGTGGCCATTCGCTATCCACGCGGCAAGGGACTGGGCATCAAGCTGGACAAGGAATTAAAAAAGCTGGAGATCGGCAAAGCTGAAATATTGCAGGAAGGTGAAGATGTGGCGATAGTGGCGATCGGGACCATGGTCCAGCCAGCTCTGGAAGCAGCAGAAATGTTGCTGAAAGATAATATCTCGGCAACGGTGGTGAACGCCCGTTTTGCCCATCCCCTGGATGAAAAGCTGATCCTGGCTTTAGCTAAAAAGGTAAAGTGCCTGGTGAGTGTCGAGGAAAATGTAGTGGCCGGCGGATTTGGCAGTGCTGTAAATGAGCTCTTAACTGAACAGGGTGTGCGAGTGAAGAATATTGGTTTCCCTGATCAATTTATAGAGCATGGCAGTATGCCCATCCTCCGTGATAAGTACGGTTTAAGCGGCAAAGGGATCTACCATACAACAAAGGAGTTCCTGGATAAGAAGTACAGTAAAGACGAGTAGAAGTAAGAACGAAGAGCAGTTGCCAGTAAATAGCTAAGAGCAGTGAGCCAGTAAAATCGAAAAGCAGTTGCCAGTCAGTACAAAAACAGTAAAAACTAATATTTATTACTATCATCTGTTTCTTGTTTTTGCTACCTTTTGTTTTTACTGCTTCTCGCTCTGACTGTTTTTCGTTCTAACTTCATTAAGGATTAAGAAATGGCAAATGCTGGCAAGATGAGGCTGGATCAGCTGATGGTCACCAGGGAATTGGCTGAAAGCCGGGAAAAAGCGCAAGCTTTGATCATGGCCGGCGAGGTGTTGGTAAATGGTAACACTGTGAGCAAAGCAGCGACTATGGTTTCAATAGAATCAGAAATAGATATCAAACACCCGTTACTGTATGTTTCCCGCGGCGGGCATAAACTGGAAAAAGCGCTAAAAGTTTTTAATATAAAATTAAAAGACAAAACTTGCCTTGATGTCGGGGCTTCAACCGGCGGGTTTACCGACTGCCTGCTCAAACACGGGGCTAAAAAAGTATATTGTATCGATGTCGGGCACGGCCAACTGGATGTAAAACTGCGTTTTGACCCGCGGGTGATTAATATTGAAGAGACTAATATCAGGTACTGTGAAAAAGACATAGTGCCGGAGACCCCAGACCTGGCGACTATTGATGTAAGTTTCATTTCCCTGGAAAGGGTCCTGCCGGTGGTATACAGATTGATCAAGCAGGAAGGGGAAATTATCGCTTTGATCAAACCGCAGTTTGAGGCTGGTCCAAAAAATGTGGGCAAAGGCGGGGTAGTGAGGGATCCGGCCATACATGAAAAGATCATTGACCGGATTACGATATTTTCCCAGATCAATGCGATGGAAGTAAAGGGCGTGATTGAGTCACCATTGACCGGACCAGCCGGAAATAAGGAATTTCTGATCTACCTGGTCAAGTCTTGATTTCAGCTGTATAGCTGTACAGATGTAGAGCTATAAAGACGCAAGCTTCTCTACAGCTTTACAGCTTGCTGGACTTCTGAGTTGGACATCTACAGCTATAGAGATTTTTAAGAAGACTAAGGAGTTTGTTACATGGTTGAACAAACGTATCATCCCCAGGAAATAGAAGCCAAGTGGCAGAAATACTGGGCAGACCACAAACTTTTCCAGGCCCAGGAAGACAAGAATAAGAAAAAATACTATATCCTGGAAATGTTCCCGTATCCCAGCGGCCGCCTGCATATGGGACATGTGCGTAATTATACTTTAGGAGATTTGATCAACCGTTACCGGAAGATGAGAGGTTTTAATGTCCTGCATCCGATCGGTTGGGATGCTTTTGGCTTGCCGGCGGAAAATGCCGCCATTAAAAACAAGATCCATCCGGAGAAATGGACCAAGGACAACATTGCCTATATGACCGGCCAGCTCAAGAAAATGGGCATAGGTTATGACTGGTCCCGGGAATTCGCTACTTGTGATCCGGAATATTATAAATGGAACCAATGGTTTTTTATTAAATTAATGGAAAAAGGGCTGGTGTACCGTAAAAAATCACTGGTGAATTTCTGCCCGTCTTGCGAAACAGTATTGGCTAATGAACAAGTGGAGCAGGGACTGTGCTGGCGCTGTGACCATGAAGTGCACCAGAAAGAACTGGAGCAATGGTATTTTAAAACCACAGCATATACTGAAGAGCTGCTGTCAGGGCACCAGTTGATCAAAAATGGCTGGGCGCAAAAAGTACTGGCCATGCAGGAAAACTGGATCGGCAAGAGTTACGGTACGGAAATCGATTTCCCCTTGATCGGGCGGGACCAAGTGATCAAAGTGTTCACCACCCGGCCGGATACTTTATGCGGTGTCACCTATATGGTGCTGGCGCCTGAACATCCTTTGGTTGAAGAACTAACCGCGGGAACGAAATTAGCCGGGGAAGTGAGTGCTTTCGCGGATAAAGTAAAAAAACAGAATAAGATCCTGCGCGCGTCCGAAGATGCCAAGAAAGAAGGCATGTTTATCGGTGCCTATTGCCAGAATCCGGTGACTGCTGATAAAGTGCCGATCTGGATCGCTAATTATGTCCTGCTGGAATATGGTACCGGCGCAGTGATGGCTGTGCCTGCTCATGACACCCGCGATTTCGCCTTTGCCCAAGAGTACAAACTGCCGGTCAAAGAAGTGATCAGCAAAGACGGCCAGCCGTCTGCACGCGGTTTAAAAGAAGCTTATATTGATGAAGGAATAATGATCAACTCAGGCCAGTTTAACGGCAGTCCTTCTAAAGAAGGCATGGATAAAGTCACCGCCTTCCTGACTCAAGAGAAAAAAGGCAAAAAAGTAGTGAATTACCGTTTCCGTGACTGGCTGATCTCCCGTCAACGGTTCTGGGGTACGCCGATACCGGTGGTGTACTGTGAAAAATGCGGCCTGATCCCGGTGGCTGAGCAGGATCTGCCAGTGGTTTTACCTAAAAATGTGGAATTTACCGGCAAAGGTGAGTCTCCCTTATCCCAAGTGGCTGAATTTGTCAATACCTTTTGCCCTAAATGCCAAGGTCCGGCGAAACGGGAAACAGATACCATGGATACCTTTGTCGATTCCAGCTGGTATTTTGCCCGTTATTGCGATGCTCATAATGAACAACTGCCGTTCAGCCGGGAGAAAGCAGATTGCTGGCTCCCGGTAGACCAGTATATCGGTGGAGCAGAACATGCCTGCATGCATCTTATCTATTCCCGGTTTTTCTTTAAGGTTATGCGTGATATGGGCTTGCTAAAAGGGGATGAACCGTTTACTAACCTGCTGAACCAGGGGATGGTGACCCTGGGCGGTACAGCGATGAGTAAATCCAAAGGCAATATTGTTGACCCTGACCACATTATTGAAAAGTATGGGGCTGACACTATGCGCTTATTTATCTTGTTTGCTTCTCCCCCGGAAAAAGACCTGGAATACAGCGATACCGGGGTGGAAGGAGCCTGGCGGTTCCTGACCAGGATCTGGCGGCTGGTGGAAAAGGTCATTGCTGGTGAATTAGAGAGACATGAACCTAATAGTGAGATTAGAGCAACTTGCCCTGAGCTTGTCGAAGGGGCTGCCCGCGCCTTAGACCGTAAGGTCCATGCTACTATTAAAAAAGTTACCAATGACCTGGAAAAGGAATTTGGTTTTAATACCGCTATTGCCGCCCTGATGGAATTGGTAAATACGATCCATGACCTGGAGCCGCAGGTCACGGCCGGCGAGGTCCGCAAAGCAGCGGAAAAAGTAGTTCTCCTTATTTCGCCATTCACGCCTCATATTGCTGCGGAAATGTGGCAGCGTTTAGGGCATGAAGATGACCTGATCTTTCTTCCCTGGCCGGCTTATGATGAAAGCGCGATCGTGGAAGAAGCCATCGAGATCGTAGTGCAGGTCAACGGCAAAGTGCGCGGCCGCATATCAATGCGCCCTGGCACGCCAGAGGAAGAAGTGCAGCGGCTGGCCACGGAAGACGAAAAAGTCAAAGCGCAGGTCAGCGGCAAAAAGATCATTAAAATCGTTTATGTTCCGAATAAACTGGTTAATATTGTTGTAGTTTGAAAATAGAGGAAGTATATCAGGATATCAGGAAATCAGGAAGTGGGTATCAGGGTGTCAGAGTATCAGGTAATCGGGAAATCAGTTTATCAGGAACTTACTGATATTCTGATCTACTGATATCCTGTTAACCTGATCTTTATTATCCTGATAACCGTATTAAAGCTAAGGGGGGAGTATGAGAGTCTGTAAGAAGGTAATATTTGGTTTAATCGCCATGAGTATCCTGTCCATGATTGCGTGCGGTAAGACGCCCGTGTCAGTATTGCCAACGTATATAAAAAAGATAGCGGTTAATAATTTCAGCAATAATATCGTGCAATATGGCATCGAAGATAAGCTTACTAAAAAAGTGATCGAAGAGTTTCTCCGCGACGGCCGGCTGGAGATCGTTAAAGCAGAAGAGGCAGACGCCTTATTGACCGGAGTGATCGTGCGGTATAGCCTGGAGCCGGTCAGTTATGATGCCCAAAGCGTGATCGAACAGTACAAATTATATATCGGGGTGGATGTTACTTTCAAAGACCAGGTCCAGGGTATCACAATGTGGACCGAAAACAATATTCACGAAGATTATACCTACTATGTCACGGCTAAAGCCGGGCAACTGGTAGAAACCGAAAATGACGCGCAAGAGGCTGTAACTGACTTGCTATCCCGTGATATAGTCAAGCGGACGATCATTGGCTGGTGGTAAAACTAGCGTATAGCGTGTAGCGGATAGCGGATAGCGTATAGACAGGAAAAATCAGGGACCCCATGAAATATCAAGATTTGCTGCAACAGATAGCCAAAAAGAAGATCGCACCAGTCTATTTCTTTTCCGGGGATGAGGAGTTCCTCAAGAAGGAAGCGTTACAACTCCTGTGCCAAAACCTGGTAGCCGAGGACCAAAAAGATTTTAATTATGTTCTTTTATATGGCAAGGAGACTTCTGCCGGGGAGATTTTAAACCAGGCCCAGTCTTTACCGTTTCTGTCTGACCGCCGCCTGGTAGTAGTCCAGGAGATTGAAAAACTGGCTGATAAAGACAAACTTCAGGAGTATCTCGTGCATCCTAATCCTGCGACCTGCCTGGTACTGGTTGCCGGGAAACTGGATAACCGTGACCGTAAACACAAGCTCTATTCGGTACTTAAGGAATTTGAAGTGGTTTTCTGGCCATTATTCAAAAGTGACTTGAAAAAATGGGTAGCCCAGAAATTCCGCAGCTACCAGAAAACAGTTGATACTGATACGGTGGATTTTTTAATAGAGACGGCCGGGCCGGAACTGGTTAATCTTGCTTCCGAGATCACCAAGCTGGTGATCGCTCTTCCGGATAAGAAAACGATCACGCTGGCTGAAGCGCAAAAAAATATCTTCAGGATGTTTACCGAAAACGACAAGCGCCTGGAACGCTCCCTGGCCGCCCGCAACCTGGGCCGGGCTTTAGTGTCTTTGCAGCATGTAGTAGCAGAAGGAAAAGGTGAAATGTACGCTTTGTGGCTTATCTCCCAGTCCTGGCGAAAATTGATCGTGGCCAAAGAAATGCAATCAAGGCAGGTCAGCGTTGATGAGATCATAAAAAAATTCAATATCAGGAAATCCGACGATCAAAATGAATTTAAAGCCAGTTTGCCGCAGTTCAATTTAGCAGAATTGGTTAAGAAGCACAAAAAAATAGCGGATACTGATAAAGCTCTTAAAAGCAGTAATCAGGACCCGCTTTGGGTTTTGGAACATTTATTGATCGATCTATGCGGCTAAAACTTTTACTTTCAGGGCCATCCTTGATTTTTTACGGTTTGCGTTATTCTTATGCAGGATGTTTTTCTTGGCAGCTTTATCCAGGGCAGCAAAAGCTTTCAGCATAATGCTTTTTGCCGCAGCCTGGTCTTTCTTGGCAATGGCCGCGTTTACATCTTTGATCAACTGCTTGATCTGATTCTTGATCTTGGTGTTGGCGCGATGATGGACAATATTCTGACGTGATTCCTTGATCGCCGAAGTATGCCGGCCCATTTTTAGTTTGGTCATTCGGTATTTCCTCCTTGATATAGGCTCATAGTGATTAAAAAACCCTGCCTAATGACAGGCAGGAATTACAGCAATTAAATGCTGAAATCTGTTGTAATATTACCATAATTTATAAAGGGTGTCAAGCTAAATGTCCACCAAAATTGCCAAGTCTATCGGTACTGTGTCTGGCGCGACTCTTTTATCCCGGGTCCTGGGGTATGTGCGGGATATGGTAGTAGCCAGCCGTTTTGGCAATGGCTGGGCGGCAGATACCTTCTATTTAGCTTTCCGGATCCCTAACTTATTGCGTGATCTGCTGGGAGAAGGGTCTTTATCCAGCGGCTTTATCCCGGTGTTCAGTGAATGCCTGGTAAAAAAGGGCAAAGATGAAGCGGCTACACTCTATAGCGCTTGCCTGGGGATCCTGCTGGTAATTCTCTCCGGAGTGACTCTTCTAGGAATGATCTTTGCCCCGGCCATAGTCAGGATCATTGCCTGGGGCTGGTGGGATAAGCCTGAACAATTGGCTTTAGCGGTCAAACTTACCAGGATCATGTTCCCTTTTATCGCCTTTATCAGCCTGTCAGCATTAGCTATGGGTGTATTAAATTCCCTGCAGGTTTTTTTCATACCCGCAGTGGCGCCAATGATGTTATCTCTTTTTGAAATAGCCGCGGTAGTCTGGCTGGTACCTCTCATGAAAGTACCGGTTGAAGGATTAGCCTGGGGAGTATTGCTGGGAGGATTGTTCCAGTTCCTCTGGCAGCTTCCGGCCCTGGTGAAAAAGGGCTTCTTCCAGACTTTAATATTCCGGATCACCCCGGAGGTCAAGAAGATCGGTTTTTTAATGGTACCCGTGGCTATCGGCAGTGGTGTCAGGCAGATCAATGTGCTCGTTGACCAGGTTTGTGCCAGTTTCCTGCAGGATGGCAGTATTATGGCTCTCTATTATGCCAACCGGCTTTACCAGCTGCCGCTGGCGCTCTTTGGTATTTCTGTAGCCACGGTAGCCTTGCCGGCCATGAGCCTGGCAGCGGCGAAACAGGATCTGTCGCAGCTGAAACAAACTTTTTCATTAAGTATCCGTATGACCATGTTTACCCTGATCCCCTCAATGATCGGGCTTATCGTCTTAGGACAGCCGATCATCAAGCTATTGTTCGAACACGGTTCTTTCAATGCCCAGGGGACATCTTTAACCGCCCTGGCCTTGGCTTTTTACGCCCTGGGTTTGATTTTTTTCGCCGGGGTGAAGATCGGGGCTTCGGCTTTTTATGCTTTACAGGATACGAAAACCCCGGTTAAAATAGCTATGGCCGCCATGGTCTTAAATACAGTCTTAAATATTATCCTGATGCGCTTCCTGCGCGTTGGCGGGTTGGCCCTGGCTACCAGTATAGCTGCCGCCTTTAATATGGCTGCCTTAATCTATATTTTGCGGCAGAGGATCGGCGCTCTGGGAGCCAGACAGATCTGGGTAAGTATACAGAAAGTCCTGCTGGCAGCGACAGCGATGGGGGTGGTTTGTTTTTTCACCAGGCAATGGATTATTATTGCCTTAGTCCTGGGGATCCTGATATATATAGGTATAGCGTATTTGCTAAAAATTGAAGAATTGAAATATGTGAAAGATTTTATTAGCGTGAAGCGTAAAGCGTAAAGCGGATAGAAAAACAAATCTATACGCTAACCGCTACCCGCTATACGCTGTATCCTGAAGTTAAAAATCTATGACTGAGTCATTGCTGGAAAAAATTAAGCACCTGCCCGATCAAAGCGGCGTATACCTGATGAAGAACCGCCGCGGGGAAATTATTTATGTGGGCAAAGCTGCCAGCCTGAAAAAAAGGGTCAGCAGTTATTTCCAGGGTAAGGGATTTTCCCCTAAGGTGCAAGCCCTGGTCTCTCATATCGCCGCTATTGACTATATCCCGGCGGGATCAGAAAAGGCCGCTTTACTTTTAGAGTTTGAATTAATTAAGCGCTACCGCCCCCGCTACAATGTCATGTACCGGGATGACAAAAGCTATCCCTACTTAAAAATAACCATGAGGGAACAGTGGCCGCGCTTATTGGTGACCAGGATAGTGCGCAAAGATGGAGCTAAATATTACGGGCCATATCCGGATGGCAGCCATTTGCGCCGGATCGTCCGCGTAGTCAGGAAATATTTTCCACTGCGCTATTGCCGGCAAACGAAATTACCAGCTAAAGCCTGTTTATATTTTCATTTAAAACGCTGCCCTGCGCCTTGCACCGGGCAGGTCAGCCGGGAACATTACCTGCGCGTTCTTAGGGAAGTGGACCTGTTCCTGCGGAACCGGCCGCAGCAGCTGCTGCACTATCTGGGGAGGCAATTAGCTGACTATAGCCAGGTTTTGGAGTATGAACAAGCGCGACGGGTACACCAGGAAAAACAGTTTATTGAAGAACTTCTGGCGCAGATCAATTTCCGGCAACTTGACCCGGCAGTCTTGTTAAAGAGCCATTTGCCGGGACTGCCCCAGCAGCAAATGTTACCACTGCTGCAAAAGGAACTGGGGTTGCCGTGTTTGCCCCGCCGCATTGAGGCTTTTGATATTTCTAATATCAGCGGGCATTTGGCTGTTGGTTCAATGGTTACTTTCATTGATGGCAAACCTGCTCCGCAGGAATACCGCCGGTTCCGGATCAAAAGCATTTCAGGGATAAATGACTATGCCATGTTAGGAGAAGTATTGCACCGCCGGTATAGCCGCCTGGTGGAATATAAAGCAAAACGGCCTGACCTGATACTGATCGATGGCGGCAAAGGACAATTATCCCAAGCCGTAAGTGAATTACGGGAACTGGATGAGCAAATTCCCCTGGCCAGCATAGCCAAGCGTGAAGAAAAAATATTTTTACCGGGACAAGTTGAACCACTGGCCCTGGACCGGCGTTCCCCGGCCCTGCAGTTGGTCAGGCATATACGTGACGAAGCGCACCGCTTTGCCATTTCCTATCACCGCCTATTACGCCGTAAGACACTGAAAGAGAAAGGATGAGTAATGAAACTTAAATGGAAAACACGTCTGTTAATATGTATGGTTTTTACTTTGCCACTCTACCACTTTACCACTCTTTCACTCCTGTACGCCATTGGGCGGGAATACAAGGTCATGTTGAAGAATGGCAATACTTTTTATGGTGTTTTAGTAGAAAAAAATAGCGATAGCTATATTTTCAGGGTCAAAGGCGGAGAGCTTAATTTCTATCAAAATGAGATCAGGGATTATATTCCCACCGGCCATACTGTTTCTGCGCGGGTGCAAAAAAAGCCGGCTGCTAAAGCGAAGAAAAAGATCTCCCCCAGGGATGTTGCCAGTTTTGATGAGCTGATCGCGCTTTTTGCTAAAAAGCATAACCTGGAACCAGCTTTGATCAAGGCAGTTATTAAAGCAGAAAGTGATTTTGACCAATACTGTGTTTCCTATAAAGGAGCCAAGGGTTTGATGCAATTAATGCCTAAAACAGCTGAATGTTTAGGCGTATTTGATATTTACAGCCCGCGGCAGAATATCGAGGGGGGTACCCGTTACCTGGCGGAACAATTGCGCAATTTCGGCGATATAAAATTAGCGTTAGCTGCTTATAATGCCGGCCCTGACGCGGTCAGAAAATATAACGGTATACCTCCGTTCCGGGAAACAAAAAAATATATTATCGCGGTGCTGACTTACTGGCAATATTATGCCAACCGTCCGATCAGTATCCAAAAACCGCTTTTTATTTATACTGATGAACAAGGCAATATCTTTCTTTCTGATATATCCAAGGGCCCGAAGTACAGGAAGCTGCAATAGAAGTTGGCCAGTAAAAGAAAAAAGTTGCGAGTTGCGAGTTGAAAAACAAAAAGAAAAAAATAAGAATTACGGAATTTGAAAAAAAAGTTTATGCGGCATGCCAAACTGTCCCCTATGGAGAAACCAGGACCTATGCCTGGATCGCGCAAAAGATCGGACGGCCGCGGGCCTGCCGCGCCGTTGGCAACGCCCTGCACAAAAATCCTTTTGCCCCGGCAGTGCCTTGTCACCGGGTCATCCGCAGCGACGGCACTATTGGCGGATTCGCCGCCGGCACAGCTAAAAAGATCAGGCTCCTTGGCGCTGAAAAAAGAGCTAAAAAATAGTTTTGTCAGGTAATCCCTGTCCGCCTCAGGCGGATCTTTTCTAATCTGTGTAATCGTTTTTAAAATTTTTTTGTTGACAAATATTTTGATATTATATACAATATGCGCGGAAAGGTAAATTATACAACAGGCTGTGTAATAATTTTAAACCACACTATATTTTGTTGTCTTGAGAATGTTAAACAAACCCTTTTGGGGTGTAAGAGAAAAGGTTTTTTTTAGCATTCTTGAATCAGGGAAAGAGCCATAGGAAGCTCTATAAAACAAACTAAGAGAGAAAATATGGTGATGGTCACAAAAAAACATGCGTACAAAAGATTCTCGGTCCGGTTAATCCTTGCTGTTTTTATCCTGTTATTATTTCAATCTTTTTCTTTGGCCGAAAATATCATAATTATCAAGAGCCAGAACCTGCCCCAGTATAATATGGCTTTGGAAGGATTTAAGAAGGAGATGAAAAACAAGGGATACGCCGAAGGCGGCAATCTCAAAATAACTTACTCTGACCTGGCTGGTATTCCGGGAAATATTAGCAGTTTTGACTTGATATACGCGATCGGCACAGAAGCAGTGAAAGCGGTTTCGGAAAAAGTAGCCAACAAGCCGATAGTTTTTTCCATGGTCCTTAGTCCGGCTAAACAAAAGATCCTCAAAAGTAACATTTCTGGTGTAGCCCTCGATATCCCGGTCAAACAATCCTTAGAAACGATCAAAGAGATCATCCCCAATGCTAAAAGTGTCGGGATAATTTATGATCCCACTTATAGCCAATCCATCGCTAATGAAGCCAAAGCCGTAGCCGGTAATTATGGCTTGTCCATTGTCGCCACTTCTGTGGCTTCTTCGCCTGATGTCGTCAAAGCGATCAAAGAGATGGTGGGCAAGATACAGGTTTTCTGGTTGATCCTCGATCCTACCGTCGCCACTAAAGATACGATCCCGTTCATTATGAATGAATGCCAGCAGGGCAGTGTAGCGGTATTTGGCTTTGCTTCCTTCCTGGTCAAAGTAGGAGCCATAGCTTCACCGGTGCTGGACTATGAAGATATCGGCCGGCAATCCGGAGCCATGGCCGGCGATATTTTGGCTAAGGGCGGAGCCGGAGAATTACCGCCGCTGGCCTATCCTCGTAACTTGAACCTGGCTATTAATACTAAGACCGCCGGAGCGTTAGGCATTAAGATCAGTTCAGACGTGACCAAGCGGGCAGTGGAAACATATAATTAATAGTGTAGGAATTTAAAAAATCCTACCCTTGATTTCACAGATTAGTAAAAAAGATTACACCGATTAAAACAGTTAGTGCTAAGCGAAGCGAATACTAACTTCAAAAAGGGAGACAAAAAGTGGTACTGAATCTACAAAATAAGCTTATAATGTTTACAGCCGGACTGATCGTGCTGATTGCCTTATTTTTTAGTACGTACCTGATCAATCACGAGAGTACATTATTGCTGAATGCCTTGGAAAAAAGAGGAGAAACGATCGCCAACGGTATTGCCAATAACTGCCAGTTCAGCATCCTGGCGGAGGACCGGACCAGCCTGGGAAATTTTGTAGATAGCGCCATGAAAGAAAAAGATGTAGCCACGGCTAGTGTCATCAACAAGGACGGCCGTTTCCTGTCGCATAGCGAGACAAATAAAATTGACAGAACAGTGGAAACAGATATTGAAAAGAAAGCCCTGGAATTAAAAGAGGCGTCCTTCCAAAAGCCGGATAGCAAAACCATAGTCATTTCTGTCCCTGTGACCAGCAAAGTGACCCAGTCAGCAGTTTCGTCCGGAGGGTCGGACCTGGAATCAATGATGGGCTTGGGTGCCGGACAGTCTGATAGATCCGGGACTTCGGAAATAAAGAAGGAAACTATCGGTGCTGTGCAGATCAGCATGAAGACCACTGGCATTAGTGATGAGCTGCGCAAAATAAAATATCTCATTTTCTTATTTACCTTAATTATTATCTTAATTGGTATTGCCCTCATTATTATGGCTTCCCGTATTACCTTAAACCCGTTAAAGCAAGTGATCCACAAGATCCAGAAGATCTCCCAGGGTGAAATTGAAGAAGAATTACAGATCAAGTCTAATGATGAAATAGGCGACCTGGGGCGGGCCTTCAATCAGATGGTGAAATATATTGAAGAGATCGCGAAAAATGCTAACCTGGTGGCCCAGGGTGAGTTAAACACCGAGATCACGCCGCGGTCTGACCAGGATGTATTAGGCAATGCTTTTAAGGAAATGGTTGTTTACCTGCAGGAAATGGCCGAGCTGGCCCAAAATATTTCCCAGGGCAATATCAGCGGTAACATCCATCCGCGCAGCGACAAGGATATCCTGGGCGTAGCCTTCAAGGAAATGGTCAGTTACTTCCAGGAAATGAGCCAGATGGCCCAGGAAATCTCCCAGGGCAATATCAGCGGCAATATCAGGGTGCGGTCGCAATTTGACGTTTTAGGCACTTCTTTCAAGCAGATCGTGGAGTACTTGCAGGAAATGGCCAATATTACCCAGGATGTATCACGCGGTAACCTGACGACCGCTATCAAGCCTCGTTCCTCTAAAGACCTGATCGGCAATGCGCTTTCTTCCATGATCACCGGCTTGCGGGACCTGATCTCCCAAATACAGGAATCTTCGAACCAGATCCATTCCCGGGCCAATGAAATGGCTTCCTTATCCCGGACTTCCAGCGAGGCGATCTCGCAAATGGCTTCTAATGTCAGCCAGATCTCAGTATCCATTACCAAGATCTCTGATACTACCCAGACGATAGCTACCGTCGCCCAGAAATCAGCCAAGACCGCTGAGACTGGCGATGAAAATATCAGCGGGGTTATTGCTAAGGTGTCCCATTCCAAGGACAGCGCCTACCAGTCTGCTGAACTGATCAAGAACCTGGGCAAGCGTTCAATGCAGATCGGCGAGATCATTAATTATATTACCAAAGTTGCTGACCAGACCAATTTGCTTTCACTTAATGCCGCGATCGAAGCAGCCCGGGCCGGTGAAGCTGGCCGCGGATTTGCCGTAGTCGCTGATGAAGTCAGGAAGCTGGCTGAAGGCTCGGCCCAGAGCGCCAGCGAAATTGCCCGGCTGATCAGTGAAGTGCAGGCCGAAACTGCTAAGGCGGTTACGGCTGTAGAAATAGTAGCCAAAGACGTTGGCGAATCAGCGAATGTCACGACCGATGCCGGCAAGAGCTTCAAGGACATCAGCCAGGCCGCGAAAAATATTGCGGGACAGATCGAGGATATAGCCGCCAGCTCAGAAGAAACTGCGGCCAGCGCTGAAGAAGCCAGCGCTTCCAGCGAAGAACAAGTCGCGACCTTTGAGGAAATTTCCACTTCGATCGAAAACCTGAAAGAGATCGCGGAGAGCCTGAAGGATTCGGCGAGTAAATTCAAGCTTTCTTAATCTGTGTAATCTAGCTTTTAAATCTGTGTAATCGTTTTTAATAATTTTTTACTTTACAAGATTTTTCGATAATGATATAATGACACAGGATAAAATATTCTCTTATTATATATAGGAAGAGATGGATTTTATACATAAAAGAAGGAGGTGAGCGGCTGAAAACACAGAGTTTGCCGAAATAAAAAATTAAGAAAGGGGTGTAAATGATGGAATTGAAAAAAGCTTTAAAAAGTTTAGTATGTCCTTTATTTATCGTAGTTATCATGTTTAGTTTAGTAGTACCAGTAATGGCAGCAGAACAAGCCGTCACTGAGCTCGCCCTGTTCGGCGAGGATATGGTCAGCGGCGTCACGAAACGTAATGAAAAAACGTACGAAGCTGCCGCTAATGTTACTGTTCTTTCCGGGAAATTCCTGGAAAGATATGCGATCACCAACATCAATGACCTGTTCGAGGTTATCGAAGGTGGTTGGCATACATATAAGGGACAAGATG